>PFUD01000107.1 GCA_002789915.1 Comamonadaceae bacterium CG_4_9_14_3_um_filter_60_33 | reverse complement strand
CATCCCCCAATCCCTTCATGAAAGCATTGTGCTTAATTTTTTTCTACCAGTTTATCCCAAAATCAGCAAATAATCTCCCCTTGGTGGACACGCTGAAGATGGGTAGCTACTTGCGCGAAGATACCGCTCTACATCTGAAACAAATCACGGGCCAGTTGAACCACGCCATCCAGCAAAACGCGGCAAGCGCTGAAGCGCTGGCAGCCAACGCCGAAGAAATGAGCAGTCAGGCCAGGCAATTTCAGCAAACCATGTTCTTCCTCAGGCTCAGGTAGGCTCTCCATTTTTTGAGGGAATATAGTGGGGTTGCCGGATGCTGCCTGGACTGCCCCCGCAGCACCGGTCCTGCAACATGACTTCAGGACTCTCGCATGCTACAAAAATCGTCTTCCTTTACCGGCGTGGCCGGCCCGGTTGTTGTCATCGTCATGGACGGCTACGGTATGGCTGAGCGCGACGTGGGCAGCGCCATTGCCGCCGCTCGCAAACCCACGCTGGACCAACTGATGACAGAGTGCCCCCACATCAGCCTGCGCGCCCACGGCACAGCCGTCGGCATGCCGTCTGACGATGACATGGGCAACTCCGAAGTCGGTCACAACGCCCTTGGCGCCGGACAGGTCTACAGCCAGGGCGCGGCGCTGGTCGCCAATGCCATTGCTGACGGCTCGATCTGGCAGGGCCAGGCGTGGCAGCAGATCGTGGCCGGGGCCAGGGCGGGCCGTGGCGTGGCGCACTTCATCGGACTGTTTTCTGACGGCAACGTGCACAGCCACATCGACCACCTGAAGGCGATGGTGAGCCAGGCCAAGCGCGAAGGCATCAAGACGGTGCGCATCCACGCTTTGCTGGACGGGCGTGACGTGCCTGAGACCAGCGCTCTGGACTACGTGGTGCCGTTCGAGGCTTTTTTGGCCGAGTTGCGTGTGGACGGTTTTGACGCCCGCATTGCCTCGGGCGGTGGCCGCCAAAATATCACCATGGACCGCTACGACGCCAATTGGCCGATGGTGGAAAAAGGCTGGAAAACCCATGTGCTAGGCCAGGGCCCGCAGTTTGCCAACGCCACAGCGGCGGTCAATGGCTTGCGCGCCAGCCACCCCGGCACCATAGACCAGGATTTGCCAGAATTTGTGATTGCTGAGCACGGCGAGCCTATTGGCACCATCGAAGACGGTGATTCGGTGGTGTTTTTCAACTTCCGCGGCGACCGCGCCATCGAAATCACCCGCGCTTTTGTCGAGGCTGACTTCACCCGCTTTGACCGCGTGCGCACACCCATGATCACCTTTGCCGGCATGCTGCAATACGACGGTGATCTGCAACTGCCCAAGCGATTTCTGGTGACGCCACCGGCCATCAAAGACACCTCGGGCGAGTGGTTCAGCAAGGCCGGTCTGACCCAGTTCGCCTGCTCCGAGACACAAAAGTTTGGTCACGTCACCTACTTCTGGAACGGCAACCGCTCCAACAAGTTTGAGGGCGAAACCTGGCAGGAAGTGCCCAGCGACGTGGTGCCATTCGAGCAACGCCCATGGATGAAGTCCGCCGAGATCACCGACGCCATGATTGCCGCCGTGCAAAGTGGCCAGCACAAGCTGCTGCGCTGTAACTTTGCCAACGGCGACATGGTCGGCCACACCGGCAACTTCCGCGCTGCCACCATGGCCGTGGAAGCCGTTGACCTGGCGCTGGCGCGCCTGCTGCCGGCCATTGCGGCGGCTGGCGGCGTAGCCCTGATCACCGCCGATCACGGTAACGCCGATGAGATGTATGAGCTGGACAAAAAAACCAAACAACCTTCACTGAACACCGACGGCTCCTACAAGGCCAAAACCGCCCACACCCTGAACCCGGTGCCACTGATCCTGTTTGACAAGGTCACCGGTGGCCAACTGGGGTTAAAACGAGTCGCCACTGCGGGTCTGTCCAATATTGCGGCCACCGTCGCCAATCTGGCGGGGCTGGAGAAGCACGCCAAGTGGGACGAGAGTCTGCTGCTGATCGTGAAGTGAGCTAACTGCCCACCCCAAGGCCGGCCGCTGGCCTTTGCTGATCGTGGCCATGGGTGCGGGCGCGACTGCCTTGGCTTTGCGGGCCTAAGCGCGCTGGCGCACAGTGCAGCGCAGCAGCTTTCATCAGAATGGCGACAGGCGCTCGTTCTGTGATCGTTGTGCCACCCCATCTCAAACAGAAAGAACAGCCCATGACAACCATCAAGAATGTCACCGTCCTCGGAACCGGCGTACTCGGCTCGCAAATTGCATTCCAGACCGCATTCCATGGCTTTACCGTCATCGCCTACGACATCAACGCAGAGATCATTGCGCAAGCGAAGACGCGCTTTGCCAGTCTGGCACAGACCTACATCGACGAGCATGTGGTCGGTGCGGCCAATGGCGGCTCGGCAGCGGCGCTCGCCAACATCAGCTACTCGTTCGAACTCGCCGATGCCGTCAAGGATGCCGACCTTGTGATCGAGGTCGTACCAGAGAAGCTTGAAATCAAACGCGACGTTTACACCCGATTGGCCAAGCTCGCGCCGCCCAAGACGATCTTCGCAACCAATTCGTCAACCCTATTGCCAAGTGCAATGAAAGACGCCACCGGTCGCCCTGACCGGTTCATTGCGCTGCACTACGCCAACCGTGTCTGGTCACACAACACGGCAGAGATCATGGGAACGACGGACACCGCGCCGGCTGTGACCCAGGCCATCGTCGAGTTCGCGACGGCAACGGGCATGGTGCCGATTGAGCTCAAGAAGGAGCATGCGGGTTACCTGCTCAACGCGCTGCTCGTGCCGTTCCTGGGCGCCGCGGGTGACCTTCTTGTGGACGACATCGCCGAGCCTGACATGGTGGACAAAACCTGGCGCATCGCCACCGGGGCGCCCTTGGGGCCATTCCAGATATATGACATCGTCGGACTCACGACCGCCTACAACATTTCCTTAGCGAACCCAGCCCCAAAGCGGCAGGCATTTGCGAAACTGCTCAAGGAGCGCTACATCGACAAGGGCAAGCTCGGCAGGTCAACCGGCGAGGGCTTTTACAGCTATCTGAAAAAGTAAGTGACCCGCCAAGGGCCGGGCAAGCCCGGCCCAAGCCTCCAAACGCACGCCCAAAAAGGACACACCATGACTAGCCACACCACGCCCGTTAAAGACAGCTCGCGACTCAAGACCCACATTGACGCCATGGCCCAACAAACCATGGATGTGAGCCCGGACGCATCGACCCGGCATTTGCACAACGGCCTGGACACCGCACTGCCGCCCGCTGACCTGCACGGCAGCTATACGAACCATCGCCCGCTCGCCACTGAAGGCATTGCCAAGCGCCATGCCTACATCATTGGCAGCGGCATTGGTGGTCTGTCCGCCGCCTTCTTTCTGATCCGCGACGGTCATATGCCGGGCGCCAACATCACGATTCTTGAATCCCAGACGATTGAGGGCGGCGCGCTTGACGGGGCGGGCAATGCCGAGAAGGGTTATCTCGTTCGCGGTGGCCGCGAAATGGAGATGACGTACCAGAACTTCTGGGATGTTTTCTCGGAAATACCGGCGCTGGAACTGCCCGCACCCTTCACGGTGCTGGATGAATTTCGCGTCGTCAATGACGCTGACAAGAACTGGTCAAAAGCGCGGCTGCTTGAAAAGCAGGGGCATATCAAGGATTCGTCGACCATGGGGCTGAGCCGGCTGCAGCAATTGGAGTTGCTGCGACTTTTTTTGGCGCGCAAGGAAGACCTTGATGACGTGACGGTTGAGCAGTGGTTCAGTGAAGGCTTTCTGAAGAGCAACTTTTACACGTTCTGGCGCACCATGTTTGCCTTCCAGAACTGGCATTCTGTGCTGGAAATGAAGCTGTACATGCACCGTTTTCTGCACCTGATGGACGGGTTGAACGACATGACGTCGCTGGTTTTCCCCAAATACAACCAGTACGACAGTTTCATACGCCCCTTGATGGCTTGGCTGCAACACCAGGGCGTCAAAATTCAATACCAGACGACCGTATTTGATCTGGCGATGGACCTCAGTGGAGATGCAAAAACCGTCACGGCAATCGAGTGCCACACCCCTGATGGCAACCAGCGGATCAATATCCAAGCGCGTGATTTGGTCTTTGTCACCCTCGGCTCCATCGTCGAAGACACCGCCTACGGTGACGCCGATACAGTGCCTGAATTGCGTGTCAACGCACCCGACGCCCGGGTGGGCGCAAGCTGGCAGTTGTGGCAGCAGCTCACTAACAAGTCCCCCGCTTTTGGCCGGCCCAAGAAATTCTGCGGCAACGTACCTGCCTCAACATGGGAGTCGGCAACGCTGACCTGCACGCCCTCCGCGCTGACAGAAAAGTTGAAGGCGCTCTGCGTGAATGATCCCTACTCTGGCAAAACGGCCACTGGCGGCATCATCACCTTCACTGACTCAGCCTGGTTGATGAGCTTCACCCTCAACCGCCAACCCCACTTCCCGGATCAACCCACCGATGTCCTCGTGCCCTGGGTCTTTGCGCTGTTGATGGACACCCCCGGCGACTATGTCAAAAAACCCATGCCGCAATGCACCGGCAAGGAAATTTTGACCGAACTGTGTTACCACCTTGGCCTGATCGACAAGGTTGACGAGGTGATCGCAAACACCAAAGTGCGCCTGGCGCTGATGCCCTACATCACCGCCCAATTCATGCCACGCGCCAAGGGAGACCGCCCCTGGGTGGTGCCGCAGGGCTGCACCAATGTGGCCTGTCTCGGTCAGTTTGTAGAAACCCATAACGACGTGGTATTCACCCTGGAGAGCTCGGTGCGCACGGCCCGCATTGGCGTCTACAGCCTGCTGGCCATCAAGAAGCAGGTGCCCGACATTTACCCCGGACAGTACGATGTTCGCCGCCTGCTAAATGCCACGCGGACCTTGAACAACGACGAACCGTTCTTGGGTGAGGGCATCCTCAGGCGCCTGCTTGGTGGAACCTATCTCGAAAACATCCTGCCCCTTGGCCCCGGCGAGACACCCGCAGATTTGGGTAAAGAGGGTCTGTTCGAACAGCAACTGAGCGCGCTGCGCGGCCTTCTGGAAGAAAGCCACACACTGAACACCGCGAAGACCTGGATGCAAGGTGCAATAGACAATCTGCGCGCAAAGCGCTGACGAGCTCACCGCTTCACTAAACCCTGACAAGCCGGAACAGTCAGTCAAGCCGCTACCGTACTTGGCGCAGACTCAAACCAGGCCAGTTCCTGATGCAGCTTGACCACCTCGCCGATGATCGTCAGGCACGGTGATTTGAGGCCGGCTTGCGCCACCCGCTCGGCCATGTTGACCAGCGTGCCGGTGACCACTTTTTGGGTCGGCAGGCTGCCGTCTTGCACCACGGCAATGGGCAGCTCGGGGGACGCGCCGTGCGCCACCATCTCGCGGCAAATTTCCGGCAGGCCGAGCAGGCCCATGTAAATCACCACGGTCTGATTCAGGCGCACCAGGCTGGGCCAGTCGAGGTCGGCCGTGCCATTTTTGAGGTGGCCGGTGACAAACAGGCAGCATTGCGCGTGGTCGCGGTGCGTGAGCGGAATACCCGCATAACTCGACACGCCGGAGGCGGCAGTCACGCCAGGCACCACCTCGAATGCCACGCCAGACGCTGCCAGCGTTTGCAATTCTTCGCCGCCACGGCCAAAAATGAACGGGTCACCGCCCTTGAGGCGCACCACCTGTTTGCCCTGGCTGGCCAACTTGACCAGCAAGCTGTTGATCTGCTCCTGGCGCAGGGTGTGCTCGTTGCGCCGCTTGCCGGCATAAATGCGCTCGGCGGTGGGTGGCACAAAAGCCAGCACGCCCTCAGACACCAGGTTGTCATAGACGATCACGTCGGCTTGCTTGAGCAGGCGCGCGGCACGCAGCGTGAGCAGCTCGGGGTCACCCGGGCCGGCACCGACCAGGTAAACACGACCAGCATCAGGTTTGAAGTTTTTCACATCGGCTTTCAATGGCTTGCTCCTTTGCTGCCACAACCGCCGCTGGCGCGGGAGGGATGGCTGGTGGGGATGAAGACGAAGGTGAATTCACCCGGGTTGAGTTCGACAAAGTCAGGCACGGTGTCGAACAGCAGTTCCTGCGATTCTCCGCCAATGAGCACTGCCACGCCTTCCAGATCGAGCTTCATATCTTAGTCATTAGGGTCGTCAAAACCCATGCCAAATTGCAATTCGCCATCGGCATCTTTTTTGGCAGCAACACGCAAGGCCAACTCGGCCACGCCACTGGCTGGCTCTTGAACAGCAAGGTGCGCGCTGCGCCGGGGATTTGCATTTGATTTTCCA
>PFUD01000196.1:20983-28664 GCA_002789915.1 Comamonadaceae bacterium CG_4_9_14_3_um_filter_60_33 | reverse complement strand
GATATCTCCAACGACGTGCGCTTCAAAGTGCCATGGACCACGGCCGAAAAGGCCCTGGCCAGCATCAAGGTCGAGGTTGAATTGGGTTTTGATGCAGCCACCGCCTTCAAGGAAGCCAGTCGCTGCCTGAACTGCGACGTGCAAACCGTGTTCAAGGGCAACCTGTGCATCGAATGCGATGCCTGCGTGGACATTTGCCCGATGGACTGCATCACCTTCACCAACAACGGCGAAGAGGTCGACCTGCGCACGCGCCTGAAGGCGCCGGCCGAGCATACGGGGCAAGACCTGTATGTGTCGGGCGAACTCAAAACCGGCCGCGTTATGGTGAAAGATGAAGACGTCTGCCTGCACTGCGGTTTTTGCGCCGAGCGCTGCCCCACAGGCGCCTGGGACATGCAGAAATTTTTGCTCAACACCACGCAAGCCGGGCCGCGCGCACGCGACACCAAATCGGCCGCAGCACACACCAATGTCACGGAGGCCGCATGAAGCCCATTGAAGCCATCAACGATTTCGTCATCAAGTTTGCCAACATCAACGGCTCGGGCTCGGCCAGTGCCAACGAGCTGTTTGCAAAGGCGGTGATGCGCATGGGCGTGCCGGTGAGCCCGCGCAACATTTTTCCCAGCAACATTCAGGGCATGCCGACCTGGTACGAGGCCCGGGTGTGCGAAAAGGGCTATCACGGCCGCCGCGGTGGTGTCGACATGATGGTGGCCATGAACCCGCAAACCTGGGACGCCGACGTGGCCGAGATCGAGCCCGGCGGCTACCTGTTTTATGACAGCACCCGGCCGATCCCTGAGTCCAGGTTCCGCAAGGACATTACCGTCATTGGCGTGCCGCTGACCGAAATCACCAACGCCACCTACACCGACCCGCGCCAGCGCCAGCTGTTCAAGAACATCATTTACGTGGGCGCGTTGTCGGTGCTGCTGGGCATGGATGCATCGGTGTTTGAAAAGCTGTTTGCCGAGCAGTTCAAGGGCAAGGAGCGCTTGCTGGCTTCCAACTTGCAGGCGATCAACCTGGGCCGCGACTACATCAAGCAGCACATTGCGTATCCGCTGGGCCTTCAGGTGCGCAAATCCGACAAGATCGGCGACCAGATTTTCACCGACGGCAACAGTGCCATGGCGCTGGGTTGCGTGTATGGCGGTGCCACGGTGGCCGCCTGGTACCCGATCACGCCATCGTCTTCGGTGCCGGAAAACTTTCAAAAATACTGCGACAAGTTCCGTGTGGATGAAAGCACCGGCCAGCACAACTTTGCCATCGTGCAGGCCGAAGACGAGTTGGCCTCGATCGGCATGGCCATTGGCGCGGGCTGGAACGGCGCACGGGCCTTTACCGCCACGTCGGGCGCCGGTATTTCGCTGATGACCGAGTTCATTGGCCTGGCTTACTTTGCCGAGATTCCGGTCACGCTGATCAACATCCAGCGCGGTGGCCCCAGCACTGGCATGCCAACCCGCACCCAGCAGTCAGACCTGCTGAGTTGCGCCTACGCCTCGCACGGCGACACCAAGCATGTGATGCTGTTCCCGCAAGACCCGCACGAGTGTTTTGAACACGCTGCGGCCGCGCTGGACCTGGCCGACCGGCTGCAAACGCCCATTTTTGTCATGAGCGACCTCGACATCGGCATGAACCAGCGCCTGTGCAAACCGTTTGTCTGGGACGATGCGCGCGCCTACGACCGCGGTAAGGTCATGACCGCTGCCGACCTGGAAGCCGGCAAAGACTTCGGCCGCTACAACGACGTCGATGGCGACGGCATTCCGTGGCGCACCTACCCCGGCACGCACCCCACCAAGGGCTCGTACTTCACCCGCGGTACCTCCAAAGATGCCTACGCGCGCTACTCGGAACGCGGGCCGGACTACATCTACAACATGGAGCGGCTACTGAAAAAGTTCAAGACAGCCGCCAACCTGGTGCCGCAGCCTATCGTGCACAAAGCGGCCGAGCCCACGCGCATCGGCGCCATTTATTTTGGTTCCACCACGCCTGCCATGCGCGAAGCGCTGGATGTGTTGGACGAAGACGGCATTCATGTCGATGGCATGCGGCTGCTGGCCTACCCGTTCCCCAAATCGGTAGAAACCTTTTTGGCTGAGCACGACACGGTGTTCGTGGTGGAGCAAAACCGCGACGCGCAAATGCGCACCCTGTTGATCAACGAGCTTGACGCCAACCCCAAACAATTGACTAAAGTGCTGCACTATGACGGCACGCCAATCACGGCGCGCTTTATCGTGAGCGCGATTGCTGCCAAGCTGGCGCTTTTGAAGGAGACTGTATGACCTACCTTGCCAAACCCCGGTTGCACCACCCCACGCTGACCAAGAACAAGGTTGGCTACACCCGGCGCGACTACGAAGGCCCGGTCTCGACGCTGTGCGCCGGTTGTGGTCATGACTCCATTTCGGCAGCCATCATCCAGGCCTGCTGGGAGCTTGACATTGAGCCGCACCGCGTCGCCAAGCTCTCGGGCATTGGCTGCAGTTCCAAGGCGCCCACCTATTTTTTGGGTGCGTCGCATGGCTTCAACACCGTGCATGGGCGCATGCCCAGCGTGCTCACCGGCGCTAACCTGGCCAACCGCGAGCTGATGTATTTGGGTGTGTCGGGCGACGGCGACTCAGCTTCCATTGGTCTGGGGCAGTTTGCCAACGCCATGCGCCGCGGCGTCAACATGGCCTACATTGTGATGAATAACGGCGTTTACGGCCTGACCAAGGGACAGTTTTCGGCCACGGCAGACCGCGGCTCCAAGAGCAAAAAAGGTGTCATCAACACCGACAGCCCGGTCGATCTGGTCGGTATTGCGCTGCAACTGGGTGCCACCTATGTGGCGCGCAGCTTCTCGGGCGACAAGGCGCAACTGGTGCCGTTGATCAAGGGCGCGCTGGCGCACGGCGGTGCCGCTTTCATCGACGTCATCAGCCCCTGCGTGACGTTCAACAACCACGCCGGCAGCACCAAGAGCTACGAATACGTGCGCCAGCACGATGAATCGGTCAGCGTGATCGACTTCATCACGCCCGGCCAGGAAACCGCCACCCAGCATGCGCCGGGTGAAGTGCTCGAGGTCGAGCAGCATGACGGCTCGGTGTTGCGCTTGCGCAAATTGCACGCTGACTACGACCCCACCGATCGCTACGCGGCCATGAGCTACATGAACAGCCACGCGGCGCGCGGTGAGGTGGTCACCGGCTTGCTTTACCTTGACCCGCTGCCCACCGACTTGCATACCTCACTCAACACCGCCGCGCGGCCACTCAACACCCTGGGGGTGCAGCAACTTTGCCCAGGTGCCAGTGCGCTTGACAAAATCAACGCGGCCCTGCGTTAACACCACCACCCCAAGGAGTCAGCAATGCCCGAACGTACCGTATTTCAATCGATGGCGCAGCGTCATGTGGTGAGCGTGGTGCCCACCGCCACGGTTTACACCGCTGCTTGCGTGATGACCCGCGCCAACTGCGGCAGTGTGCTGGTCATCGACACCACCAACGCTTTGCTCGGCATCGTCACCGAGCGTGACCTGATGACCCGCTTGCTGGCCAAGTCGCTCGACCCGGCCACCACCACGGTGGCCGACATCATGACGCGCAGCCCGCACTGTGTGGTGCCTGAGACCAAGGTGGCCGATGCCGTGCTGCTGATGATTGAGCGCGGTTTTCGGCATCTGCCCATCGTTACCGAAGGCAACAAGATCATGGGTGTGTTTTCCATCCGCGACGCCGTGCCGCGCGAGGTACAGGCGGCCGAGCATCTGGCCGAGTTTCATGAACAGGTGAATGACGCGCTGGGTTGATCAGGCGTCGCCTGGTTGGCTGTCCAGCAACCACTGTCTGGCCCACTTGACTGCGCTTGCCAGATGCGCCAGCGCCTGCGCGCCGGGCGCTTGCCCCAATTCAAATTGATCGCCGCGTATTGCCAGCATAGTGCAGGGCGGTGGCGGCACGCCCTGCAGGTCTTGGTACACCTGCAGCAAGGCCTGCGGCGACAGCGCGTGGCTGGTGAAACTGGTGTCCCGCGCGGGCTTGGGTTGGCTCACCTGAAACGGTGCCGTGCAGTTCAGGCTGGCATCAATAAAAAGCACGCGTTGACGGTCCACCAGGTCCAGCGCGTGCTCTATCTGCAACTGGTAGTCGTCCAGAAACGCCACCTGTTCTTGTAAAAAGTCGGGCAGTTGCTCGCGCAGGGCAGCCACGCACAGGGGGCCAAGCGCATCGTCGCCGCGGCTCAGATTGCCCCAGGCCAGCACCAGCAGTGGGGTGGTCATTGGCGTGCTTGTGGGGTCGACTTCAGTCGACCCCACAGCAAGTCACAAAACCAAAATCAGCCACCATCGGACGATTTCAGCACATGGTCCAGCACCGTGCCATCAGCAGCCAGCAGCGTCACCTCCAGCGGCATCTGGCCCAGTGCGTGGGTGGCGCAAGAAAGGCATGGGTCGTAGGCGCGAATGGCGACTTCGATGTGGTTGAGCAGGCCTTCGGTGAGCACCTGGCCGTCCAGGTAATCGCGCGCCACCGCGCGCACAGATTCGTTCATGGCCTGGTTGTTGTGGGTGGTCGACACGATCAGGTTGCAGCGCGTAACCAGGTCATCGTCGCCCACTTCATAGTCGTGGATGAGCGTGCCGCGCGGCGCTTCGATCATGCCCACGCCGTGGCGCTGGCGCACGCCGCTGGTGAGCAGGTCGCCCGAGAGCAGCGCCGGGTCTGCCAGCAGTTCGGCGACCACTTCCACCGCGTGCAGCATCTCGATCATGCGCGCCCAGTGGTAGGCCAGCGTGGCGTGCACCGGCTCGCCCTGGCCCCAGGCAACAAAGGCCTGGCGCTCGGTTTCAGCAAGGGCGCTGGGAATGAAGTCGCAGTTTTGCACCCGTGCCAGCGGCCCCACGCGGTACCAGCCCAGTTGCGCGCCCAGGCTGCGCAGGTACGGGAACTTCATGTAGCTCCAGGGGCGCACTTCTTCTTCAATCAGCTCCAGGTAGCGCTGGTCGTCGATCTGGTCAAACAAAATGTGCCCGTCTTCATCGCGCACGCGCAGCACGCCATCGTACAAATCCATGGCGCCATCACGACGCACCAGCGACATCAGCTTGGAGCGAAAGCTGCCAAAGCTGTTGTACAGCGCCGGGTTTTGTGCATGCAACTGCTTGGCAATGTCCACTGCATCTTGTGCCCATTGCAGCATTTGCGGCAAGTCGCGCTGTAGGCTGTTGCGTTCTTCCGCAGTAACCAGCTTGTTGATGCCGCCCGGCACCGCGCCGGTGCCGTGGATGCGTTTGCCGGCGGTGATGCGGATGACTTCCTGGCCGAACTTGCGCAGCAAAATGCCTTTTTTGGCGATCTCGGGGTGCGCCTGCGCCACCCCCACGATGTTGCGTTTGGCCACTTCGGAATCAAAGCCAAACAACAAATCGGGCGACGATAGGTGAAAAAAGTGCAGTGCGTGGGATTGCAAAATTTGCCCGTAGTGCATCAGCCGGCGCACCGCGTTGGCGCTGGCGCTCACTGGTGCGGCGCCGATGACGCGGTCAAACGCCTTGGACGCCGCCAGGTGGTGCGACACCGGGCAGATGCCGCACAGGCGCTGCACCATCACCGGCACTTCCCAGTAGGGGCGGCCCTCGATGAATTTCTCGAAGCCCCGGAACTCGACAATGTGCAGCCGCACCTGCTCGATGTGGTTGTCGGCATCGAGCAGCAGCGTCACCTTGCCGTGCCCCTCGACACGCGACACCGGGTCAATGGCGACCCGGCGCAGGGTTTCGGGGCGGGCGGCGGTTTCAAGTGGAAAAGTCATGGACTAGTCCTTTTGTAAATAAGATGACCTGTCATTGCCGACTTTGTGGGGGCAGACTTTAGTCTGACATGGTCGACTGAAGTCGACCCCACAAAAAGCCTACAACAAGCCCAAAACTGTCAGTCATAGTGAATTAGCCCATGCCCCAAATGCGGCGTGCGGCCAGCCAGCAAATCGTTCAGAAAAGACCAGATGGCGTCGGCGCTGGGCGGGCAACCGGGCAAAAAGTAGTCCACATGCACCACCTCGTGGATCGGGTGCACGTGGTTCAGTGGTAGCGGAAGTTCGGGGTCGTTGGGCACCTGGCTGCCGGCTACCGTGCCGTTTTGGCTGCAATACACATCGCACATCATCTTGCCCACGTCGAGCTGGTTGCGCTGCGCCGGCAGGCCGCCGTTGATGGCGCAGGCGCCCACCGCCACCAGCGTCTTGCAGTGCGTGCGGAACTCGCGCAGCACCTGCACGTTTTCGGCGTTGCACAGGCCGCCCTCGATCAGGCCGATGTCGCAGCGGCCGATGGTCTTGATGTCGGTCAGCGGCGAGCGGTCGAACTCGACGTGTTCCAGCAGCTCCAGCAGGCGCTCATCAATGTCGAGCAAAGACATGTGGCAGCCAAAACAGCCCGCCAGCGACACCGTGGCCACCTTGAGCTTGCGCGGCGCGTGCAGCGGCGGTGCATTGTTTTCCAGGGGATTCATGTCGCGTCCTCCTGCGATACCGGGTGGCTGTCAAAGCGGCGCTGGCCGATCGGAATGACAAAACCGCGCCGTTTCGGCAATATCGCGCCCACCGGGCAAATGCTGGCAGCATCATCAGTGGCGCTGATGGTGCTGTCAGCCAGTTGGCCGCTGTCGCTGTTGACCAGCAAGTGGCTCGTGATGCCGCGCCCGCCCATGGCAAACACGTGCTTGCCTTCTTGCGCGCTGGCGCGCACGCACAAGCCGCACAAAATGCAGCGGTTCAGGTCGAGCAGCAGCTCGGGGTGGCTGGCATCGACCCTGCGGTTGGGGTAGAACTCTTCAAAGTGCGGGCCGTCCATGCCCATCTGGTAGGCCGTGGCCTGCAGCAGGCAGCTGCCGCTTTTTTCACACGACGGGCAAAAGTGGTTGCCTTCGATAAACAGCATTTGCAGCAGCGTTTTGCGCTGGGCGTTGAGCTCGGGGGTGTCGCTTTGCACGTCTTGTCCGCTGGCTGCCTGAATGGTGCAGGCCGCACCGCTGCGGCCGTTGACCTTGACGGTGCACAGTCGGCATGAGCCGTGCGCGGCAAAGTCAGGGTGCCAGCACAGGTGCGGAATGTAATGCCCGGCGCGACGGGCCGCTTGCAAAATGCTGTCGCCCGGGCCGAACTCAACTTCCTGGCCATCCAGCGCGAAGGTGCCTGGGCTCAGCGCGTCGATGCGGGTGTCGGTCATCATTCAAAATTCTCCAGATGCGCGCCGCTGTCGTTGCGTCCCGTGGCGCGCCGGGCCTGCGAGAGCTCGGCGTCCATGTCAAAGCCGGCGACAAAGTGCAGCGACTTCAAGTGCTGCTCGTAGGCCGGGCGAAACTTGGCGATGGTGTCGCGCAGCGGGTTGCATGCCGCAGCGCCCAGGCCGCAGTGGGTGGCGCCGTGCATCAGTTTGTCGAGTTCGTAAAGCACCTGAATGTCGGCACTCGACCCGTAACCGCGCTTGAGCTTGTCCATTTGGCGCACCACCAGTTCGGTGCCGACCCGGCACGGCGTGCAAAAACCGCAGCTCTCGTGAGCAAAAAAGTGGGCAAAGTTGCGGGCTACCTCAAACAGGTCGCGGCTGCGGTCGAACACCATGAAGGCGCCCGCCGTGGGCACGTCTTCAAAACCAATGCGTCGG
>PFUD01000196.1:0-20969 GCA_002789915.1 Comamonadaceae bacterium CG_4_9_14_3_um_filter_60_33 | reverse complement strand
GGGTGCCGAACGGGTACTCGTAAATGCCGGGGCGCGCGCAGTCGCCAGACACCGAATGGATTTTGGTGCCGGTTGATTGCAGGGTTCCAATGGCGGCCCACCAGGCGCCGCCGTGCACGGCAATGTGCGTCACGGCGCAAAAGGTTTCCACGTTGTTGACGGTGGTGGGCTGGCCCAGGTAGCCATGCTCGACCGGGAATGGCGGGCGAATGCGCGGCACGCCACGCTTGCCTTCGAGCGACTCGATCAGGGCTGACTCTTCGCCGCACACATAAGCCCCGGCGCCCACATGAATGGTGATGTCGAAGTCAAAGCCGGCCTTGCCCTGAATCGAGGTGCCCAACAGCCCTTGTTCGCGTCGGCGCTGCAAAACGGCTTGCAAGGTTTCCAGCAGGTAACGGTATTCGCCGCGCAGGTAGACCAGCCCTTTTTTGGCGCCGATCGCCCAAGCCGCGATGGTCATGCCCTCGAACAGGGTGTCGGCATAACTCGTCAGCAGCACCCGGTCCTTGAAGGTGCCGGGCTCGCCTTCATCGGCGTTGCAGACCACGTAAGGTGCGGCGCCGATGGCGTTGCGGCACAGTTGCCATTTGGTGCCGGTGGCATAACCGGCGCCGCCGCGGCCGCGCAATTTGGAACGTTTGAGGTCGTCGATCATCACCTGAGGCGAGCGCGCCAGGGCCGCTGCAATTGCGGTACCTGGGGCCGGTTGCACGCCCAGCTTGACATCGGCCAGGCAAATCTGATCGTCTACTTGCGACCATTCAGACGGCCATTGCGCGGGCGGCACGTGCTGCTCGATCAATTCGGCCATCTGCGCAATGCGCTGCGGGGTCAGCCGGGTAACGACCTGGTGGTGGTTGATGAGCGCCGCCGGGCCCTGGTCGCACAGGCCAGTGCACGAGGTGGTGGCGATGCTCACCAAGCCATCGGCGCGAGTTTGGTCGGGGGCGACATTGAGTAGGCCGCACAATTGGCGCAACAAGGCTTCGCTGCCCAGCATGCGGTCGGTGATGTTGTCGCTGAACAGCACGCGGTAGGCGCCCACCGGCTGGGTGTGAAAAAAGCGGTAAAAGTCGGCCACGCCCTGCACCTGGGCGAGCGTCAAATCCAAGGCTTTGGCCATTTGTTGCAGGGCAGGGCGCGGCAACCAACCATGAATATCCTGAAACTCGCGCAGGATTTGCACCAAAGCGTGCGCGTTGCCGCCGTGGCGCTGTAGCACCGACTGAAGCTCAGTCACCGATGCCTCGGGCAAGGACAAATTTGACTTCATGATTGGCAATATAGCGCAAAAAATTACAATGCGACGTGAGAAATCCCTGCTAAAGGGCAGGTAAAACCTTAATCAGAAGAATTGGAATCGCCATGATGGACCGTTTTTTAAGCACTGTGGATGACGCCTTGCGCACGGTATTTGCCCAGCATCGGGGCGCCCAGGCCTGCCCCACCGTGGCGGGCGACGCCACTGAACTTTCGGAGCTTGAGAAAAAGGAAGCCGGTGCGCTGATGCGCGTCAACCATGTGGGCGAGGTCTGCGCCCAGGCGCTCTACACAGCGCAGGCATTTGCCACCAGCAACGAGGCGCTGCGCGCCCATTTTCAACAAGCCAGCGCCGAGGAAACCAATCACCTGGCCTGGACCGAACAACGCCTGAAAGAACTGGGCGACCGGCCTTCATTGCTCAACCCGCTTTGGTACGCCGGCGCCTTTGGCATCGGCCTGCTGGCGGGCAAACTGGGCGACAAGGTGAGCTTGGGGTTTGTGGTGGAAACCGAAAACCAGGTGGAGGCGCATCTGGACAGCCACCTGAGCCGCCTGCCGGCCGGCGACCATACCTCGCGCGCCATCGTGGCGCAAATGAAGGACGACGAGGCGCGCCATGCGCTCAACGCCAAAGAACTGGGTGCCATTGATTTGCCGCTGCCAGTCAAAGGCCTGATGGCCGCTGTTGCCAAGGTCATGACGACGGTTGCGCACCGCGTCTAGGAACTTATTGGCTGAGCAGCCGAGCCAAAATGGCAATCACTCCGCCAATCACAAAGCCCAGCATCCATTTGATTTGAGACGCTTCGGTCTTGAGGACAGCCATGTCGGTTTTCAGAGGTGCCAGGGCGGAGGCAAGCCCCGGTTGGTGACGAGTTCATCCATCTTAAATCTCGACGAACTCAAAGCTGGTCGTAATTTCTGCCGTTTTGCCCAGCATGACGCTGGCAGAGCAGTATTTGTCGTGGCTCATGGCAATGGCGCGCTCAACTGCGGCAGCCGGCACGCCCTTGCCGGTCACGGTGAAATGCATGTTGATTTTGTTGAACACCTTGGGGTCAACGTCAGCGCGCTCGGCGTCGAGCTTGACCGTGCAGCCGCGCACGTCGTGGCGGCCACGTTTCAGGATCAGCACCACGTCATAGGCGGTGCAGCCGCCAGCACCGGCCAGCAACGTTTCCATCGGGCGCGGCGCCAGGTTCTGGCCGCCGTTTTCGGGCTTGGCGGCATCGGGCGCGCCATCCATCACCAGCGTGTGGCCGCTGCCGGTTTCGGCCACAAAACCCATGCCTGAGCGCGTACCTAAAGCGCCGGTCCAACTCACTGTGCATTCCATGTTCAGGGTTCCTTCAAGTTTCAAGAGCCGCGATTGTCGCTTTTTGCCGCCGTTTGTCGCGGCGGACGGCGCTTTGCGAGCCCTTATCATTGGCACCCTATGAAAACTCTCCCATTAAGCCCCGCCGACTATCTGATCAAGATCCTGACCGCCCGTGTTTACGATGTGGCTGTGGAGTCGGCGCTGGAGGTTGCGCCGTCCTTGAGCGCGCGCCTGAACAACACCGTGCTGCTCAAGCGCGAAGACCAGCAACCGGTGCACAGTTTCAAGCTGCGCGGCGCTTACAACAAGATGGCGCATTTGAGCCCGGACCAACTCAAGCAAGGCGTGATTTGTGCCTCAGCCGGCAACCACGCGCAAGGCGTGGCCTTGAGCGCCCGGCGCCTGGGCTGCCGCGCCGTGATCGTCATGCCCACCACCACGCCGCGGCTCAAGGTTGATGCCGTGCGCGGCTTTGGCGGTGAGGTCGTGCTGTTTGGCGACAGCTACTCCGACGCCTATGGGCACGCGGTGGCGCTGGAGAAAAAAGAGGGCCTGACTTTTGTCCATCCGTTTGACGACCCCGATGTGATTGCCGGCCAGGGCACCATTGCCATGGAAATGCTGCGCCAGCACCAGGGCAGGCTCGACGCCGTGTTTGTTGCCATTGGCGGCGGCGGCCTGATCAGCGGCGTGGCCAATTACATCAAGGCCTTGCGCCCAGAAATCAAGGTGATCGGCGTGCAAATGAACGACTCCGATGCCATGACGCAGTCAGTGGCCGCCAAAGAGCGTGTGACCCTGGCTGACGTTGGCCTGTTCTCGGACGGCACGGCGGTGAAACTGGTGGGCGAGGAGACCTTCCGCATTGCCAGCCATTTGGTGGACGACTACATGCTGGTCAATACCGACGCGGTGTGCGCGGCCATCAAGGACGTGTTTGTTGACACCCGCAGCATCGTCGAGCCCGCTGGTGCGCTGGCGGTGGCGGCGGTCAAGCAGTACGTGGCCAAGCACAAGACCAAAGGCGAAACTTATGCCGCCATTTTGTGCGGTGCCAACATGAACTTCGACCGCCTGCGCTTTGTTGCCGAACGCGCCGAAGTGGGCGAGGAGCGCGAGGCACTGTTTGCCGTCACCATTCCCGAGGAGCGCGGCAGCTTCCGGCGCTTTTGCGAGCTGATTGGCGACCTGCCCAGCTTTGGCGGCGCTAAAACGTCGCGCAACGTGACCGAATTTAATTACCGCATCAGCGACTCGCAAAAAGCCCATGTGTTTGTCGGGCTGACTACCGCGACCAAGGGCGAATCCGGCAAGATTGCCGCGCACCTCGGCAAGAACGGCTTTGGTGCGCTCGACCTGACCCACGACGAACTGGCCAAGGAGCACATCCGACACATGGTCGGCGGGCACTCAAGCCTGGCCCAGGAGGAGCGCTTACTGCGCTTTGTGTTCCCCGAGCGGCCCGGCGCGCTGTTGAAATTTTTGAGCCTGATGCGCCCGGGTTGGAACATCAGCCTGTTCCATTACCGCAACCAGGGTGCCGACTACGGCCGTATTTTGGTGGGCTTGCAGGTGCCGCCCAAGGACAGCAAGGCGTTCGACAAGTTCCTGTCCACGCTGGGCTACCCCTACGTGGAAGAAACCGCCAATCCGGTGTACCAGATGTTTTTGCAAGCGTGATACTTCGCGGGTCAGACCACTCGCGCAGCGACGTGCTCTGACCCTAACTGATTAGGAGTTTCGATGGCACTGACCCTTGACGGCAAACTGGTGGTGGCCATTTCGAGCCGCGCGCTGTTCGATTTTGAAGAAGAAAACGAGGTCTTCGAGCAGGGCGACGACCGCGCCTACATGGCGCTGCAACTCCAGCGGCTCGACATTCCCGCCAAACCCGGCGTGGCGTTTTCACTGGTGCAAAAACTGCTGGCGTTCAATGCCTCTCCAACGGTAGGGCCTGCTGTGGGGTCGACTTCAGTCGACCATGGCGGACTAAAGTCCGCCCCACAAAGCCAGGACGGAGCGATGCCAAGCACAGGCCCCCTTCAACCAGTCGAGGTGGTGGTCTTGTCGCGCAACGACCCGGTGTCGGGCATGCGGGTGTTCCGCTCGGCACAGCATTACGGGTTGGCCATCGAGCGCGGCAGCTTTACCCGCGGCGAGGCGCCCTGGCGCTACCTCAAGCCGCTGCACGCCAACCTGTTTTTGAGCGCCCACTTGAGCGACGTGCGCGCCGCGCTGGCTGCGGGCGTGCCGGCAGCGCAGGTGTACCCGCGCTCGGTGCATGCCAGCGATGCCCACCCGTTCGAGGTGCGCATTGCTTTCGACGGCGATGCGGTGTTGTTCAGCGACGAGGCAGAGCGGGTCTATCAAACGCAAGGCCTGCAGGCCTTTCAGCAGCACGAGATTGAAAAGGCTGCGCTGCCGCTGCCCGATGGCCCGTTCAAACCGCTGTTGTTTGCTTTGCAGCGGTTGCAGCAGGCGGGCACGCCGACCATGCGCATTCGCACGGCGCTGGTCACCGCGCGCAGCGCACCGGCGCACGAACGCGCCATTCGCACGCTGATGAACTGGAACATCGAGGTCGATGAAGCGATGTTTTTGGGCGGCCTGGCCAAGGGTGAGTTCCTTCGCGAGTTCGAGCCCGATTTTTTCTTTGACGACCAGACCGGCCACATCGAATCAGCCGCCCAGCATGTGCCCTCAGGCCACGTGGCCTGCGGCGTGCGCAATGGCCAGCCTTAAGCGCCTGCAACTTTAGGCGGGGTTGTCGTTGAACAGGGTTAACTGGTCGCGGCTGGCGGCGCCACTGCGCACCAACTCATCGATCAGGGTCAGCACCCAGGCATCGAAGGGCTGCACGTCCGGCTCGCTCGATTGGTAAATTTGAGTGAGCAGCGGAGTTGCCTGTGCCCACTGCAGCAAGTCGGTTTGCGCGATGCGCTGGACTTCGAGCAATTTGAATTTGAGCAGCACTTTGGCCGCATAACGGCGGTGCTTTTGCGGCGCTTGGGCAAAGCTGTCGAGGCGCCGGTGCGCCCGCGCCAGGGCCTCGGCCACATCGGTGAATGCAGCGCCATGGCCGGGAATGACGGTGGTTGGGCTCAGCGCCTCGATCGCATTCAGGGTTTGCGCCACCTCGGTAAAGGCATCCAGGCCGTCGAGCTCTGGAAACACCACGCCAAAGCCGTTTTTCCATAGCGCATCGGCAGAAATCAGCAGGCGGCTCTGTGGCTCGAACAGGATTACCGAATGGGGGTCGTGCCCGGGTGCCGCGTGAATTTGCCAAAGCTGGTCGCCCAAGGCAATTTCCGTGTTGGGCTGCAGCGTGGCGCTGTAGCTGAATGGCGGGCAGATTTGCCCGGTGGGCGCGTAGGACAAGGCGACCGGATTCCACGGCTGCACATAGCGGGCATGGCCGGGCGGGATCAGGGTTTGCAGGCCGGGGAAGTGCGCCTGCAACGCGGCATTGCCGCCGCAGTGGTCGCTGTGCAGATGGGTGTTGAGCAGCAGGTCAAGCGGTTGGCCTTGCAGGGCGCTGGCCACCAGCGTCAGGGTCTGGCGGGCGTGCGTGGCGTAGCCGCTGTCGATCAGCGCGCAGCCGCGCTGGCCACGGATCAGGATGTTGTTGGAAGACAGCCAGCCGCGCTCGAACAGGGTGATGCCGTTGGGAAATTGCACAGGGAGCCTTTGCTGAAACAGAAGCGATGGCGCAGCCGACGTTGTGGGCGGTGCCGTTGCCCGACTTTAGGGCGTGTCAGTTGCCACCAACGCCAGCGTCTGGGCCAATTCGGTCGCGCAAGTGACAGGCGGGGCGTCGAACAGCCGCGCAATCCAGGCCGATTCGCGGGCTTTCACGGTCTCCAGAAAACTGCTGACCGTACCGTTGTTGCGCGCCAGTCCGGCAAAAGTGACAAAGCCAGCTTCGAGAAAATTTTGCAGCGAGCCCAGTCCCGCCATATGGGCCGGCTTGCGCATCATTTTGAGCATCAGGAGCAGGCCCGGCTTGCGCGTGAGGTATCCGAGTTCCTGGCCAATCTGCTGCACGGTGTCGAGTTGCCATCGCCTGTCGTCGCGGCGGCCAACGGCGCGCCAAGCACGCACATAGGCTTGCTCCCTGGGTAGGCTGGGTTGCAATGGCCAGTTCAGGGCCATGGCCAGGTCGAGTTCTTCAGTCAGTTGGTGCAACTCTGCCAGCGCCACGGCGGTGGTCACCACCTGCTGCGGAAAAGTACGCTGTAGGGCGCCGGCAATGCGGGCAAATTGGGCGTCGCGCTCGGCGTAGTTTTTGGCACTGTAGAGTTCTTCCAGAAAGAAATTGGCGCAAGCTGCGTAGCTGGCAGACTGCAACAAGTCCTGGTACGTGCCGGTAAAACGTTGTGCCTGCAAATGCTTGACAATGTGCAGCGCCTGCGCCAGATCAGGTTGATCGACAACTTTTTGGCGCATGGCCACTACTTGGGCCAGCGACTCCCGTATCTGGTTTGAAGCTTGCATCGTGTCCCGAGTTTAGCCAAGCAATTTGCGCTAAATCCAACAATTCAGAGGGGGTTATGCGCTCTAGAGGCCAATGCCTAGGGAAAACCCTTATAGTTTAGGAACCATGACCAAGATTCTGCCCAACACCATGAACCCCGCTGCCAGCGATAAAGCTGCGTCTGGCGCTGTGCTGCGGGCGTTTGCGCAGCCTGGAGTGTCCAAAAAGCCCGCCGTCATGGTGCCAATTCGCTCGCTGGGTGAAAACCACCGTGCGCGCATCGCTGGCCACCTCAAGGCGTTGGATGCCCATGACCGCTATTACCGTTTTGGTTTTGCTGCCAATGATGAGCAGATTGACCGCTATGTGAATGGTCTGGATTTTGATCATGACGAGATTTTTGGGATTTACAACCGCCATTTGGTGCTGATCGCCATGGCGCATCTGGCTTATGCGGCCGACACCGGAGCCGTTCGGAGTGCCGAGTTCGGTGTGTCGGTGCTGCCGCAGTCACGCGGGCGCCACTACGGCAGCCGTTTGTTTGAGCGCGCCGTGATGCACGCCCGCAATGTGGGGGTGAGCAAGCTGTACGTGCATGTGCTGAGCGAAAACAAGGCAATGCTCAAAATTGCCAGCCATGGCGGCGCGACTTTTGTGCGCGACGGTGCCGAGACCGAAGGGCATTTATTGCTGCCGCCCGCCACCTTGAACACGCACCTGACCGAAATGTTCGAAGAGCAACTGGCCCAGGCCAATTACCGGATCAAGCTGCAATCCAGGCAGTTTCAAAACACGCTGGCCAGCTTGCAAAGCAACTGGTGGCGTGGCAACGGCGCGGAAAAACGTGACTGATGGCCACGCAGCGCAGCACGCTCAAGCGTGGCCCTTGCGTTATCCGCTATCCTAGAGGCTTGTACTACAACTGCATGTCCTGCTAGATTGGCTGTGTCCGTCCCTTACCCTATACGCCCCGACCGTGAAGATAAACGAACTTTCCTGCAAAAAGTTGCCGAGTTCATTCACCCTGGTCCGGATTCGACCGACGAGTTGTTGGAAACCCTGGCAGAAGCCGAGCACAACCAGCTCATTGGTGCTGATTCGCGCAAGATGCTCGAAGGCGTGATTCGCATGGCCGACATGAGCGCCGGCGACGTCATGGTGCCCACCACCCGCATGGAACTGGTCAGCATTGATGACCCCTACGACACCATGATGCACGGCGTGATCGACACGGCGCACTCGCGCTTTCCGGTGTTTGAGGGTGAGCGCGAAAACATCATCGGCATCTTGATGGCCAAAGACCTGCTCAAGTTGCAGCGCGCGCCGGAGCTCAACATTCGCGCCCTGCTGCGCCCGGCTGTGTTCGTGCCTGAGAGCAAGGGGCTGAACGACTTGCTGCGCGACTTTCAGAGTAACCACAACCACCTGGCCATCGTGATCGACGAGTTCGGCCGCGTGGCCGGCCTGGTCACCATTGAGGACGTGCTGGAAGAAATTGTCGGCGAGATCGAGGACGAGTTCGACATTGCCGAAGACGAAGGCGATATCTTTGGCCTGCCGGACCGCAGCTACCGCGTCAGCGGCGACACCACTATCGAGCGTGTCGAGGCGGCTTTTGGCGTCAGGCTCGTCGGCGGGGACGACATGGATGAAGACTTTGACACCATTGGTGGCCTGATCGCCCACGAGATGGGCCATGTGCCCAAGCGCGGCGAGCACCATGTGAAATCAGGCCTTGACTTTGCGGTGATGCACACCAAGGGTGGCGCTGTGAAGTGGTTCAAGGTGTCGCCGGTGCCCAATGAGCCGACCTGACCCGCAGGGCCTTGGCTTGTTTGTGCGGGAATCCCGAAGCACTGCCTTGATGATCTGGCTGGCGCTGCTGCTGGCAGGCGCCTTGCAGGCGGCCAGCCTGGCCTGGCCCGTAGCCATGCCGCAAGCGCTGGCCTGGGCTGGCTTTGTGCAAGGAGAACCCATTTGGTGGGGGCAAGGGCTGGCGCTGGCAAGCTTGGTTGGGCTGTTGGTCAGCGCTGCTAACTGGCGGCAGGCGGCGCTGCGCGGCTGGGTGTTTACCACCGCCTGGCTGGCCTGCACCTTTGGCTGGCTGTTTACCTCTATGCACACTTACGGTGGCTTGCCAGCGTCGCTGGCCGTGCTGGCGGTGCTGGTGCTGGCAGGTTTGCTGGCGCTTTACTACGCGGCAGCTTGTAGCGTCTTCAGGCATTTGGCGCTTGGGCATCCGGTTTGGGCGGCGTTGGTTTTTGCCGCCCTGTGGCTGCTCGCCGAGATGGCCCGGGGCATGCTGCTGACCGGCTTTGGCTGGGGCGCCATTGGCTACGCGCACCTGGCCGGACCGCTCACCGGGCTGATGCCCTGGATTGGTCTGTATGGCGTCAGTTTTGTCGCTGCCTGGCTGGCCGCCGGTTTGGCGCTGGGGCTGTTGGCCGTCTTGGCCGGCAGCCGCCGCCACGCCATTGGCGCAGGCGTGTTGCTCATGGCTCTTTTGCTGCTAGCGCAAATGCTGCCCCAGCCGCAGGGTGGCTCGGCCGGCACGCTGCAAGTGTCCCTGTTGCAGGGCAACATACCCCAGGACGAAAAATTCGACAGCCAGACCGGCGTGCTCAAGGCCTTGCAGTGGTACGGCGAGCAGCTTCAGCAAAACACGAGCCCGCTGGTGATCACACCAGAGACAGCGCTGCCGCTGCTGCCCGCGCAACTGCCGCCAGGGTATTGGCAAGCCTTGCAGCAGCGCTATGCCGAAGGCGGGCAGGCGGCGCTGGTGGGCGTGCCGCTGGGCAGCTACGATGAGGGCTATACCAACTCGGTGGCCGGCTTCAAGCCGGGGCAAAGCAGCCCGTGGCGTTACGACAAGCACCATTTGGTGCCCTTTGGCGAGTTCATTCCGCCCATGTTCCGCTGGTTTACCGAACTGATGAATATTCCGCTGGGCGACTTCAATCGTGGCGCCTTGCCGCAGCCCACCTTCGACTGGCAGGGCCAGCGCCTGGCCGTCACCATTTGCTACGAGAACTTGTACAGCGAAGAGCTGGCCCATCAGTTTGTGATGGATGCCAACGCCCCCACGATGCTGGTCAATGTCAGCAACCTGGGCTGGTTTGGCGAAAGCCTGGCCATGAACCAGCACCTGCAGATCGCCCGGCTGCGAACACTGGAATTCGACCGCCCCTTCTTACTGGCCACCAACACCGGACGCACTGCCATCGTGGACCATCGCGGCCGCGTGACCCATGCGGCCGCGCCGCACACCGCCGTGGCGCTGCATGGCACGGTGGAGGGGCGCACCGGTATCACGCCCTATGCCTGGTGGCTGGCGCGCTGGGGCCAGTGGCCGCTGGCGTTACTGGCTTTACTGATGCTGGCTTTGGCCTGGATTGGGCGCAAACGGTAAGCGCTAAACAACAAGGCGCTGGTATTCCAGCAGCCTGTAGCCCGGATGGAGCGCAGCGCAATCCGGGGCAGCGCTAGAGGCGCGCATAAGCCCGTAAAATTGTTGATCCAGATGCAGGCGCCTGTGTCACCCCCACTTACCAGCGGGCAGCGTTACGCGTTGCCCTTATCGCTTATGTTGACTTTCCAGCAAATCATTTTGAAACTGCAGTCGTACTGGGACGCCCAAGGCTGCGCCTTGTTGCAACCCTACGACATGGAGGTGGGCGCGGGCACCTCGCACACCGCCACCTTTTTGCGCGCGCTCGGTCCTGAGCCCTGGAAGGCTGCCTACGTGCAACCAAGCCGCCGCCCGAAAGACGGCCGTTATGGTGAAAACCCGAACCGCCTGCAGCACTACTACCAATACCAGGTGGTGCTCAAGCCCGCGCCCAGCAACATTCTTGAGCTGTACCTGGGCTCGCTCGAAGCGCTTGGCTTCGACCTGAAGCAAAACGATATTCGTTTTGTCGAGGACGACTGGGAAAACCCCACCCTAGGCGCCTGGGGCCTGGGCTGGGAGGTCTGGTTGAATGGCATGGAAGTCACACAGTTCACTTATTTTCAGCAGGTCGGCGGCATCGACTGCCGACCCATCACCGGCGAGATCACCTACGGCCTGGAGCGCCTGGCCATGTACCTCCAAGGCGTGGACAACGTCTACAACCTGACCTGGACCGAGTCGCCCAATGGCACCACCCTGAGCTACGGCGACGTCTATTTGCAAAACGAAAAAGAGCAGTCGGCTTACAACTTCGAGCACAGCGACGCCGACTTTTTATTCACTGCCTTCACCGCGCACGAGCGTCAGGCCAAGCACTTGATGGACGTGCAACTGGCGCTACCGGCCTACGAGCAGGTGCTCAAGTGCGCGCACAGCTTCAATTTGCTCGATGCCCGCGGCGCCATTTCCGTGACCGAGCGCGCCGCCTACATTGGCCGCATCCGCAATCTGGCGCGCGGCGTGGCGCAAAGCTACCGCGACAGTCGCGCGCGCCTGGGTTACCCCATGGCCAGCGCACAAATTGCAGCCATGGTGCTGGAAGCACAAGGCATTGAGGATGTGCTTGATGGCCCGCGCAAGGCCGCGCTCAGTGCCGCGTTGCTCGATGGCGCTTTGTCCGGGAAAAACGAAGTTAACAAGAAGGTGGCGCCGTGAGAAATTTGCTCGTTGAATTGTTTGTTGAAGAATTGCCGCCCAAAGCGCTGAAGAAACTCGGCGATGTGTTTGCCGCCCAATTGTGTGAACAACTGCGCACGCAGGGTTTGGCCTCAAGCGAGTCGGTGGCCACGCCGTTTGCCTCACCGCGTCGCCTGGCTGCCCACATCACCCACGTGGTGGCCAAAGCCGCTGACAAGGCGGTGCAGCAAAAGCTGATGCCGGTCAGCGTCGGGCTTGATGCCCAGGGCCTGGCCACGCCGGCACTGCTCAAAAAACTACAGGCGCTGGGCGCCGATGTGTCTGACCCGGTGTTTGCCGTAGCCGCTTTGCGCAAGGCGCAAGACGGCAAGGCCGAAGCGTTGTTTTACGACAGCTTGGTGAGCGGCGCCACGCTTGATGTCGGCTTGCAGCTGGCACTGGTTGCCGCGCTGGCGCAGTTGCCGATTCCCAAAATGATGAGCTACCAGCTCGAGACCGATTGTGAATTGCCAGGCTGGAGCAGCGTGAACTTTGTGCGGCCGGTGCACTGCTTGCTGGCGTTGCACGGCAGCACCGTGGTGCCGGTCAGGCTGCTGGGGCTGCGCTCGGGCCAGGTCACGCAAGGCCATCGTTTCGAGGCTTCAATGTCGCCGGTGGAGGTGGCGCATGCCGATGACTACGCCGCCACACTGCTGCGTGATGGTGCCGTGATCGCCAGTTTCAGCGACCGACGTTTTGCCATCGTGCAGCAGCTCGCGCAGGCTGCCGAGCGCCTCGGGCCGGGCTTCGAGGTGCTGATGGACGACGCCTTGCTCGACGAAGTGACAGCGCTGGTTGAACGCCCCAATGTGCTCACCTGCGCCTTTGACGAGCAGTTTCTTGATGTGCCGCAGGAGTGTCTGATCCTGACCATGAAAGCCAACCAGAAATACTTTCCGCTGGTGGACACCCACGGCAAGCTGAAGCCCAAGTTTTTGGTGGTGAGCAACATCAGCCCGGCTGATGCCAGCCTGGTCATTGGTGGCAACGAACGTGTGGTGCGCCCGCGCCTCGCCGATGCCAAGTTCTTTTTTGACCAGGACTGCAAGAAAACGCTGGCGTCACGTGTGGCCGGACTCGACAAGGTGGTCTATCACAACAAGCTCGGCACCCAGGGCGAGCGCATGGCGCGCGTCTGCGCCATTGCGCGCAGCATTGCAGGTTTGCTGGCGGCGCCGCAATCCATGCTGTCGGCGGTGGAAACCGCCGCGCGGCTTGCCAAGACCGACCTGCTGACCGACATGGTGGGCGAGTTCCCGGAGCTGCAGGGCATCATGGGCGGCTATTACGCGCGCCACGACGGACTGGGCGCCGACATTGCCGATGCCATCGAAGACCACTACAAGCCACGTTTTGCCGGCGACGCCCTGCCGCGCAACCTGACCGGTGTGGTGGTGGCGCTGGCCGACAAGCTGGAAACGCTGGTGGGCATGTTTGGCATTGGCAACCTGCCCACGGGCGACAAAGACCCATTTGCCCTGCGCCGCCATGCGCTCGGTGTGATCCGCATGCTGGTGGAAAAAGACCTGGCGCTCGATGTGCCGGCGCTGGTGGCCGCCGCCGTTCCCGCGTTTGGCGATCGCATTGTGAACCCAGCCATTGCCTTGCTTGACTTTGTTTATGAGCGTTTTGCCGGTGCGCTGCGCGAGCAGGGTTACAGCCCGCAAGAAGTCGATGCCGTGCTGGCGCTGCGCCCGCAGCGCTTGGGCAACGTGCCCCGCCGCTTGGCGGCGGTGCGCGCCTTTGCTGCGCTGATTGAGGCGCCGGCGCTGGCAGCGGCCAACAAGCGCATTGGCAACATCCTGAAAAAGGCCGATGCTGATGCCGCAGCCGATGCCCACGTCAGCGAACTGCTGCTGCAAGAGACGGCCGAAAAAGCGTTGTTTGCTGCCATGCAGGAAACCACTCCGCGCGCCCAGGCGCAGTTTGACGCGGGTGATTACACCGCCGCGCTGCAAACCCTGGCCGCCTTGCGCGCGCCGGTTGATGCCTTTTTTGACAGTGTGATGGTCAACGCCGACGCGATGGACCTGCGCCTGAACCGCCTCGGCCTGCTCAAAACCCTGCACCAGGCGATGAACCAGGTGGCCGATTTGTCGCGCCTGGTGGCCTAAGGCGTCGGAGTACGAGCCATGACCCCAATCAAATTGGTAATTTTGGACCGCGACGGCACCATCAACGAAGACAGCGACGACTTCGTCAAGTCGCCCGACGAATGGAAACCGCTGCCCGGCGCGCTTGAAGCCATCGCCCGGCTCAACCATGCGGGCTGGCACACGGTGGTGGTGAGCAACCAGTCGGGGTTGGGGCGCGGGCTGTTCGAGGTGTCTGATCTGAACGCCATTCATGCCAAGATGCACCAGATGCTGGCGGCTGTGGGTGGTCGCATCGATGCCGTGTTTTACTGCCCGCATTCACCCGACGAGGCCTGCCAATGCCGCAAGCCCGCCTCGGGCTTGTTTGAGCAAATTGCCGACCGTTACGGTCTCGACCTCAAGAATGTGCCGGTGGTCGGTGATTCGGCGCGCGATCTCATTGCCGGCGCGGCGGTGGGCTGTGAGCCGCATCTGGTGCAGACTGGCAAGGGCGCGGTTTACCGGGGCCGGCCCTTGTCCGATGCTTTCCCGCCCACCACCCATGTGCACGAAAACCTGTCTTCGTTCGTCGACTTTTTGCTCAGCCGCGAAGAAGAACAAACCTGAATTCATGCTGGCTCTGATCCGCTCAGTTTTGCACATGGCCTGGATGGTGATCACCGTGATCCCGTGGACCTTTGCCGTGTTGCTGGTGTCCTTGTTTTCGCGTCGCGCGGCCTGGTGGACTGCGGTGAACTGGTTCAGCGTGGTGATGTGGGGCACGCGGGTGATTTTGGGCGTGCGGTTCATGGTGCTGGGCCGTGACAACCTGCCGCTTGGCAAAAGCAGCGCGGCGGTGCTGTTGTCCAAGCACCAGTCGACGCTGGAAACCCTGCTGTTGCCCACGCTGATGCCGCATCCGCTGGCTTTTGTCTTCAAACGCGAGTTGCTCAAGGTGCCATTTTTCGGCTGGTCGATGGCGCGCCTGGACATGATCCACATCAACCGCGAATCACGCGCCGAGGCCATGAAACACGTCATCGCGCAGGGCTGCCGCCTGCTCGCCAATGGCACCTGGGTCATCATGTTCCCCGAGGGGACGCGCATGCCGCGCGGTCAAAAAGGCACCTATCAGACGGCCGGCACGCGGCTCGCTGTGCAATCGGGCGCGCCAGTGGTGCCGATTGCGGTGGCCACCGCGCGCTGCTGGCCGCGCAGGGGTTTTGTCAAACACGCTGGCGTGGTCACGGTGTCGATCGGCCCGGCCCTGCCCAGCGCCGGGCGCGACCCCAAGGGCCTGATGCGCGAGGCAGAGGCATGGATCGAGGCCGAGATGCGCCGCATCGACCCCGATGCCTACCCGCATTAACTTCACCGCAAGATGCATTCCTTGCTGCGCTTTACGCTGGATTTGTTCGAGCCCAGCCCTGTTTTAACGTCCGACGTTCAGGCGCCAAAGGCGGATGCGTCACCGGCAGTGCATTTCCGTCACCCGCAGGCCAGCCGTGAAGTGCGTCTGGGCCATGCCCTGGTGGCCTATGAATTCAAGCGCGGCCAGCGGCGCAGCATCGGCTTCAGTGTCGGGCCGCACGGCTTGGCTGTGCGCGCGCCCAAGTGGGTGCCGCTCTATGAGGTGGATGCCGCGCTGCAGGAAAAATCCGCCTGGATTTTGCGTAAATTGCAGGAAAGCCGCGAACGCCATGCGCGCATGGCCGAGCACACCATCGATTGGCGCGACGGTGCCAGCCTGCCGTTTTTGGGGCAGACCGTGGCGCTCAAGCTCGACCCGGCGCATGGTTTTGCCACCGCTGGTGCCGAACTGATCGCGGGCGATTTTCTTGCCCCTGACGCAGCGAGCGCCAGCCTGCCAGCCGTTCAGTCGCCCATGACGCTGCGCCTGAGTTTGCCAAATAATGCCAGCGCCGATCAAATCCGCGACGCGGTGCAGGCTTGGTTGATGCGCCAGGCCAAACGGGTGTTTCTGGAGCGGCTCGATCACTTTGCGCCGCTGCTGGGTGTGCAGTGGAAAAAATTGGCACTGAGCAACGCCGGCACGCGCTGGGGCAGCGCGCGTGTCGATGGCTCGATCCGGCTCAATTGGCGGCTGGTCCATTTCAAAATGACGGTGATCGACTATGTGGTGGCGCACGAGCTCAGCCACCTGCGTGAGATGAACCACAGCCCGCGCTTTTGGGACACCGTGCAGTCGGTGGTGCCCGACTATGCGGCGCTGCGGCGCCAGCTCAAGGACGAGGCAGCGCCGCGTTGGACGTGAATCCGGCTTGATGGCCAATGACATGAGGCCATGAGGCCATGAGGTCAAGCCATGCCGAAATTGCTACATAATTGACGTTTACGTTAACGTCAATTCACCGCAAGTTTTTCTCATGGGACACACCTACAGCATCAGCGACCTGGCCAAAGAATTTGATCTGACCACGCGCGCCATGCGTTTTTACGAGGACATGGGCTTGTTGCAGCCCGAGCGCACCGGCCCCGCCGGCCGAAATCGCGTGTACAGCAGCCGTGACCGCGCGCGGCTCAAGCTTACGCTGCGCGCCAAACGGCTGGGCCTGAGCCTGGTCGATGCCAAGGAGATCATCGACCTGTACGAGAGTCCGCGCGACACCGCCGTGCAGCTTGAAAAATTCCTGCAAGTGCTCAGCCAGCACCAGCAGCAAATCGAAGCCCAGATGCAAGACCTGCAAGCCAATATGGACGAGCTCAAGGTGCACCAGCGCGAGGCCCGGGCCCTGCTCGCCAAAACCCAAGCAGCGAAAGCCAAGCCGTGACTGAACGAGTTTTCAATTTCACCCAACCAAATCACACCAGGAGACCCAGCCCATGAACAACTTGCCCGGACTCAACTTTCAACTCGGCGAAGACGTCGACGCGCTGCGCGACGCGGTGCGCGACTTCGCCCAAGCCGAGATCGCCCCGCGCGCGGCAGAAATCGACCGCACAGACCAATTCCCGATGGACCTGTGGCAAAAGATGGGCAGTCTGGGCGTGCTCGGCATCACCGTGGGCGAGGAATACGGCGGCGCCAACATGGGCTACCTGGCGCACATGATCGCGATGGAAGAAATCAGCCGCGCCAGCGCCAGCGTGGGCCTGAGCTATGGCGCGCACAGCAACCTGTGTGTGAACCAGATCAAGCGCAATGGCACACCCGAGCAGCGCGCCAAATACCTGCCCAAACTCATCAGCGGCGAACACGTCGGGGCGCTCGCCATGAGCGAGCCGGGCGCTGGCAGCGACGTGCTGTCGATGAAGCTCAAGGCCGAAGACAAAGGCGGCTACTACCTGCTCAACGGCAACAAGATGTGGATCACCAACGGCCCCGACGCCGACACCCTGGTGGTCTATGCCAAGAGCGAGCCCGCGCTGACACATGACCCCCATGCTTCGCTGCCCCCCGAGGGGGTTGTTTTGCCTAGGGGCGGCCCGGCGGCAAAACCCGGCGGTATCACCGCCTTCTTGATCGAAAAAGGCATGCCGGGCTTCAGCATCGCGCAAAAGCTCGACAAGCTGGGCATGCGCGGCAGCCACACCGGCGAGCTGGTGTTCAACAACGTCGAGGTGCCCGAGGCCAACATTCTGGGCGGCCTCAACATGGGCACCAAGGTGCTAATGAGCGGTCTCGACTACGAGCGCGCGGTGCTCACCGGCGGCCCGCTGGGCATCATGCAGTCGGTGATGGACAACGTCATCCCCTACATCCATGACCGCAAGCAGTTCGGCCAGAGTATTGGCGAATTCCAGCTCATTCAAGGCAAGGTAGCCGACATGTACACCGTGCTGCAGGCCGCGCGCTCATTTGCCTACACGGTGGCCAAAAACCTAGACCTGTTGGGTGTGGAGCACGTGCGCCAGGTGCGCAAGGACTGCGCCTCGGTCATTTTGTGGACCGCCGAAAAAGCCACCTGGATGGCGGGCGAGGGTGTGCAGATTTTTGGTGGCAACGGCTACATCAACGAGTATCCGCTGGGCCGCCTGTGGCGCGATGCCAAGCTGTACGAGATTGGTGCCGGCACCTCGGAGATCAGGCGCATGCTGATTGGGCGCGAATTGTTTGCCGAGACCTGTTGAGGCAGCGGCTTGACACCCGCTAACATTGACGCATGACCCCATCACTTCAACACCTGCTGGATAACAACCGACTCTGGGCGGCGCGCATGGAAGCGCAGCGGCCCGGTTTTTTCAGCCAGTTGGCGCAGCAGCAGACGCCCAAGTACCTCTGGATCGGCTGCTCGGACAGCCGCGTGTCGGCCAACGAGATCACCGGGCTGGACCCGGGCGAGGTGTTCGTGCACCGCAACATTGCCAACGTGGTGGTGCATTCTGACCTGAATGCGCTTTCTGTCATCCAGTTTGCGGTGGACCACCTCAAGGTCGAACACATCATGGTGGTCGGTCATTACGGTTGCGGTGGCGTGCTGGCCGCGCTGCGCGGCACCCGCATTGGTCTGGCCGATAGTTGGCTGCGTCATGTGCACGACGTCAAGCTACGCCATCGCTGCCGTCTGGAGCACTTGAGCGTGGCCGAGCAGGAAGACACGCTGTGCGAGATGAACGTGATCGAGCAAGTGGGCAACGTGGCGCTGAGCAACGTGCTGCAAGACGCCTGGGCGCGCGGGCAAAAAGTGGCAGTGCACGGCTGGTGTTATGGCCTCAAGGACGGCTTGGTGAAAGATTTGGGCGTCACCATGCAGGGCATGCAGCAAGTGGTGGGCGTTTTTCGCGATGCCTTCAAGCGTTATCCTCGGGCTATCGCCGCCACCGCGCCACTGATCCGATAAGGTTGACCCATGTTTCCCACCCGCCTAGATTCCACCCTGGCCTATGACATTGCCAAAGCCCTGATCGACGGCTTTAACCGCCACTACCGGCTGTTCAGAACCGAATCAGCGCGCGCCAAGCACCGTTTTGAGACGGCCGACTGGCACGGTCAGCAGCGCGCCCAGCGCGAGCGCATCGAGTTTTACGACCTGCGCGTGCGCGAGGCCGCGATGCGCCTCGAGCGCGAATTCAGGGCCGGTGAGCAGCCCATGGACATCTGGCACCAGGTCAAGCTGCACTACATCGGCTTGCTGGTGGACCACCACCAGCCCGAGCTGGCAGAAACTTTTTTCAATTCGGCCACCACCAAAATCTTGCACCGCAGTTACTTCCAGAACGACTTCATTTTCATCCGCCCAGCCGTCAGCACCGAGTACATTGAAAACGACGAAACCGAGAAACGGCCGACCTATCGCTCTTATTACCCGGCAGCCGAGAATCTGCCCGAGGTGCTACAGAGAATGGTGCATGACTTTGACCTGCGCTGCGAGTTTGTCGATTTACCGGGCGACGTGGCGCTGGTGGCGCAAGCCATGCAGGGCGTGCTGGGCGACGTGAAGCTGCGCGCCAACTACCAGATTCAGGTGCTCTCCAGCCTGTTTTTCCGTAACAAGGGTGCCTATATTGTGGGCAAGGTGATCAACGGTTACAACGAGTTTCCGTTCGCCTTGCCGGTGCTCTACACCGCGGGCGAAACCCGGCTTGCCATTGACGCCATCTTGTTTGGCCAGGACGACCTGCTGATGCTGTTTTCTTATGCCCGCGCCTACTTCATGGTGGACATGGAAATCCCCAGTGCTTACGTGCAGTTTTTGCGCAGCATGATGCCGCTGAAACCGCGCAACGAGCTGTATAACGCGCTGGGGCTGGCCAAGCAAGGCAAAACGCTGTTTTACCGCGACTTCATCTACCACCAGCGTCATTCCACCGACCAGTTCCGCATTGCGCCTGGCATCAAGGGCATGGTCATGCTGGTGTTCGATTTGCCCAGCTTTCCCTATGTGTTCAAAGTCATCAAGGACTTTTATCCGCCGCCCAAAGACACCAGCCGCGAGCAGATCAAGGGCAAGTATTTGCTGGTCAAGCAGCACGACCGGGTGGGCCGCATGGCCGACACGCTGGAATACAGCGAGGTGGGCTTTCCGCGCGCCCGCTTTACCGACGAGCTGATCGCCGAAATTCAAAAGTTTGCCCCCAGCCAACTCGAAATCAGCGACCGCGATGGCAATGGTGAGCTTGAGGTGATCTTGAAACACGTTTACATCGAGCGGCGCATGATTCCCCTCAATATCTATTTGCAAGAGGCCTTTGATGCCGGTGGCGCCGACCCCGCTAATACCAGCCCGGCGGCGCGCCAGGCCAAAGAGCAGCTTGAACACGCCGTGGTCGAATACGGCAACGCCCTGAAAGACCTGGTGGCGGCCAACATTTTCCCTGGCGACATGCTGTGGAAAAACTTTGGCATCACGCGCCACGGCAAGGTGGTGTTTTACGACTACGACGAGATCGAATACATCACAGACTGCGTCTTTCGCCGCGTGCCCCAGGCGCGCAACGAAGAAGAAGAAATGTCGGGCGAAGTCTGGTACCGGGTCGGCCCCAAGGACGTGTTCCCCGAGACCTTCGGCCCGTTTTTGCTGGGCAATGCCGCTGTCAAGGACGTGTTTTTGAAGCACCACGCCGACCTGCTCGATGTGGCGTTCTGGCAAAGCCACAAGGAGCGCATCCAGTCCGGCTACGTGTATGACGTGTTTCCGTACGACCAGCACAAGCGTTTTCACCCCGAACGCGCCAATACCGAGGTGCGGGAGTCGATTTAAGTTGCAACGGGCACAAAAACCCAAGCGCAAATGTGTTGGCGCAAGCCTTGTTTTTTAGCACTAACGCAACAACGCTAAGGCGGTTTTGCGTTAGTCCAATTTTTAAAGGAGTTTGACATGACGGATTCAATCGTGATCGTGGGTGCCGCCCGTACCCCGCTGGGCAGTTTTCAAGGCGACTTTGCCGGGCTGGCCGCGCATGACTTGGGCGGTGTGGCCATCAAGGAAGCCTTGGCGCGCGCCATGCAGGGCTCCAAATTGACCGCCGAAATGGTCGATGAGTTGATCTTTGGCAACTGTCTGATGGCCGGCCAGGGCCAGGCGCCAGCGCGACAGGCCGGTTTCAAGGGCGGCCTGCCCAAGAGCACCGGTGCCGTGACGATGAGCAAAATGTGCGGCTCCGCCATGCGCGCCACCATGTTTGCCAACGACATGCTGCTTGCAGGCAGTGCCGACGTGCTGATGGCTGGCGGCATGGAGAGCATGACCAACGCGCCCTACCTGCTGCCCAAGGCGCGCGCTGGTTACCGCATTGGCCACGACCGCA
>PFUD01000074.1 GCA_002789915.1 Comamonadaceae bacterium CG_4_9_14_3_um_filter_60_33 | reverse complement strand
CCACGCTGCAACTGGCACATCGCCCTGAGCGCAAGCGCCTGCTGATGCTGCTCACTGACGGCAAACCCAACGACCTCGACGTTTACGAAGGCCGTTACGGCCTGGAAGACACGCGCCAGGCGGTGCGTGAGGCGCAAGCCGCCGGGCTGACGCCGTTTTGCGTCACCATTGACGAAAAAGCCCACGACTACCTGCCCATGCTGTTTGGCCAGAACGGTTACGCCATGGTGCGCAAACCGCAAGACCTGGTCAGGCAACTCACGCAAGCCTGGGCCACGTTGTCACGCCGGTAAGGCAATGGCAATGAGCTTATGACACCCCGTTGGCGCTTTAGCCGTCTTCTGCTGGCACCGCATCGGCTTGCATTTTTCATGGGCGCCGTGATGCTGGGCACAACTGCGCTCTGGTGGGCGGCTCTGTTGCTGGCGCGCGCCTTGCAATGGCCGTTGACTCCGGTCGTGCCAGCCACCTTGATCCACGCGGTGCTGATGAGCCTGGGCTACATGCCGCTATTTTTTATCGGCTTTTTGTACACCGCAGGGCCCAAATGGCTCAGGCTGCCAGCCGTCAGTGCGCGCAGCCTGTTGCCCGCACTGACCACCCTGATGACCGGTTGGGCGCTGGCCTGGTTCGGGATGCACGGGCAATTGCAGCTGGCCGCCTTGGGAATGGGGCTGGTGGCCTTGGGGTGGACCTTACTTGGCCTGCGGTTTGCCTGCATGGTGAGGTGCGGCCGCGTCAGCGATAAAACGCACACGTCGCTGGCCAGTGCTGCTTGCCTGGTGGGCGCCGGGGTGATGTTTGGGTTGGCCGTGTCGCTGGCGCTTAATTCAATGCCGCTGCTGCGCACGTTCATCCAAATGGGTATCTGGTGGTTTCTGGCACCGGTATTCGTTGTCATGGCGCACCGCATGGTTCCGTTTTTCAGCGCCAGTCTGATTGAAATCCTCGATGCCTGGCGGCCCAATTGGGTGCTGATGGTGATGCTCGGTGCGCTTCTGTTTGAGGGGCTGGTCAGCGTGGTCGATCTGTGGTGGTGGCCGCTGCCGCAGGCGCTACGTTGGCTGCAGGTTGGCGTTGAGGCGCCACTGGCATTGCTGATGTTGGGTTTGGCGCTGCGCTGGGGCTTCATTCAAAGCCTGAAGATTCGTCTGCTGGCCATGTTGCATGGTGGCTTTGTGTGGTTTGGAATTGCGCTGGCGCTCAATGCCGTATCGCACGCCTTGATGGCCACCAGCGGCGGTACCGTGTCGCTGGGTCTGGCGCCTTTGCATGCCATGACGATGGGCTACCTGGGCTGCACCATGTTTGCCATGGTCACGCGGATCAGCAGTGGCCACGGTGGCCGCAAAGAGTCTGCCGATAACTTGGTCTGGTGGCTGTACTGGGTGTTGCAGGCCGCTGTGGTGTTGCGGGTCAGCGCTGCCATGGCTGACGCGCTCTCGCAGGACTTGACGCTGGCCGCAGTTGCCGCATGGTGTGTGGTCATGCTGGGCTGGGCTGTGCGTTATGGTTTCTGGTTTGGCACCCCTCGCCCGGATGGTCGTGATGGATAAGGGGGCCATGTTCGAGAGCCCCCGTTTGGCCGGTGATCTGGCGGTCTGGCTCATCATCCTGGCAGAAATGCTGGCCTTTGGCATTCTGTTTCTGTCGTACGCGTTTGCGCGCACGTTTGACGTGGTGCTGTTCAACGCGTCGCAGCGCACGCTCGACTTGAATTCTGGTGTGATCAACACGGCCTTGTTGATTACCGGCAGCTGGTGTGTGGTGCGCGCCGTGCAGGCCGTGAAAAAAGATGCGTCGGCGGCAGGCTCGCGCTGGTTGTTGGCGGCGCTGGCTTGTGGCAGTGGTTTTGTGGTTAACAAGTTGCTGGAATTTTCTGCCACGGCACAGGCGGGCATTGATTTGTCAACCAACACCTTCTACATGTTCTACATTTTGTTGACCGGGTTTCACTTTTTTCATGTGCTGGCAGCCATGGTCTTTTTGACGATTTTGCTGGTCAAGACCCGCGCCGGGCACTACGGCAGCCGAGAGTTTCATGCGCTCGAAACAGGTGCTGCCTTTTGGCACATGGTGGACTTGCTGTGGATTGTGCTGTTTCCGCTGATCTACGTGATGCGTTAAGGCCCTATTCAGATGTTCAAATTTTCAAGCAATACCCTCTGGCTGCTGTTGCTGATGGCTACCGGTTTTACCTATTGGCTGGGCGAGTCGGGGCAGGTGGGTCATGGCAGCATGGTGCCGGTGTTTCTGATCTTTGGCGTGTCATTTTTCAAGGGCTTGGGCGTCATTCTTGACTTTATGGACTTGCGCCATGCGCCTGTGCTGTGGCGCAATTTGCTGATGGGCTGGCTGGTGTTTGTGGTTGGGATGATTTTGCTGGCTTACTGGATTGGTCAGTGACCACCAAGCACCTCCACGGATTTCGCTTCGTTTCATCCGGGCTACATCCTTGCCCCACTGGTTGAATGTAGTGATCGGGTCGCAGACAGTAGGGTCGCTTTTCTTTTGCTTACTTTTCTTTGGCGAAGCAAAGAAAAGTGAGTCGCCCGCCGGGGCGAGACCCGGCTTGTACGTTGCGGCCTGTACGTCGAAGATTCAACCGTCCTTCCCATCCTGCCGCGCACTCACCAACCAAGGTGTGTATTGCCACAGGTAGATCAGGAACGCCGCGCTCCAGGCCGCGGCTGAGGCCACCAAGCCGCTGACGTAAAAGGACGGCGCCAGCAACGGCAGCAGCACCCGCAACAGAGCGGCCAGCATGATGAGCGCATAGATTGCCACCTCGGGCGCATCTGCTGTCAAGGGGCGACCGGTGTGGCCGCGGGCGGTGCGCGTCATCATGCCAAGGATGAGGCCACCGGTGGCGCCGACGCCCAGCGCGTGCACGCCGAGCGATGTTGTCACCACGCCCATTTGCGCCAGCGCCAGCAAGCCCAAACCCAGGCTCAGCCACAGGTGGGCCGCGTGCAATATCCACAAAATGGGGCGACCAAGCGTGGCCAGCGGGTGCCAGCGCCACTGGCGCACCAGGTTGAGCGCAAAGGCCAGTGCCAAGGTGATGCTGGCCAGCCCAGCGTGCCAGTTGGTCACCCACAGCGCCAGGCCAACGACGGTAGCCGCCAGCGCTGTCCGGTCGAGCCAGGGCAGGGTGACAATTTTGATGTTGGGCAAGGCGCTGGTGGTGAAGAAGGGCACCACGCGCCCGGCCATCACGCATTCGATGATGACGACAAAACCGAGTGCCGCATACAAGCTGCGCATTGGGTCAAGGTCGATCACGCCATTGGCCGACAAATGAAACGTCAAATTGACCAGCGTCAGCAGCAACAAGATCAGTGCCAGCGGCATATTGCGCCAGTTGCGTGAGCGCATCAGCAGGCGCAGAAAGACGAGCCCCACAATAGGTAACAGCGCCAAATCCAGCACCGCAAAAACGGGGTAGGGCGCCACCAGCGACGCCACCCGTGCGCTGAGCCAGAGCAAAAACAACGCCCCCAAGGCCGGGCCACGCGGGGTGGCCAGACCAGTCCAAGTTTTGCCGGCTGTCATCAGAAACCCCACGATGACAGCGATGGCAAAGCCAAACAGCATTTCATGGGCGTGCCAGAGCATGGGCGCCGGCGTGGGTTGCCAGCTGACAGCGCCAAGAAAGATGGCCACCCAAAGTGGCACGATCAAGGCTGCCAGCACGGCCGCACCCAGATAAAACGGCCGAAAAGCCAGGCGTAACCAGGGCATGCCCTGCGGTGCTGGTGGCGCAGGGGTGTTGTTGGCAATAGAAATCGTCATGTTTGTTCTTTCGTGTCGGGGTCTGCCGGGGTGCCAGCGGTAGTCGCCGCGCTGTCGGGTGCGAGTTGCTGATCACCCCATGCCAGCCAGTCGTCGCCAAACAATTCGCTTGGGTGCGGTGAACGCTCGTTGGAACAGGCCATGGCGGTGATGGCGCAAAACTGGTCACAGCCCCAGCAGATGCGCTCGGGGTTGGCGGGGTTGAGGGGGAATTTTTTAGCCATATCAGAAGTTGGTTGGTGCACGGATGACGAATCAGCGCGGGATAACAAAGGTGGATTTTTCTTCAACGACCACGACCTTGCCCTGCGCCCGGGCTTCCACCCGAAAGTGAATCGGGCTGGCCTTGCCACGCAAGGCCTGTGCCGCCTCGAGGGGCAGCGTCAGGCGAACGGTGAGCGAGCCGATGCCGGTTGCCGGCACACTGAGCACCGGTTCGGTGGCCAGCGCCAAGCCCGGCAGGCCCTCGACGCTGGCGGTGTAGGTTTGTGTACGTTCGGTGGTGTTCATGACTTTCAGACGGTAAATGTTTTCGATGTCGCCATTGCCCAGTTCGCGGGCCATGGTGCCGCGGTCCTTGATGATGTCCACGGCAAAGCCCTTGCGCGTGGACAAGCCGCCCACAAAAATGGCCACGACCCCCAGAAACAGCACACCGTAAACCCACACGCGCGGGCGCCAGACCCGTTTCACCATCTGTTTGGGTGTCAATGTGTCGGCGATGCCCCGGCCCGACGAATAACGGATCAAACCCTTGGGGTAGTTCATTTTGACCATGACTTCGTCGCAAACGTCAATACAGGCGGCGCAGGCGATACATTCGTTTTGCAGGCCGTTGCGGATGTCGATGCCGGTCGGGCACACCTGCACACACAGCGTGCAGTCAATGCAGTCGCCCAAGCCCAGCGCCTTGGGGTTAGCGGCCCTTGGGCGTGAACCACGCGTCTCGCCGCGCACCGTGTCGTAGGCGATGACCATCGAGTCCATGTCGGTCAGGGCGCTTTGAATGCGGGCATAGGGGCACATCTGTTTGCAGATTTGTTCGCGCAAGTAACCTGCGTTGCCATAGGTGGCCAAGCCGTAGAACAAGACCCAAAACCATTCCCAGGGCGAAAACGACAGCGTCAACAATCCCTGCACCAGGTCCTGAATGGGCGTGAAGTAACCCACAAAGGTAAACCCGGTGAACAAGCCCAGCCCAATCCACAGCACCTGCTTGACGCTTTTGCGCGCCATTTTTTCCTGCCCCCAAGGTGCCTTGTCCAGACGCATGCGAGCCAGGCGATCGCCTTCGGTGATGCGCTCCAGCCACAAAAAAATCTCGGTATAAACGGTTTGCGGACAGGCATAACCACACCAGAGTCGGCCCGCCACAGCGGTAAAGAAAAACAGCGTCAGCGCAGCCAGCACCAGTAAAACTGCCAGATAAATCAGGTCCTGTGGGTGCAGCACCAGGCCAAAAATAAAGAACCGGCTGCCGGCCAGATCAAACAAAACCGCCTGGCGGTCGTTCCATTGCAGCCAGGGGATGCCGTAAAAAACCAGTTGTGTGACCCAAACCATCACCCAACGCAGGCGGTTGAAGTACCCGCCGACACTGCGCGGGTAAATTTTGCCCTGCTCGTCGCCCAACGCAAACACGCCGACGGCCACGGCGTCAACCGGGACGGGCTGGATCGGAATGATCTTTTGGGTGAACGGTTTTTTCATCGCTTTGGCGCTGCGTTGACCGGTCGTGGCATGGGCATCAGTGTCATCCTTAAAGAAGAATCTAATATGAACTTTATTTTATCCTGATAATAGACACATTGAATGCATCTTTGTTTTAACCCACCTTGACCTATGCGATTGACCCAATGGACCGACTACACCTTGCGCGTACTGATGTACTGCGCTGCCAGCAAGGATCGCCCTGATCCGGTGACGATCACCGAAATTGCCGAGAGCCACGGTATTTCGCGCAGTCACCTGACCAAAATCGTGCAGCAGCTTGCCGCCCGTGGCTGGCTGGAGACCACCCGCGGCCGCGGCGGTGGCATGCGCCTGGCTGCGGTAGCCAAAGACCTTGGTCTGGGCACCATCGTGCGTGCCACCGAAACCGATTTTGCTGTGGTGGAGTGTTTTGAGCCGAGCCTGAACCAATGCCGGATGGGCCAGAACTGCAGGCTCAAAGGTGTCTTGAACCAGGCCACGCAAAGTTTCCTTGCTGTATTGGATGGCGTGACGTTGGCCGATTTGGTGGCGCCTGTGGCGCGCGTGGTCGGCGCACCTAAATCAAAGCGTTTGCGGGAGATTCCAGGTTTGCCGGTGCGCCCTGCATGAGTGCAAACCTTGGCCGGGTAAATCCCGGTTAAAGCAAACCCTGCTCGGTCGCCATGACGGCAGCGTGCACCCGTGAGCTCACGCCCAGTTTGCGCAACACATGTTGCACATGAATCTTGACGGTGGTTTCGACAATGCCGTATTCGCGGGCAATTTCCTTGTTGCTGGCGCCTCGGGCGATACCGCGCAGGATGTCGAGTTCCCTTGGCGAGAGCGTCGCCATGGCTTGCGCCGACGGCGTGCTGTTTTTTGCGACTGGGGTGGGTATTGAAGCATCAGCGGCTTGCCCCGTTTTGAGGTTTGTGCTTTTGTAGGCTGCAATCAGCTTGCCCATCATCTCTGGTGCGATGATGCTGTCGCCTTGCGCAGCGCGGTGCACGGCGGCAGTTAAATCGTCGCCCTCCATGGTTTTGAGCAAATAGCCGCTGGCACCACCGAGCAGGGCTGCGGCCAGATCGTCCTCGTCTTCGCTCACCGTTAGCATCAAAATGCAGGCGTTGGGCGCAGCCTCGCGCAGCGAGGGCAGGGCATCGATGCCATTAACGCCAGGCAAGTGGTTGTCGAGCAGGATCACATCGGGTTGCAACTCCTGCGCTTTGCGCTGGGCTTGCCCGGCATCGGCGGCATCGCCAACGACCAGCAAGCGGACATCGCGGGCTAGCAGCGCGGTCAGGCCACGGCGAAACAGGGTGTGGTCGTCCACCACCAAAATACGGATGGGCGCGTTGTTCAGCAAGATGATTGGCATGGTTAAACGGTGCTGGCTGCTGGGGTGGTTGAAAGCTTGTCAATGCGGGCAGCATTGCTGGTGCTGGGGTGCGACGGCGCTGGCAGGGTAACAATGACCGAGCTGCCTCGCGACGGCGTTGACATCACCTCAAGGTGCGCACAGATGCGCTGGGCGCGCTCGCTCATGATGCGCAAACCCACATGGGTTTCGTCAAATTGATCCGTTTCTGGGTTGAACCCGATACCATCGTCGCGCACTTCAAAACGCCAGCCGGGTTGCTGCTGCACATCAAGCCATACCTGCGAGGCATGGCTGTGCTTGCGCACATTGGACAATGCCTCTTGCACGATGTGCAGCACCTGGATTTGCACGTCCGGGGCCAGCGGCAGGCCTTGCCCCTGCATGGCCAAAGTGGTCGTGATGCCGCTTTGATGCTCGAATTTTTGCAGCGTGGTGGCCAGCGCGGGTTCGATGTCTTCGGTGTTGGTGCGGGTTCTGAAATGCAGCAACAATTCGCGCACGTCGCCATAACTTTCGCGCACACCGGCGTCAATTTCTTCCAGGATTTTTGCTATTTCGGTTTCATCGCAGGTCTTGATGGCATCGCGCATCAGCTGCACCTGGATTTTCAGGAACGCCAGCGACTGGGCAATGGAGTCATGCAGCTCGCGCGCCAGCAGATGGCGTTCTTGTGACACCGCCGCTTCCTTTTCCAACGCGTTCAGGCGCAGGTTCTCCATGCCGCTGGCCAGGTGACTGCACAAGGCCTGTAGCAGCGAGCGCTCGGCGGGCGTCGGGTTGACGCGGGCGTGAAAAAACAAATCGACTTCGCCCATCAGGTGCTGGTGCAGTCGCACCGGCAGGGTGATGACGGTTTCAAACCCGGCTTTGAAGCAATGCTTGAGCGGCGCGCTGGATTCATCACGGATCGGAATAACGCGAAATTCAGAATCTGGCGTGACCGAGCCGCAGAAGCAGTCCCCGGTGTAAATGCACTGCTCCTCGTCGATCATGTCCGCAGGCAAGCCGTGGGCGGCCAGCATCAGGTGGCGTTGACCACCCTGGTTGGACCAGCGCAGCGCAACCCCGTCGGCCTGGGAAATCTTGGCCAGGCTTTTGGTAAAGTCTTGCGCCAAAGCATCCAGCGAGGTGGCTTTGGAGACCAGGGCGGTGACTTCGTACAGGCTTTCCAGCCGATCCGACTTTTCCTTCAGTAGGGCGGTTTTTTCAGCTACCTTGCCTTCCAGGTTTTTGTACATCGACTGCAGGTGCTCGGCCATGCCATTAAAGCCGTCGGCCAGTGTGCCGAATTCGTCGCTGGAGGTGTGCGCCACCCGGGCATCGAAGTTGCCTTGCTGGATTTTCTCAATGGCCTGTTTGAGCTGCCCGACCGGTTCCAGCACAAACAGGTAACCGGTGTAAAGCAAGACCGTGGCGCCCGCCAGCACGGAGGCCAGCATGCTCATTTGCAGCAGATGCAGCAGCGCGGTCCAGTGTGCAATGTGCACTTCAATGCTGTTGACAAAGTCATCAATATGGGAGGCAAACGCGACGGTGTCGGCGCGCAGGTCGGTGAAAACCTCGGGCTTGGCTTGAATCCATCGTGCCTGGTAGCCAGCCCAGTTGTTTTCCACCACGGCAAAGCGCGCGCTGGTGTCCGCATCCCACGACACAAACAGCGGGCGCTCCGGGTCTCCTTTTTTGAGGGTGGCCAGGCTACGGTCAAATTCGGTGACTTGCTCGGGCAGGTGCTGGGTCTCGCCGGTGCCAATGGACAGTGACATCCGGTAAGACTGCATGCGCATGCGGCCGGCCTCGTTGACCGCTGCTGCGCCGCCATCGAGCTGCCAGGACACCCACAGCGTGGCAATGGTGGCCATGAAGACCAGCAACAAAAAAGGCGCCCCCACCATCAGCAGTTTGGCGCCTAGGTTCCAGTGTCGGTTGATGGTCATGGGCGTTTGCTGCGAGATGGATTCCATGCGACGGCACGGTGGGTAGTTTTAAACCCCGCTATTTGAGCTATTTGAAGGAGAAGAAGGCCGATTGGTTGGATCAGCCTTATCGATCTCACATCAAAAAAACGCCTCGCCTGTGCTGGCGTGACTTAAGCCTGGCGCTCAAAAATGGCGGCAATGCCCTGGCCGCCGCCAATGCACATGGTCACCAGCGCATAACGCCCGCCGATGCGCTCAAGCTCATACAGCGCCTTGACCGTGATCAGCGCGCCGGTGGCACCAATCGGGTGACCGAGCGAAATGCCGGAGCCGTTGGGGTTGACCTTGGCCGGATCGAACCCGAGGTCGCGGCTGACGGCGCAGGCCTGGGCGGCAAAGGCCTCGTTGGCCTCAATCACGTCGAGGTCGGCCACGGTCAAACCGGCTTTTTTGAGCGCCAATTGCGAAGCCGGCACCGGGCCAATGCCCATGTACATCGGGTCCACACCAGCGTGGGCGTAAGCCACCAGACGCGCCAGCGGTTTCAGGCCACGCGCTTTGGCGGTGCCGGCTTCCATCAGCACCACGGCAGCGGCTGCGTCATTGATGCCCGAGGCGTTCCCGGCGGTAACGGTGCCGTTTTCTTTCTGGAAGGCAGGCTTGAGCTTGGCCAGGTCGGCCAGCGTGCAATTGGGGCGGAAATGCTCGTCGGTGTCAAACACCACGTCGCCCTTGCGGCTCTTGAGCGTGACCGGCATGATCTGGCTCTTGAAGCGGCCACCCTCGATGGCGCGCTGGGCGCGGTTGTGGCTCTCGACGGCCAGCGCATCCTGGTCGGCGCGGGTGATGCCCCACTTGGTGGCAATGGCTTCGGCGGTCACGCCCATGTGCACGGTGTGGAACGGGTCGTTCAAGGCGCCCACCACCATGTCAACCATCTTGGTGTCGCCCATGCGTGCGCCCCAGCGCATGTTCAGGCTGGCGTAGGGCGCGCGGCTCATGGCCTCGGCGCCGCCGCCGATGGCGATGTCGCAGTCGCCCAGAATAATGCTCTGGCTGGCGCACACAATGGCTTGCAGACCCGATCCGCACAGGCGGTTCACGTTGAAGGCCGGCACACCTTGCGCACAGCCACCGTTGACGGCTGCCACGCGCGACAAATACATGTCTTTGGGTTCTGTGTTGACCACATGGCCGAACACTACGTGGCCGACTTCGTCGCCTTTGACCTCGGCGCGGCTCAGCACTTCGCGCACGATCTGGCCAGCCAGTTCGGTGGGCGCGATGTCTTTCAGGCTGCCGCCATAGGTACCAATGGCGGAACGTACGCCGCTCACAATCACAACTTCACGGGTCATTTGCTGTCTCCTTGGGGTTAATAAATAATTACGTTGGTATCTTAGCCGCAATTTTTGACACAACATCGACGAGGTCAGAAACCACAATCTGGATCAGGTTTAACCGGCGTCGCGCACGTCAGCCACCGCTTGCTGGCCGAAATCGGGCCGTGCAAGCCATGCCAAGACGTGTTTGGCAGCGTCGCTGGCCGTGCTCAGTTGTCCTTTGGCCTTGAGTTGGGCAAAAGCGGCTTGATCAGGAAATGCGGCTGCGTCGGCGCTGCGCAGTTGCAGCTGCATGTCGGTGTCGATAACGCCGGGTGCCAGTGAGCAGACCCGGGCACCGTTGGGCAGGCGCGCTTCGTCGAGCGCAAGGCAGCGGGTGAAGTGGTCCATGCCTGCCTTCGCTGCGCAATAGGCGGCTTGGGATGCCATTGCCCGGCGACCCAGGCCCGAAGAAATGTTGAGCACCTTGCGCGGCACCGTCCAGCTTTCGGTGGCACTCAAAAAGGCCGCCGTGAGCAGCAGTGGGGCTTCCAGCCCGACGCGCAGTGCCAATGCCAACGCTGCCGGGTCGCTGGCGCGCAACGGAACCACGGCCGGGATCATGCCGGCGTTGTTGATCAGGGTGGCGCTTTTGATTTGCGCCGGGTCAAGGCTGCGCAGCCAGACTCTGAGGGTGTCTGCCACGAATTCCGTCTGCGCCAGGTCCAGTGCCCATTGCTCAAGCCAAGAACAATTCTTCACAGCCAATGCCTTGAGCGCTTCGTTCTTATGGCGCGAGATGCACAGCAGGCGGTTTCCTTCAACTAGCAATTGCTCAGCCATGGCCAGGCCCATGCCGCGCGAGGCGCCGGTGAGGATGTAAAGATGGTTTGTCATGTTTGGGTGACTCATTTCGCTGTTTATCAAAACGGCGGTTCGCTTGAAAATACCATGGGCTGCAGGCTGACCGGGTGCGTCAGCTCGAGCCGTGTGGCGTGCAACAGCAGTCGCTCTGCTTTGCCAAGGCTGGCTGGCGTGCCATAGAGGACATCGCCCAAAATTGGATGTTGCACGGCTTGCAAATGAACGCGCAACTGGTGCGAGCGGCCGGTGACGGGCGCAAGTTCGACGCGCGTGGTTTTCGCTGCCAGGTTGTGTTGGAGCACGCGCCAGCGGGTGCAACTGGGCTTGCCTTGCGGGTCGATGATGCGCCTGGGGCGATTGGGCCAGTCCAGCAGAATCGGTAATTCAATCATGCCCCAGTTTTCTGTGGATGGTTCCAGCAAACCATCCACCACCGCCACGTAACGCTTATGCACCTGGCGGCCGGCAAAGGCATCGTTCAAGGCGCGCTGCGCGTTTGCACCCAGCGCCATCAGCATCAGCCCTGATGTTGCCTGGTCGAGCCGGTGCACCACGCGGGCATCGGGGTAGCGCTGCTGCACCCGGCTGCTCAGACAGTCCTGCTTGTCTGCACCTTTGCCGGGCACGCTCAACAGGCCAGCGGGCTTGTTCAGCACAAGCATGGCTTCGTCCGCATGGAGAACGATTATTTCAGGCAATGCTGTAAAGCATGCGGTCACGGTCGCGCCAGAGGCAAACGTGACGCTGAAGGGTGCCCACTTATTTTGGAGCGTTTTTCAGCTTGCCGCGTACTGGCACCACGGTAGTAACGGTGGGGCGTACTGCGTCGGCGGACACGGGCTTGGGCGGCGAGGTGTCCTTCTTGGGTTTCTTGACCATTTTGTTATTGCCCTGTTGACCTTTTGCCATGGTGTGCTCCTGAGTGGGATGTTGACGTGTTGAATAAATTTAAGCCGACGCATTATCGGCTGGCCTGGCGCTCGCGCAGGTGGCTCACATCCGATTCAGTCACCGGCGCGGCCTGGTTGCCCCAACTGTTGCGCAGGAAGCTGAGCACCTGGGCAATTTCAGCGTCGCTGAGCGTGAGCATCATTGGTGGCATGCCAAAGGGTCTGGGATTGGCCTGGGTGACCGGCGCAAAGCCGCCGTGCAAAACGGTCTGCACCAGATTACTGGTGTCAGCCAACAGCACGGCCCGGTTGTTGGCCAGTGCCGGGTAAGCGCCTGCAACGCCCTGGCCGTGCTGGCCATGGCAGTCGGCGCAATGCTTGCCATAAAGCTGCGCGGCATGGGCCAAAGCTGCGGGGGTCAAGTTGGCACTTTTTGCGGCTGCTGGGCGGGCGCTTGGCTCGGGCTGGACTTGTTTGACGGATTGCGTCAACGACTGCAAATAGACCCCCAACGCCCGGAGATCGGACGCGTTCAAATATTGGGTGCTGCCTTGCACCACCAGCGCCATCGGGCCATTGGCGGTGTCATGCAAAGCGTTGCCTGTCTTGAGTAGTTGCAGCGTGTCTTCCAGATGCTCGGGATCAACACCAGCAGCAGCGCGGCTCAGCAACGACGGCGCCAGCCAATTTTGCATGGGAATGATCCCGCCGCCCAATGCATGGGTCTGTTGCGTGGCGCCGAGCAGATTGCGCGGCGTGTGGCATTCGCCGCAATGGCCGAGCCCGTTGACCAGATAAGCGCCGCGATTCCAGTCAGCCGACAACGCCGTGTCCGGCTGGAAAGTCTGCGCGTTGAAAAACAGTGCTCGCCAGGCGCGCAGGGCCAGTTGGGTGCCAAAGGGCCAGCGCATTTGCGCTGCACGGTTGGCTTGATTTACGGCCGGCAGACTTTGCAGATGGGCAAACAGGGCATCGGCATCTTCGCGTGTCACGCGGGTGTAACTGGGATACGGAAATACCGGGCTTAACAGGCGGCCGTCTTTGGCCTGGCCGTGGTGCAGCGCCTGCCAGAAATCATCTTTTGTCCAGTTTCCCAGGCCAGTGGCTGGGTCAGGTGTCAAGTTGGTTGAGTACACGGTGCCAAACGGCGTCTCGATCGGCCGTTGTCCGGCGAAGGGCGTGCCGCCCATGGCAGTATGACAGGTCTGGCAGTTGCCCAAGCGGGCCAGATAAGCGCCTCGCACAGCCTCGGGTGTCGCGGGTTGCGGTGTTACGGTAACTGCGGTCATGGCGCTGGCGACTGCTGCACTGCCGCAGCGTATTTCTTTGGCACCGGCAGGCCAGGCGGGCAAGGCAGCCAGTGGCTTGGCGCTGGCCGGAACCGGCTGGGCCGCCAGCCAGTGGGTCACGGCGGCCACGTCCTGGTTGCTCAGGTTGTTGGCAATGTGACCCATGCAGTCGGGCGATTGCGCGCGGCGCTGGCCACTGCGCCAGCCGCCCAATTGGGCGTTGAGGTAATCGCGCGGCAAGCCCAGCAAGCCTGGCACATGTGGCGCGGCACCAGTGAGTGCCTCGCCGTGGCATTGTTGACAGGGCGGCACGCCGTGCACGGGGGCGCCCTGGGTAGCCAGCTTCCGCCCGCGTGCCAGCACTGCCTGTGACGCGCTGGCTTGAAGTGGCGGCAGGTAGGGCAACTCAAGTTCGGAAAAATAGGTGGCAATCTCCAGCAGGTAGGTATTGCTCAAAGGTTCCAGCAAGCCGGCCATCAGCGCGTAATGGCGTCGGCCTTCGCGCATGTTGAGCAACTGGTTGTACAGGTAGCCTGCCGGCTTGCCCGCCAGCCGCGGGTAATAGCCGTCGGGCCCGGCGCGGCCTTGCGCACCGTGGCAGCCGGTGCAAGCCTGCACGCGTTGGGCCATGCTGTCATCGAACGGTGCCGCAGCGCAGCTCAGGCTGGTCGCTGCGAAAAGGCAAAATATTTTCAGAAAAAGTTTGTTCATGGTGATGATGTCTATTTGTATCAGCCGGGTTTGATTGCATTGAGCTTACGGTACAAAGAGCGCTCGCTGATGCCCAACTGGGCGGCCAATTCGGCGCGGCTGCCTTTGTGTTGAAGAGCCATTTGCTGGAGCGCCGAAGCAGCTACCGATTTCAAGGCGCCCGGTGTGGCCACCCCAGCCGCTGCGGCAACCACGCTCGCCCGTCGGCCCGATTGCAGCGCTTGCGTCACATGGCTGGCCTCGAGCGTGTTGCCGTCGCACAGCAGGGCTGAACGTTCCAGCAGGTTGCGCAGTTCACGCACATTGCCAGGGTAGTCTTGCGCTTGGAGCAGTTGCAGGGCGCTGTCGCTCATGGACAGCTTGCGCTGCGGCGCCACCCGGCTCAGCAGGGCGGCGGCGAGCAGCGCGATGTCGTCGCGACGCTCGCGCAGAGCCGGCAAATGGATCGGGAAAGTGCTCAGGCGGTAATAAAGGTCTTCGCGAAAGCGCCCCTGCGCCACCATCTGGTCGAGGTTGCGGTGCGTGGCAGACACCACCCGGATGTCGGCATGACGCTGCTCGGTGCTGCCCACCCGCCGGTAGGTGCCGGTCTCCAGCAGGCGCAGCAGTTTGACTTGCATGGTGAGTGGTATGTCGCCCACTTCGTCCAGAAACAACGTGCCACCGCTGGCCGATTCCACCAGGCCGCCACGCGCCGTATTGGCGCCGGTAAAGGCGCCGCGTTCGTGGCCGAACAGTTCGGACTCAAACAGATTTTCTGGCAGGCTGGCGCAGTCCACCGGCACCAGCGCTTTGGCGGCGCGGGGGCTGGCCTCATGCACGGCGCGCGCCACCAGTTCCTTGCCGGTGCCTGATTCGCCCAGCAGCAGCACGGTGGCCTGCGATGGTGCCACGCGCGCCACCAGGCTGAGCATGTGCCCGAACGCCGGGCTGCGGCCGATCAGCCCCGGCGCCGAGGCTTGCCCCTGCGCCACCCGCAGTGGCTCCATTTTTTCCACATAAAAGGCTTGCTGGCCGCTGGCGTCGAGCAGCGGCGCGAGCTCAATGTTGACGTATTCCTCGCCCTTGGGCGTGTGGTGCAGGTGCAGCACGCGCTCGCGCTGGCCGGATTCGCGCGAGCTTGCCAGTGGGCAGGATTCACCCGCCTGGTCGCACGGCACGCTGAAACGGTGCGACACCTCGTAGCAAGTGCGCCCGATCACGCTTTGCTGTGGACTGAATTGGCGCCGGTAAGCCGCGTTGGCGGCCAGGATACGGTACTGGGTGTCAAAAAGAATGTGTGGCTCTGGCAGGCCTTCCACAAAGGACATGAGTTCGGGCAGGGGTTTCATGGAATGTCTCTCTTTCAGCAGGTGGCTGAATGTATGCCAAAAACCTTATCCGTTCTGCCATATCTGGCAGTGTTGGCTGAATGTTAACCTCCAAATCACATTAAGTTAATTGTTTAATTTGTTGAAATAAAACACTAATTATTTGATATTCAGCCTGGCACGCTAATTGATAACACAGTGTATGTCTCTTTGCTGCCCAACCCCATCCATGAAGCTGTCTGACCAAATCCTGGTGAGGCGCCTGGGGCTTGTGCTGGGCATCAAGTTGGTGCTGTTGTTTTGTCTGTGGTGGGGTTTTGTGCGTGACCAGCGGGTCGAGGTGGACGCCTCGGGCATGGCCGCGCAGGCATTGGTTCAAAGTTCTGTGTCAATCGAAAAGGATAAACAATGATTTCTGAGCAACTGGTTGACTTGTCAAGGCTGCAATTTGCCGCCACGGCGTTGTACCATTTTTTGTTTGTGCCGCTCACCATTGGCATGGTGTGGTTGCTGGTGATCATGGAGAGCGTCTATGTGATGACCGGCAACGTGGTCTGGAAAGACATGACGCGGTTTTGGGGCAAGTTGTTCGGCATCAACTTTGCCTTGGGCGTGACGACTGGTATCACGCTGGAATTTCAGTTTGGCACCAACTGGGCCTATTACTCGCACTACGTGGGCGACATTTTTGGCGCGCCGCTGGCCATCGAGGGGCTGATGGCCTTCTTTCTCGAGTCGACCATGATCGGCCTGTTTTTCTTTGGCTGGGACCGGTTGTCCAAGCCGCAGCACTTGCTGGTGACGGTGCTGATGGCCGTGGGCACCAACCTGAGCGCCCTGTGGATTTTGATCGCCAACGGCTGGATGCAAAACCCGGTGGGTGCTGAATTTAGCTACCTGACCATGCGCATGGAAATGGTTGATTTCTGGGCGGTGCTGTTCAACCCTGATGCGCAGGCCAAGTTTGTTCACACCGTGTCAGCCGGATACACCACGGGTGCCATGTTTGTCATGTCAATTTCGAGCTGGTACCTGCTCAAAGGGCGGGACATCGAATTTGCCAAGCGCAGCTTCCGGGTGGCGGCGGCCTTTGGCCTGGCTTCGGTGTTGAGTGTGATTGTGCTCGGTGACGAATCGGGTTACACCGTGGGCGAGGCCCAGCAAACCAAGCTGGCGGCCATGGAAGCCATGTGGGAGACCAAGCCAGCGCCGGCTGGCCTGACGCTGTTGGCTGACATCAACGAAGCCGAGCAAAAGAACAATTGGGAAGTTGAAGTGCCCTGGGTCATGGGCCTGATCGGCACGCGTTCCGTGACCAGGGAAATTCCCGGCATCCATGACATCAAGGCAAAAAACCGCGAACGCATTGCCAACGGCGTTGTGGCCGTGACGGCACTCGAAGCCCTGCGCGCCAACCGCGAAGATGCTGCCGCCAAAGAGGTGTTTGAGCAACACATGGACGATTTGGGGTTTGGCCTGTTACTGAAGAAATACGTGGTCGATGTACGCCAAGCCACGCCGGAGATGATTGAAAAAGCGGTGAACGATACCGTGCCGCGTGTGACGCCCATGTTCTGGGGCTTTCGCATCATGGTCGGGTTGGGCTTTGCCATGCTGGCGCTGTTCGGCCTGGCGTTCTACAGCACCCTGCGATCCAATTTCATGCAAAAGCCGTGGCTCTTGCGCAGCGCCTTGTGGATGCTGCCCGCCCCCTGGATTGCGTGTGAACTGGGCTGGTTTGTGGCCGAGTACGGACGCCAGCCGTGGACTATTTACGGTGTGCTGCCGACCCACTTGTCGGTGTCAACCCTGAGTGTCAACAGCTTGTATGGCTCTTTGGCTGGCTTCATCGGTTTTTACACCGTGCTGCTGGTGGTTGAGATGTTTCTGATGGTGAAGTTTGCCCGCATGGGCCCGGGCAGCCTGGGCACCGGCCGCTACCGTAGTGACAGCTCGCCAGGCCTCACACCCGCACACGCTTAAAGCTTAAAGGAACATCATGTTTGAGTATGAAACCCTGAAAATTATCTGGTGGCTGCTGGTTGGCGTGCTGCTGGTTGGCTTTGCCATCATGGACGGCCACGACATGGGCGTCGGCACACTGTTGCCCTTTGTCGGGCGCAGCGACCTGGAGCGCCGCGTGGTGATCAACACCGTGGGGCCGCATTGGGACGGCAACCAGGTCTGGTTCATCACCGGCGGTGGCGCCATTTTTGCCGCCTGGCCGCTGGTCTATGCCACGGCGTTCAGCGGCTTTTACTGGGCCATGCTGCTGGTGTTGTGGGCGCTGTTTTTCCGGCCGGTGGGCTTTGATTACCGCAGCAAAATTCACAACAGCACCTGGCGCAGCGTGTGGGACTGGGGCTTGTTCATTGGAGGGGCCGTGCCGCCGCTGATTTTTGGCGTGGCGTTTGGTAACTTGCTGCAAGGCGTACCGTTCCAGTTTGACGCTTACCTGGTGTCAACCTACACCGGCAGCTTTTGGCAATTGCTCAACCCGTTTGCCTTGCTGGTGGGCGTGGTGAGCAGCGCCATGATCACCTTGCAGGGCGGCAGCTATCTGGCGCATCGCACCGAAGGTGTAATTCAGACGCGCGCCGTCAAGGGGGCCATTGGCGCGGCGGTGGTGATGATGCTGGCGTTTGTGGCGGCGGGTGTGTGGCTGCAGTCGATTGACGGCTACCGTATCAGTTCGGTGGTCAACCCGTCGGCGTTGCCCGACCCGTTGAGCAAGACCGTGGTGCGCGAAGCCGGCGCCTGGATGGTCAACTACGGCCGTCAGCCTTTGATGTGGACCTTGCCTGCGTTGGGATTGCTGGGTGCGGCGGTGGCGGCGTTGCTGCTGGCAATGCGCAAAACGCTCACGGCGTTCGTGGCTTCGTCACTGGCGGTGGTGGGTGTCATTGGCACGGCGGGCGCATCCATGTTCCCGTTTGTGATGCCTTCGAGCACCATGCCCTCGGCCAGTTTGACGGTGTGGGACAGCGTGTCGAGTCACATGACGCTGGGCATCATGTTTTGGGCCACGATGTTGTTCATGCCGCTGATCGTGATCTACACCTCATGGGCCTACAGTGTGATGCGAGGCAAGGTCACCAAGGCCTATGTGCAAGAGCATGACCACGCGGCTTATTGAACTGAATCTAAAAGGAACTGATATGTGGTATTTCGCTTGGGTGTTGGGTGTGGGTTTTGCGGTGTTGTTGGCAATTTTGAATGCCATGTGGGGCGAAACCCAGGAGGCACGGGAAGACGCCCGTGGCAAGAAAGAATGAGTGCCCGGGTACTCGGCGCGCCTGTAGCCAAACCGGCTACGTCACCCCTGCGACCGCTGAGCCTGGCCGTGGCGCTGGTCATCATGCTGGGCGGCAGCGTTTACCCATTCATGTTTGCCGGGCGGGGCGGCGGTGTGGATCACGGTTTCGCTTTGGGCGTTTTTTGGGCCATGAGCGCCGGGCTGGTCAACGGTGTGGGCTTCAAGCCGCAATTTGTCGTATGGCGCTGGCTTTTCTCAGGCTGGGCCTGCCTGGGCGCGCTGCTGTTGGCGCTTGGCCTGCGACTGGCATGACTGAAGTTTTTGCTACGGTTCGAAAGGTCCCGCATCGGGACCGGATCAAACAATTGAAAGAAATTTGACATGGTTCACCAAATTACCGTGATCGGCTCAGGCTTTGGTGCCCTGTCGACAGTCCGTGCACTTCGCAAGCACGATGCGCAGGCTGACATCACCCTGATTTCGCCTCGCGCTGAACTGCATTACCTGCCCGGTATCATCTGGATTCCCAGTGGGCTGCGTCGCCGCGAACAACTTATTGTGCCGTTGGCCAACTTTTTTCGGCGCACTCGGGTTAAGCATGTTGTGGCTGAAGTCACCGGGTTGCGCGATGGCGCCAGGTGTGTGGAAACGACGGCGGGTGACGTACGCAATGATGCTCTGGTGATTGCGTCAGGCGGGCGCTTCATCAAAAAACTGCCAGGCATCGCGCACGCCATCACGCCCTGCGAGGGCATCGCCGCCGCAGAAAAAATCCGTGATCGTCTGCAAGCGATGACGGCTGGCACGATCGCCATTGGCTTTGCCGGTAACCCCAGCGAACCCAGCGCAGTGCGCGGCGGGCCGATGTTCGAATTTTTGTTCGGCATCGACGAGCAGCTCAGGCGGGAAGGGCGGCGCGACAAGTTTGAGCTGGTGTTTTTCAACCCCTCCAATGAACCTGGCAACCGGCTTGGCCCCAAAGCCGTCAAGCATTTGCTTGATGAGATGGTCCGCCGGGGCATTCGCGCCCACCTGGGTCACAAGATGGTGCGCTTTGAGGCAGATAAAGTGGTTACCGAAGGCGGTGAGTTTGCAGCAGATTTGATTCTCTTCATGCCAGGCATGACGGGTAACGCCTGGTTTGACCAGACCGATCTGGCGCGCTCGCCCGGTGGCTTGCTGAAGGCTGATGCGCAGTGCCGCGTGGAAGGTGCGCAGCACGTATATGTGGTCGGTGATTCGGGCAGTTTTCCGGGGCCGGACTGGATGCCCAAGCAGGCGCACATGGCAGACTTGCAGGCAGAGGCTGCCGCCGCCAACCTGCTTGACGGTCTGAATGGACGCTCGCCACAGGCCACGTTCAAGGTGGAGCTCATCTGCATCATTGACGCCATTGACCACGGCACGGTGGTGTTTCGAAACAGTAAACGTCAAATCATTTTGCCTTCGTCGCGCTTGTTCCATTGGATCAAGCGCGGATTCGAGGGTGCATACCTGAAGAAATACAAATGAGTGCGACGACCGGTACGATACTGCGATTCAATCCTGGTTGATCAACACCTTTGATCAGATGGCTGACCACATGGTCAACACTGCTGACAGTCAAGGCTGTCAGCGTGGCATGTCAGTTGCTGCCAATATTGGCAGTTAGATTAGAAAGGTGTTGGGTATTGCCCGCCCAGGCGACGTAACTACATGACTTTATTAGAATATGGACTTGTCAGTCACTTGGCATGATTCTTGAGTGATTTTTGTCAAGTTGAAGATACTGATACCAGTCGCTATGAATTCCCCCACTATTGTTAGAAATAAGCATTCGCCGAGGAGTCGGTAAAGTGTACTTTCGTATCTTGAGTAACGAGGCGAGCGGTGAGTTGACGTACTTGCTGGCTGACCAGGACGCCCGCAAAGCGGTATTGATCGACCCCCACTCTTGTGACTTGCCCGTGCTTTCTGCGCTGTTGGCCGAGGGCGACTTGCGTCTATGTTGGGTTTTGCGCACGCATCAGCACGATGCTTTGTTGCCCTCGGAGTCCGTCCGGTTAGCCACGTTGGGCGCACCCCTGATTCAGGGTGACGCGCTGACCGCACTTGGTTTGACAGACGGTGCCGTGTTGCCGTTTGGGGATGAGCTGGTGCGCGTGTTGTGCACCCCGGGCCACACTCCAAGTTGCCTGAGTTTTGGCTGGCGTGACCGACTGTTTTGTGGTGGCCTGCTGGCGCTCACGGCTTGTCCGCACCAGCCCCATCCAGCTGAACCTGAAGCGCTGTGGGATAGCATGAACCAGCGAATTTTTTCCCTACCCGATGAAACCCTGCTGTTTGCCAGCCACGAGCAGCACGCCCGTGCCGTTAGTACGGTGCTGGAGCAGCGCCGCTGGCACCCGTATTTTGCCGGCCTGACACGCGACGAATTCCTGGCGCAGATGGCTGCGCTGCCTGAAAAGAAATTACCTGTATCCATTTATTGAGGAAGCCCCCGATGAGCACTGAAAACAAAGAACCCAAAAAGGTGATCCCCATCGCCGTGGCAGAACCTGACGAGGAACTGGTGTCGCTCTATGCGGCGCATCAGAAAATTTACCCGCGCAGCGTGTCGGGCGTGTTCTCGAATTGGCGCTGGATCATGGTCTGGGTGACGCAAATCATTTTCTACGGTCTGCCCTGGCTTGAGTGGGGCCAGCGCCAGGCGGTGTTGTTTGACCTGAGCGTGCGGCGCTTTTATATCTTTGGGCTGGTCCTGTACCCGCAAGATTTTATTTACCTCACAGGCTTGATGATCGTTTCGGCCTTGTCGCTGTTCCTGTTCACGGCCGTGGCGGGGCGCTTGTGGTGCGGTTATGCCTGCCCGCAAACGGTGTACACCGAAATCTTTTTATGGATCGAAAAGAAGCTTGAGGGCGACCGATCTGCCCGCAAGCGCCGTGACGAAGGTCCGATGACCTTTGAAAAATTCGCCCGCAAGGCAGGCAAACAATTTTTATGGATTGCTTTTGCTTTTTGGACTGGCTTTACCTTTGTTGGCTACTTTGTGCCGATGCGTGAAATGGCTGGCGCCTTTCTGGGTGGCCAACTGGCCGCCTGGGAATTTTTCTGGGTCTTCTTTTATGGCTTTGCCACTTACGGTAACGCTGGTTTCATGCGCGAGCAGGTATGTAAACACATGTGCCCCTATGCGCGGTTCCAGAGCGCCATGTTCGACAAGGACACGCTGATCGTGACCTACGACGCTGAGCGTGGCGAGCCGCGTGGTGCCCGTTCCAAGAAAGCGGACCTTGCCAACCTGAACCTTGGCGCCTGTGTGGATTGCAGCTTGTGTGTGCAGGTTTGTCCTACCGGTATCGACATTCGCAACGGTTTGCAATACGAGTGCATCGGTTGTGGCGCATGCGCCGACGTGTGTGACACGGTGATGGACAAGGTGGGTTATTCGCGTGGCTTGGTCAAGTATTCGACCGAAAACGCCATGAAAAACCACTGGACGAAAGACCAGACCGTGAAACGGGTGCTGCGTCCGCGGGTGCTGATCTACTCATCCATCCTGTTGGCGATCGTGGCGGCAATTTTTATCAGCCTGGCAACGCGCACGCCTTTCAGGGCCGACGTGGAGCGCGATCGTGGCGTGATGGCGCGCGTGGTCGAGGCTGGCAAGGTCGAGAACGTTTACCGCATCCAGGTGATGAATGCCACTGAAGCTGATCAGCGCTACAAAATTTCAGTGGATGGGCTTACTGGTATCAAAATCATGACGGAAGACACGGTCAGCATTGCTTCCACTGAGGCGCGTTGGGTGGTGGTGCGGGTTCAGGTGCCGCCAGAGGCCGACAAACCGGGTTCGCATGAGATTCACTTCAACATCGAATCGCTGGACAGCCCGGGCAAGTTGCGCGAAGAATCCAAATTCATCATTCCCGAGTGATCAAGGGCGGTGTGGCAAACGGCCAATTTGGTGTGGATGGATTTGGGACTTGCTCTCGCAGGTTTTTGGGGCGCCCGCGCCGCTGCCCACGCCCTGATTCTTAAAGGTTTGCGTGCGCCTCGGGTGGCGGCATTGGTCAGCCCCGAGTCGCTCGGCCTGGCCGCCCAGCCCGTTGACATCCCCGGGCCCAATGGCAAAAAGCTGTTTGCCTGGTTCATGCCGGTACCTGGCACAACACCAACACCAACACCAACGCCCGCCATCCTGGTGATGCATGGCTGGGGTGCCAATGCCAGCATGATGTTGCCCTCGGTTGCGCCCTTACTGGACGCGGGTTTTGCGGTATTGCTGCTGGATGCGCGCTGTCATGGCGCCAGTGGCGACGAGCCTTTTACGTCGCTGCCGCGCTTTGCGCAGGACATTGAGGCAGGTCTGGACTGGCTGGCTGTGCAAAGTCGGGTTGACGCCAGCAGACTGGCGCTGATCGGCCATTCGGTTGGCGCTGGCGCCGCGCTGCTGAGCGCCACTCGCCGTGACGACATTCGGGCCGTGGTCAGCATCAGCGCTTTTGCCCACCCCTACGAGGTGATGCGGCGCTTGCTGGCCCAACACCATATTCCCTACTTTGGCGTCGGCTGGTATGTGCTGCGCCATGTGCAGCGCGTCATTGGCGCGCGGTTTGACGATATTGCGCCGATCCACAGCATGACCCGCGTGCGCTGCCCGGTGTTGCTGGTACATGGTGAAGACGACGATATGGTGCCGTTTGACGATGCCAAGCGTCTGCTGGCCGTCGGACAACCCGGCAGAGTGCAGCTCTTGGCTGTTGCTGGGCGGCATGATCCAACTGAAGCGCTGCAAACCGAGCCATCGCAAATGTTGGCCTTTTTAAAAGGGCAACTCGGCTCTTGCCAGAGCGCTTGCAATTCAGGCCAGATACAGCCAGTAGGCGACGGCAGCCATTCCCATGGTGAGATGAAAAGCGCTCCAGCGTAAAAAATGATTGCGCAGCGCCTGGGGCGACAGGGCAGAGATCAAAAAAAGTCGCCCGTCCTTGGGTGCGCGCAGCAGGTGAACGCCGGGTTGCTGGCGAATGTCGCGGTGCTGGCGCGCGACCGTTTGGGTTGCCAACTGGCGGGCCAGTTCCCATTCTTGCAGGTCAAGGTTGCCGTTGCGGTCCAGGTCGAAGCGCTGGTGCAAACTGACGCGGTCTTGCTTCCAACGGGTCAGCAGCGCGCCCACGTCTTCGCGCAGGTTCAAGGCAATGCTGGCACCACCCAGGGTAGAGAAGTCACCCAGCACGTAAATTGGGGTACCGCCAAAAAGCAATTCTTCGACCAACTTGTCATTACCCGGGTAGCTGGTGCGTAGTTTTGCACCCACCACTTCGGCATGGTCGGGGTCTACGGTGCACACGCCCGTTGGGTCGCTGATGTCAAAGGTGCTGCTGCTGACACCGCTGTCGATCTTGCGCCACTCCCGCTTGGCGTTGTCCCTGGAGTACAGCCTGTAGCGGTACCAGATGCAGGCAATGCCACCGAGCGGTGTGAAAATGAGGTTTTCCGGGTCCACACTGGCGCGGCCCACGAGTTCGACATAGCCCTGCGCGGCAGAACTAATGCGCGAGGTAGCCAACTCGGCAATGGCCCGGGCGCGACGCAGGTTGGCCAGCCAGGCCACCACGGCCAGCAGCGCGATGCCAATCAGGCTCCAGCGCGCCAGCGGCCCAACGCCTGACTGCACTGCCACGACCATCAACACAGCATACAGTGCGCTGACCGCTCCAGTCAGGTTCAGTCCAAGGTGCTGCAAGCCGCGCAAACCGCGTACCAGCATGGCTCAATGCTTGAAGCGTTGGCCGATGTCGGTGTCTTTCAACTCGGTGGCAGCAAATTTCAGCAAATCAAAAGCCGTAAAGTTGAACATTCTGGCCAGCAGGTTGCCTGGGAACTGCTCGATGGCCACGTTGTTGATGTTGACGCTCTCGTTGTAAAACTCGCGCCGGTCGGCAATGGCATTCTCGAGCCCGCTGATGCGTGACTGCAGATGCAAGAACTGCTCGTTGGCCTTGAGCTCAGGGTAGGACTCGGCCAGGGCAAACAACTGCCCCAAGCCGCTGCGCAAGGCGCCTTCGGCCAGGCCCAGCGCGCCCATGTTGTGCGATTTTTGCGCCGCTGCCACATGGGTGCGGGCCTGAATCACCTTTTCCAGCGTACTTTGTTCGTATTGCATGTACTGCTTGCAGGTGTCCACCAGCTTGGGCAGCTCTTCGTGGCGCTGCTTGAGCAGCACGTCAATGTTGGCCCACGCCTTGGCCACAGCGTTCTTTACATTCACCAGGCTGTTGTAAAGGGTGATGGCATAGACCACGACCAGCGCCAGCACAATCCAAAAAATAGCACCCATGAAAAGCTCCTTTTGCTTGAGGCAGGATTGTGCAACAGGACTGCCTGGGGTCGCGCGCAAAACGCCAATACAGGTAGCTTTGGCACCCTAAAATTCGAGTCTAATTGGGTACCATGATGAAAATTCTTATTTGTAACGACGACGGCTTTCGGGCACCCGGCATTGTGGCGCTGTATGAAGCGCTCAAGGACTTTGCCACGGTCGAAGTGGTGGCCCCTGAGCACAACAACAGCGCCAAGTCGAACGCGCTCACGCTGCACACGCCGCTTTACGTGCAGCACGTCGCCGATGGCTTTCGCTATGTCAACGGCACCCCGGCCGACTGTGTGCACATCGCCTTGACCGGCTTGCTAGACTACCGGCCTGATCTTGTGCTGGCGGGCATCAATAACGGCGCCAACATGGGCGATGACACGATTTATTCGGGTACCGTGGGTGCAGCGATGGAAGGCTACCTGTTTGGCATCCCGTCCATTGCCTTTTCCCAGGTGGAGCGCGACTGGCTCCATCTGGATGCGGCGGCCATCAAGGCGCGCGACCTGGTGCTGCAAATGGGCCAGCAGAACCTGATTGGCAGCACGCCCTGGTTGCTTAACGTCAACATTCCCAATCTGCCGCTGGCCGAGATGGGCCATTTGAAACTGTGCCGACTGGGCCGGCGCCATTCTGCCGAGAAGGTGATCACGCAGATGAGTCCGCGCGGCGAGACCATGTACTGGATTGGCGCAGCGGGTTCGGCCAAGGATGAGGCCGAGGGCACCGACTTTCATGCCACAACGCAGGGCCATATCGCCATGACACCGCTCAAGGTCGATCTGACCGACCATGACCATTTGAGTTACTGGGCGCAAACGGCAGCCAAGCTGGCTGATCTGGTGGACTGATGACGTCACCCAACCCGAGCAGCGCCAGACAGCGGCCCGGTTTTCCGGCCAAACTGGCGTTGCACAGCACGTCCGTCGCCCCTGTGCGGCCTTTCATCCTGGCCGGCCAGATTGCCAGCCAGCGGCCCACTATCAAGCCGGTTTATGGCGTGGGCCTGGATTCAAGCGCAGTGCGCCAAAGCATGGTAGCCAAGCTGGCGCAACAGGGCTTGACTAATCCTGCCGTGCTGCAAGCCATGGGCAGCATTGAGCGCCACCGTTTTGTCGATACCGCGCTGGTCAACCAGGCCTATGAAGACACCAGCTTGCCCATTGGCCTGGGGCAAACCATCTCCAAGCCCGGTGTGGTGTGCCGGATGCTGGAGCTGCTGTACCAAGGCCGCCCTGGGCGCTTGGGGCGTGTGCTGGAAATTGGCACCGGCTGCGGCTACCAGGCTGCGCTGCTGAGTTCGCTGTGCACCGAGGTGTATTCGATCGAGCGCCTGCGTGGGCTGCACGACAAGGCGCGCGACAACCTGCGCCATTTGCGCCTGGCCAATGTGCACTTGTTGTTTGGCGACGGCATGCCGGGGTATGCCAGGGGTGCGCCCTACGCGGGCATCATCGCGGCGGCTGGCGGCGAGGCCGTGCCCCAAGCCTGGATCGACCAGTTGGCCGTGGGCGGCAGGCTGGTGGCGCCGGTGTCTGCGGGTGCTTCAAGCGCGGGCAAACAGGTGTTGATGGTGATCGACAAAACAGAACAAGGGGTGGTTCAGACCGTGATGGAGGGCGTTTTCTTTGTCCCCTTAAAATCAGGGATTGCATGATGGGAATTGATATGACGGGTTTGAAAAGATGGTTGGGTTTGTCCTTGGCTTCGACATGTGTGCTATTGACTTTGGTGGCTTGCGGCACCAGAACCGTCAACCGGGCACCGGTGGAGGAGCGCATGCCAACGAGCAGCACGCCTGTTGGCTCTGAAGCAATCGTCGTGCTACCGCAGGGTTTCGAAAATGCGGGTAAGCCGGGCTACTACACCGTCAAGCCTGGCGATACGCTGACACGTATTGCCCTTGAACATGGACAGAGCCCGGGCGATATAGCCCTGTGGAGCCAACTGCAAGATCCCAACCGCATAGAAGTGGATCAGGTTTTGCGCGTGGTGCCGCCGGTGAACCACGAGGTGGTGGTTCAGCCTGTGACCAAACCGACGGTAAGCGCTGGCAGCCTGACCAAGCCAGCCGCTGCGGCGTCTGCGGCAGTTCCCCCAGTGGAGGCCAGCCCCAAGTCGGCACCGGCAAATGACACGGACATCAACTGGATATGGCCCGCCAATGGCGTTGTGCTGGCCGGTTTTGACGAGGTCAAGAACAAGGGCATGGACATTGGCGGCTCAGCGGGCGACCCCGTGGTGGCAGCTGCCGATGGCCGCGTGGTGTACGTGGGTGCCGGTTTGCGCGGCTATGGCAACCTGATCATCCTGAAACACAACAATGTCTACCTCACAGCCTATGCCCACAACCAGACCCTGTTGGTGAAGGAAGACCAGGCGGTGCTCAAGGGACAAAAAATTGCCGCCATGGGAAGCAGTGATGCGGACCGCGTCAAATTGCACTTTGAAGTTCGACGTCAGGGCAAACCGGTTGACCCTGCCAAATACCTGCCTGCACGTTAAAGCCGCTGTCCCTTGCCTGGCAAACTGCCCAGGCCATTTCAAAATTTGATTTCAATGACTGAACCGATTGCCCCTGCAGACGCCAAAGCTGCCATGCCAGCCGATTGGTTATTAGTGGAGTCGCTTGGCATGGAGGCGCAGGGCGTTGCCCACAAAGCGGACGGCAAAGTGGTATTCATTGATGGCGCGCTGCCATTTGAATGGGTGAGCGCCAACATCAACCGCACCAAGCACAACTGGGAGCAGGGCACGCTCACCGCCGTGCATCGGGAATCTGCGCAACGGGTGGAACCGCACTGCCCGCATTTTGGTTTGCACCAGGGCTCGTGTGGCGGCTGCAAGATGCAGCATTTGCACGTGGCGGCGCAGGTGGCGGTCAAGCAGCGCGTGCTGGAAGACAACCTTTGGCATCTGGGCAAGGTCAAGCCCGAGACCATTTATCGGCCGATCGAAGGTCCGGCCTGGGGCTACCGCTACCGGGCGCGTTTGTCGGTGCGCTTTGTGCGCAAAAAAGGCACGGTGCTGGTGGGTTTTCATGAGCGCAAAAGCCGTTATGTGGCCGACATGCAGGTGTGTCCCATCCTGCCGCCACACGTGTCGGCCCTGTTGATGCCCTTGCGCGCGCTGATCGCCTCGCTCGAAGCGGCAGAGAGTTGTCCGCAAATTGAATTGGCCTGCGGCGACAGCGTGACGGCTCTGGTGTTGCGCCATTTGGAACCGTTGAGCGATGCTGACCTGGCCATGCTGCGCAGCTTTGCCGTGCAGCATGCGGGTGTGCAGTGGTGGCTACAGTCCAAGGGGCCAGAAACCGTGTGTTTGCTCGACGAAGGTGGCGACGCGTTGAGTTACGCCTTGCCCGAATTTGGCATCACCATGCCGTTCAAACCGACCGATTTCACCCAGGTCAACCCGCACATCAACCGGGTGCTGGTGTCGCGCGCCTTGCGGCTGCTCGATGCCAGGCCAGACGAGCGGGTGATTGACTGGTTTTGCGGTCTGGGCAATTTCACCTTGCCGCTGGCGACCCAGGCGCGCGAGGTGCTGGGCATCGAGGGCAGCGAAACACTGGTGGCCAGATCGCGTGAAAACTACCTCAAAAATAAGGCTTCAACCGCATCGAAAAGACCTTTGGCTGCAACTGAATTTGTTGCCAGAAATTTGTTTGAAATCACGCCTGACATGCTGATCCAGGATGGCATTGCCGACAAGTGGCTGGTGGACCCGCCTCGCGAGGGCGCCTTTGCCCTGGTGCGTGCGCTGGCCGTGTTGCATCAGGAAAAGCTGGGGCTTTCAGAAGAACCGGCCACGCCCGGCTTGCAAAGCTGGCACCCGCCCAAACGCATTGTGTACGTGAGCTGCAACCCGGCAACGCTGGCCCGCGACGCGGACCTGCTGGTGCACCAGGCCGGCTACCGCTGTAGCGGTGCGGGCGTGGTCAACATGTTTCCGCACACCGCCCATGTCGAAAGTATTGCGGTCTTTGATTACGTCGGCTAACAAATTCACTTGCCGGGTTTTGCGCTGTTGTTGGCGCAAACTTTGTGAACGCAACTTTTTGATGCTCATCATCGAACAGCTTTTAACAATTAGTTGTCAGCGCGGTTCCTGACAAAGGTCTGTCCGAAATGCTCGCTCCAGACCCGACATTCATTCCAATAGCCTGACCGGTTCCAACGTGGTGTGGACTTCAAAAGTTACTGCACCCGCCAATGGCCGGGTAGAGTCAACCATGATGAACAGTTATAAGCAGCAAAAACGAAGAGGCTACTGGGCAAAGTCGTCGAGACGGAAAATTGTGTACACTTAGATTTACAAAATTTGTATCAATAGAGGTCACCACTATGGAAGCTACAAAAGTCGGTATTCGAGAGTTCCGCGCTGGCATGGCGGAATTCATTGCTGCCAGCACCCCTGTGGCGCTGACACGTCATGGTCAAACAGTGGGGTACTTCATCCCAACCCAAGGTCAACCTCAGGCTGATATTGCGGCGCTGAAAAAGGCCGGTAAGACCCTTGACAAGTTACTTGCAGCGCGGAATATGGATGTCGAGGCGGTCGTCTCCGAGTTCAAAACAGCACGCAAAAAGTTGCAAACTGCTAAAAAAACCAAGGTTTCGATGGCATGAGTCCCAAAGCGATCGTCCTGGATGCCAACATCCTGATCAGAGCGGTGTTGGGAAGGCGAGTACGTGAGCTGATTCTTGAATATTCTGAATCCGTGAAGTTTTTCGCACCAGACATTGCTTATGAAGATGCAAGAAAGTATTTGCCAGAGCTATTGACCAAGCGCGGTATCAATAACCATGCTAGCCATGGCTGTGCTGGATGTCCTTGAGTCGATGGTTCAACCGTTTGAGTTTGAAATTTATGCGGGGGTTCAACGACAAGCTTTGCAGCGTATTGCCATCCGTGACGCTGATGATTGGCCGGTACTGGCCTGCGCCATGACCATTGGCTGCCCGGTATGGACGGAAGATGCTGACTTTTTCGGCACAGTCGTTGCAACTTGGACAACAGATCGGGTTGAATTGTATTTGATGAAATAATTTGAAGTCGAAATCCACTGTCTTTTGGTCGCGCTCACCCCAGCAGTC
>PFUD01000021.1 GCA_002789915.1 Comamonadaceae bacterium CG_4_9_14_3_um_filter_60_33 | reverse complement strand
TGTTTGATCCAGCGCTTTTCTTCCGGCGTGGGCGATTCCAGATCGACCCAGATCGGCTGGAAGCGCGATAGCTCCTCGAGCGATTCGATTTCTTCCTGGAACAGGCGGCCGTTGGCGAGGGTGAAGATGTTGAGCATGGGCTCGCTTCCGAATGAGGTGGGGCATCGTGCGATGGGGCGGGCGGAGGCCTAAGCCTCTAAATTATCGCATTGCAAAGCGCCTTGTGCCCCTCAAATTGAGCCCATGCCCGGACGTTGTTGCACTGCATCAGGAAAAAATAATTGCTTATTCAGCCAAGCCCGGGCATAGTCAGTGTCATGCGTTGGTCATCAATTTTTCCAGTTGCCAGCGTTTTGGCAACTTTCTTCCCCAAGAGCATTAGGAGGCTTTTATGAACTTGACAATCAGTGGTCACCATTTGGAAGTTACCCCGGCTTTGCGCAGTTACGTGACCAGCAAGCTTGACCGAATCAAGCGACATTTTGACCAGGTGGTAGATGTCAAGGTGTTGCTCACCCTGGAAAATCTCAAGGAAAAGGAACGTCGACAAAAAGCGGAATGCAACATTCACATCAAGGGCATTGAGCTTTTTGCCGAAAGCGCTCATGCTGACTTATATGCGGCGGTCGATGAACTGGTGGACAAGCTTGACCGCCAGGTGGTGCGCCACAAAGACCGTTTGCAATCACACCATCACGACGCGCCCAAACGCCTGATGTAAATTAGAATAATTGGAGCCGCATGCAAGTGCGTGCGGCTTTTTTTGTGCCTAATGTTCATCGCGCACCTACAAAGTACATCATGAATCGACTCGCATCCATCCTTTCGGCAGAACAAGTGCTGGTCCAAGTGGACGTTTCAAGTAAAAAAAGAGCTTTTGAAGAGGTGGGCTTGTTGTTCGAGAATTTACACGGCCTGAGTCGTGCCCTGGTCACCGACAGTCTTTTTTCTCGCGAACGTCTGGGCTCCACCGGTTTGGGTCATGGCGTGGCGATACCCCACGGCCGCATCAAGGGGCTCAAGGCGCCGATGGCGGCGGTGTTTCAGTTGGCGCAGCCGATCGGTTTTGATTCGCCCGACGAGCAGGCCGTTGGCCTGATGATTTTCTTGCTGGTGCCGGAAGCCGCTACCCAGAAACATCTGGAGATTCTGTCTGAAATTGCCGAAATGCTCAGCGACGCGTCGCTGCGCGAGCAACTTCTGACGATCAAGGACGCCAATGAACTTTACCAACGCATTGCCAATTGGCAATCGGCTTGATCGGTTTGACATCTTGTCTGGTTTGAACAAGCAACGTATTGCACTGGGGCAACTGCCATGAAACCCAATGTCATCAGTGCCGACGTGCTCTTTGAGGAATTTCGCGCCAGCTTGCACTGGGAGTGGGTCGCTGGCCTGGGCGCTTCCGAGCGGCGCTTTGACGAGGTGGCGGTGCGGGCCGCCCGTTCGGGCGCCGATTTGGTGGGTTACCTCAACTACATCCATCCTTACCGGGTGCAGATTTTAGGTGAACGTGAAGTGGCCTACCTGGTCAACGCCACGCCGGAAGATTGCGCACGCCGCATCAGTCGCATCGTGACACTCGAGCCACCGGTGCTGGTGCTGGCAGACGGGCAGACCGCGCCCGAGGCGCTGACCTCGATGTGCGAAAGCTCCCAGATTCCGATGTTTGCCACCGATGGCTCGTCAGCGTTTGTCATCGACGTGCTGCGCGCCTACCTGTCCAAGCATTTCGCCGACCGCTGCACCATGCACGGCGTGTTCATGGACATCCTGGGCCTGGGCGTGCTGATCACGGGTGAGTCCGGCCTGGGTAAAAGTGAATTGGGTCTGGAGTTGATTTCCCGTGGCAACGGCTTGGTGGCTGACGACGCGGTCGATTTGTACCGCATCAACCAGGACACGATCGAGGGGCGCTGCCCTGACCTGCTGCTCAATTTGCTGGAAGTGCGAGGCATTGGCCTGCTCGACATCCGCGGCATTTTTGGCGAAACCGCGGTGCGCCGCAAAAAGCGCCTGCAATTGATCGTCCATCTGGTGCGCCGCGAGACCATGGAGCGCGACTACGAGCGCCTGCCCTACGAGCCCCTGACACAGGACGTGCTCGACGTGCCGGTGCGCAAAGTGGTGATTCAGGTGGTGGCCGGTCGCAACATTGCGGTGCTGGTCGAGGCCGCCGTGCGCAACACCATTTTGCAGATGCGCGGGGTCGACACCTACAAAGACTTCGTCGAGCGTCACCGCCTGGCGATGAGCGAGTCAAGCTGAACCGGGGTCAACCCCTACAATCCTGCCATTATTTGCTACTGCCTTTGCCCATGTCCAAGTTACTGCATCGTTCTGTCTGCCTGAGTCTGTCAGGCATTGTGCTGGTCAGCTTGAGCGCCTGTGGCGGCCTGAATCGCGCCAGCCAGAGCGCAGTTGGTCTGGTCACGCCCTACAAGATCGACATCGTGCAGGGCAATTTTGTCTCGCGCGAGCAGGCTGCAGCCCTCAAGGAGGGTATGAGCCGCGCGCAGGTGCGCGATATCTTGGGCACGCCGCTGCTCACCAGTATTTTTCACGCCGACCGCTGGGACTACGTGTTTACCTTCAAGCGCCAGGGCGTCGAGCCGCAGTCGCGCCGGGTTACGGTGTTTTTCGAAGGTGACGTTTTGAGTAAGGTGCAAGCCGATCCTCTACCCAGCGAGGCTGAATTTGTCGCCTCGCTCGATTCCGGCCGCAAGACCGGCAAAGTGCCTGATTTGGAAATGTCGCCAGAGCGCCTTGCGGCCACTGCAGCGGCGTCTCAGGCTGTACCAGCCAAGCCCTTGCCGCCCTTGCCGACGAGCTACCCACCGCTGGAAGCAAACGCCAATTAATTTCAGTTCATGCCGCTGATCGATTCCACACTTCACCGCATCTGCGTGGCCGGCGCCAGTGGGCGCATGGGGCGCATGCTGATCGAGGCAGTATGCCGCGCTGACGATTGCCGGCTCAGCGGCGCGCTCGATGTAGCCACCAGCCCAGCCGTTGGCATGGACCCGGCGGCCGCGCTGGGCTTGAGCAGCGGTGTAGCCATCAGCGCCGACCTGCACACCAGCCTGAACAACGCCCAGGCCCTGATCGATTTCACCCGCCCCGAAGGCACCATGGCGCATTTGCAGGTGTGCCGCGAACTCGGCGTCAACGCGGTCATTGGTACCACCGGGTTCACCGATGACCAAAAGGAGCAGATCGCCGAGATCGCCAAAGACATCGCCATCGTCATGGCACCCAACATGAGCGTCGGCGTCAACGTCACGCTCAAGTTGCTGGAGATGGCGGCCAAGGCGCTCAACACGGGCTACGACATCGAGATCATTGAGGCACACCACCGCCACAAGGTCGATGCGCCCTCGGGCACCGCCCTCAAAATGGGCGAAGTCATCGCCACCGCTCTCGACCGCGACCTGAAAGATTGCGCTGTCTATGCACGCCAAGGCGTCACCGGCGAGCGCGACCCCTCCAGCATCGGCTTTGCCACCATCCGCGGCGGCGACATCGTGGGCGACCACACCGTGCTGTTCGCCGGCATTGGCGAGCGCATCGAGATCAGCCACAAATCATCCAGCCGGGTCTCTTACGCCCAGGGCAGCCTGCGCGCCGTGCGATTTTTGATCGGCCGCAAAACGGGTCTGTTCGACATGGCTGACGTGCTCAGCCTGAAGTGAATCCGGCGAGGTTTTCGCCAAGGCGATGCCAAGACAGATGCTGCTGCCAACTGGCCAACTCTAAAATCAATTTTTTACCTTACGCCGCAGCAGCGCCTGCGCTGCTTCTCCACACTGTCATGCAAGAAAAATACAACCACCTCGACGTCGAACCCGCTGCCCAGGCGCATTGGACGGCATTGGACGCTTACCGCGTGACTGAAAACGCAGTTGACGTGAACGGCAAGCTCAAGAAGAAGTTCTACGCCTGCTCCATGCTGCCTTACCCTAGCGGCAAGCTGCACATGGGTCATGTGCGCAACTACACCATCAACGACATGCTCACGCGCCAGCTGCGCATGCAGGGTTTCAATGTGCTGATGCCGATGGGCTGGGACGCTTTTGGCCTGCCGGCCGAAAACGCCGCTTTAAAAAACGGCGTGCCGCCGGCCCAGTGGACTTTTGAGAACATCGCCTACATGAAGCAGCAGATGCAGGCCATGGGCCTGGCCATCGACTGGAGCCGCGAGGTCGCTACCTGCACGCCCGAGTACTACAAGTGGAACCAGTGGCTGTTTTTGAAGATGTTGGAAAAAGGCATCGCCTACCGCAAGACCCAGGTCGTCAATTGGGACCCGATCGACATGACCGTGCTGGCCAACGAACAGGTCATCGACGGCAAGGGCTGGCGCACCGGTGCCGTGGTCGAAAAGCGCGAAATTCCGGGCTATTACCTGGCCATCACCCAGTACGCCGAAGAACTGCTGGCCAACGTCACCGGCGACAACATGCCCGGCTGGCCCGAGCGTGTCAAGCTGATGCAGGAAAACTGGATTGGCAAGAGTGAGGGCGTGCGCTTTGCCTTCACGCATGACATCAAGGGTGCGGGCGGCAAGCTGATTGGTGACGGCCGCATGTACGTTTTCACCACGCGGGTCGATACCATCATGGGCGTCACCTTTTGCGCGGTAGCCGCCGAGCATCCACTGGCCTTGCACGCTGCCGCCACCAACCCAGCTTTGGCGCTGTTCATTCAGGAATGCGCGCAAGGCGGCACCACCGAGGCTGAACTCGCCACGCAAGAAAAGAAGGGCATGGCCACCGGCCTGTTCGTCACGCATCCGCTGACCGGTGAGCAAGTCGAGGTCTGGGTCGGCAACTACGTGCTGATGAGCTATGGCGACGGTGCCGTGATGGGTGTGCCGGCGCATGATGAGCGTGACTTTGCCTTTGCCCTCAAATACGCCTTGCCAATCAAGCCGGTGGTGGGTGTGAATTCTCAGGTGTTTGACACCAGCATTTGGCAGGATTGGTACGCCGAAAAAGGCGCAGGTGTTGCCATCAATTCCGGCAAATACGACGGCCTGAATTTCAAGGCCTGCGTCGAAGCTGTGGCGGCCGATCTGGTCGCCCTGGGGCTGGGAGAAAAGAAAATCACCTGGCGCCTACGCGACTGGGGCGTGAGCCGCCAGCGCTACTGGGGCACGCCGATCCCCATCATTCACTGTCCAGAGCACGGCGCCGTACCGGTGCCTGTACAAGATTTGCCAGTGGTGCTGCCGGTTGACCTGGTGCCAGACGGCTCGGGCAATCCGCTGAACAAATGCGAGGCCTTTCACGCTGGGGTCACTTGTCCCGTCTGCGGCAAGGCGGCGCGGCGCGAGACCGACACCATGGACACGTTTGTCGATAGCTCGTGGTATTTCATGCGTTACTGCGACCCCAAAAACGCCGACCAAATGGTGGCCGACGGAGCCGACTACTGGATGCCGATGGACCAGTACATCGGCGGCATCGAGCATGCCATCCTGCACCTGCTGTACGCGCGTTTCTGGATCAAGGTGATGCGCGACCTGGGTCTGGTCAAGCTTGACGAACCCTTCACCAAGCTGCTCACGCAGGGCATGGTGCTCAACCACATCTATTCGCGCCGCACTGAAAAAGGCGGCAAGGACTACTTCTGGCCGGCTGATGTCGAGCATGTGTTTGACGAGGCCGGCAAGGTGATGGGCGCCAAGTTGAAGGCAGCGGTGGGTGATCTGCCGGTGGGCACGCCCATCGACTACGAGGGCATCGGCACCATGAGCAAGTCGAAAAACAACGGCGTTGACCCGCAGGACCTGATCGAAAAATACGGTGCTGACACCGCCCGCCTGTACACCATGTTCACCGCGCCGCCCGAGGCCACGCTGGAGTGGAACGACGCTGCGGTCGAGGGCAGCTACCGCTTTCTGCGCCGGGTCTGGAACTTTGGCGTCAAACTGGCGGCGACCGATGTGCAAACGCTTCACGCCGCGATGGCAACGTCTGCCAGTCTGCCAACCGTTGAGTTCGGCAAAGAGGCCAAGGCCTTGCGGCTGGAAATCCACACCGTGCTCAAACAGGTCGATTACGACTACCAGCGCATGCAGTACAACACCGTGGTCAGCGGCGCCATGAAGATGATCAATGCACTGGAAGACTTTAAAGGCACCGACAGCGCGGGCGCCCAAGTGGCGCTGGTCGAGGGCTTCGGCATTTTGCTGCGCTGCCTGTACCCGGCCACGCCGCACATCACGCACGCCTTGTGGCATGAGCTGGGTTATGCCGGGCTACTTGGTGACCTGCTCGACGCGCCCTGGCCGCAGGTTGATCCGGCCGCGCTGGTGCAGGATGAAATCGAACTCATGCTGCAGGTCAATGGCAAGCTGCGCGGCTCGATCGTGGTCAGCGCCAGCGCCGACAAAGCCGCCATCGAGCAAGCCGCCATCGGCCATGAGATGTTCCAGAAACTGTCTAACGGTGCGGCGCCTAAAAAAGTGATTGTGGTGCCGGGTCGTCTGGTCAACCTGGTGGTTTGAGCCATGGCGCAATACCCAATCACCTCGGCAGGCGCGTCGCGGCGCGCTGTGCTTCAACTCGCGGCCATGGTGGCAGCCGGCGCTGGGCTGGGCGGCTGTGGTTTCCGGCTGCGCGGCAGTCAGGCCTTTGCTTTTCAGAGCATTGCCATCCTGCCCAACCCCGGCGGCGCCATGGCGCAGGAATTGCGCACCTCCTTTGGCCCGACGGTCCGGGTGCTGGCCGCAGGCGATGACCTCAAATCAGCGCAACTGGTGTTGACACTGACCGATGAGCGACGCGGAAAGAGCGTGGTCGGTGTCAACGTGTCGGGTCAGGTGCGTGAATTTCAGCTGCGCCTGCACGTGCGCCTGAGCCTGCGCACAGCCAGTGGCAAGGAAATCAGTGTGGGCGACGACATCATGCAGCGGCGCGACATCAGCTACAACGAATCTGCCGCGCTGGCGAAAGAGGCCGAAGAAGTCTTGCTGTACCGCGACATGCAGACCGACGTTGTGCAGCAAATTCTGCGCCGGCTCGCGACGATTCAGCTGGGTCAACTGGACTGACGCCCTTTCATGCAAATCCAGCCCGCCGCCTTGGCCGCGCATCTGCAAAAAGGCCTCAAAAGCCTTTACACCCTGCACGGTGATGAGCCGCTGCTGATCCAGGAGGCGCTCGACGCCATTCGCAGCGCAGCGCGTGCACAGGGCTTTACCGAGCGCAGTTCGCACACTGTGGCTGGCGCCCACTTCGATTGGGGCGAGGTGCTCGCCGCCGGTGGTTCCCAAAGCCTGTTTGCTGACAGGCAAATCCTTGAGTTGCGCATTCCGTCGGGTAAACCCGGCAAGGAAGGCAGCACGGCGCTGCAGCAGTTGGCGCAAGCAGCGCGCGGCAATGACAGTGTGCTGACGCTGGTGATGCTGCCGCGGCTGGACCGCGCCACCAAATCCACCGCCTGGTTTGCCGCGCTGGAGGGCGGTGTCACGCTTGAAGTCAGTCCGGTGGAGCGGGCCGCCCTGCCGCAGTGGATCGCGCAACGCCTTGCCGTGCAGGGCCAGCGTGTGGTGGTGGGCGTGGAAGGCCAGCGAACGCTGCAGTTCTTTGCCGACCGTGTGGAGGGCAACTTGCTGGCCGCGCACCAGGAAATCCAGAAACTCGCGCTGCTACACCCGCAGGGCGAACTGAGCTTTGCGCAGATTGAGAGCGCGGTGCTCAACGTGGCGCGTTTTGATGTCTTCAAGCTCAGCGAGGCGGTGCTCGCGGGTCAGCCCGAGCGGGTGCAGCGCATGCTCGACGGCCTGCAGGCCGAAGGTGAGGCCGAAGTGCTGGTGCACTACACGCTGGCTGAAGATATTCGTGCACTCAAGCGCGTCAAGGATGCCATTCAGCGCGGCAGTCCGCTGCCCATGGCCTTGCGCGAGCAGCGCGTCTGGGGCAACAAGGAGCGCCTGTTTGAGCGCGTGCTGCCGCGCCTGAGCGCTGCCCAGCTGTCGGGTTTTTTGCAGGATGCCCATGTTGTTGACGGTGTCGTCAAAGGGCTCAAGCGGCCCGACTGGCCGACAGAACCCTGGCAGGCATTGCAGTTGTTGGCGCAGCGTATGTGCAGCGCTTGTACAGCGCAGAAAACGGCTTCGCCAGCTGGATCTGGCTGGTGAATCTGCGTGTCAGCCCGGAGTTATCGGTCGGGTTCCATGATGGGCCGTGAACGGTAGCCTCAGTCGGGGTTTCTGGTTTCATTATTCAAAGGAGACACCATGAGAAAGTTTTTGACATTGTTGGGCTTGAGTCTGTCGCTGGGTTTGGCCTATGCCGCTGGCCCTGTTGCCCCTGCCGAGGCGGCAAGCGCTGCGAATCCCGCAAAGCCCGCCGTCCCGGCGGCAAAAACCACCCAGCAGAACAAAATGAAAACCTGTAACAAGGATGCGGGCGACAAAAAGCTCAAAGGCGACGAACGCAAAGCGTTCATGAAAACTTGCTTGAGCAACAAAGGCTGAGTCAATTACTCACAAAAAAACCGCAAAAAACCCCGCCAGTGGCACTGTGTGGGGTTTTTTTTGGCATGATGCAGGCTATGCCGACACGCCAAACCCTGATGCCTTCCATTTCCTGTGTGATTCCTGCTTACAACGAAGGGCGTGGCCTGGGCACACTGGTGCCTGCCATTTTGACGGCCCTGACGAATTTGAGCCCGCAAGTGGAGTTGATTATTGTGGATGACGGCAGCCGTGACGACACCACAGCAGTCATGCAGACGCTATGCGCTCAGTTCCCGCAGCTGATGTACCTCAAGTTGTCGCGCAACTTCGGCAAGGAACCGGCCTTGACGGCCGGCATCGACGTGGCGCGGGGCGACGTGGTGATTTTGATGGATGGCGACGGCCAGCACCCAATGTCGCTGTTGCCTGACATGCTGGCCAAGTGGCGCGCTGGCGCTGATGTGGTGTATGCCGTACGCCAGACTCGGCACGACCAGTCGAGCTTGCAGATCAGGTTGACTGGCTGGTTTTACAAACTGGTCAACCTGGGGAACCGGGTGCAGATTCCGGCCAATGCCGGGGACTTTCGCTTGATGGACCGGCAAGTCGTGGACGCACTCAAGCAGCTCACCGAGCGTAACCGCTTCATGAAGGGCCTGTACGCCTGGGTTGGTTTCAACAGCACGGCCATCGACTACCAACCGCTGCCGCGTGCCGATGGCAAAAGCAATTTCGGCCTAATGGGCTCGCTGTCGCTGGCGATGACCGGCATTCTGGCGTTTTCCATTGCGCCGCTGCGGGCGTTGACCCTGACCGGGCTCATGCTGTCCGTGATTGCCTTGGGGTATGGACTTTGGGTGGTGGGCGAGTATTTCATTCTGGGCATCGATGTGCCCGGCTATGCCACCATTGTGGTGGGCATGATGTTTTTCAGTGGTATTCAGCTGCTCTCGATCGGCATTCTGGCCGAGTACGTAGGCCGCATCTACGAAGAGGTCAAGCAGCGCCCCAACTACCTGGTGAGCCAGCGCCTCGGGCAAGGTTTGCCACTGAAGTTGCCGGAATAAGCCAGGCGTGAGCGCTTCCACCTTCTGGTTTTTGGCTGTGGGCGGCGCGGCGGCGGCGACGCATATGCTTGTTTTTGCGCTTACCCAGGCGCACATGTGGCCCGAGCTGGCCAACGCGCTGGGCTTCTGTGTTGCCTTTGGCGTCAGCTTTGCCGGCCACCGGCTGCTCAGTTTCAAGGACGCTGGCACCAGCGTGGCCACCAGCCTGCGCCGCTTTGGTGTCACTGCGCTGGCCGGTTTTGCCAGCAACGAAATCGTTTTTGTCGTGTTGCTGCGCTGGCTGGCGCTGCCGAGCCTGCTGGCGCTATTTTTGGCGCTGGTCTTTGCAGCCGGGCAAACCTTTGTGCTCAGCCGGTTCTGGGCTTTTCGGCGCTGACGGCGCTGCGGTTCCACCTGAGCGGAACAAGTCCCAGCCAGCGCCTTGGTAATAGAGCGTCCAGCCCGGCAATTGGGCCGTCAACTGGCTGCCGCTGCGCCCGGCATACCAATGGCCCGGTGTCTGCGCCACCTGGGCCAGCACGTCCAGCGGCTGCAGCAGTTGCGCTGACCTGGCGTCGAAGTCGGCTCCCTCAAAGAGTTCGCGCTGCCAGCCGTCGCCGGCCTTTTGGCGCAGCGTGAGCCAATCGCCCAGCACCACCATCGGCTTGACCGTTTGCGCATAAAGCGGCAGATCGTAGGGGAAGCGTTCTGACACATACAGCGTGTCGCCGGGCGCGGCAGCGCACGCAAATACTTGCGCCACGTCTTGTGCGCGGCCCTTTCGGGTGAGGTCACCCACCTTCAGCACCAGACCCAGTGCAATGCTCAGGTTAACCAGCATTAGCGTTATAAAAACTTTGCCCGCTGCGGGGCGCTTGGCCATGACGCGCTGCCAGCCGAGCGCAGCCAACAGCGCCAGTGGCGGCATCACCGGCATGATGTAGCCGATCAATTTGGAGCTGGGAATGGAGAAGAACAGCAAAATGGCCAGCACCCAGGTCCAACACAATTTCCACCAAGGTTCGGGCATCAACATGTCGCTGGCGAGCGTGGCGGCAGTGATGCGGCGCACCTGTCCAAAGGCAAAAAACAGCCAGGGGAACAGCAGCAGCGTCAGTGCCACCAGATAAAACCACCACGGTTGTGGATTGTTGAAGACGTTTTCGGTATAGCGGTTGAGCTGCTGGCCGATGAACATGTAATTCAGAAACTCAGGGTAGCGTTGCTGCGCCAGCACATACCAGGGTGCGGCGATCAGGGCAAACAGCGCCAGACCGCTGAACCAGGGAAAGTGCGCCACTTTCCTGAATTGCCGGGTCCAGATCAGCCAGACAAAAATCACCAGGCCGGGCAGGGCAATGCCGATCAGACCCTTGCTCAGCATACCCAGGGCGCAAGCCACAAAGCCGAGCCGCGCCAGCGAGGCGTTGGGTTTGTCGCCGGCCATGAAGGCGAAGGCAAAACACCAGATGGCCAGGCCGATCCAGCTGGCCACCAGCATGTCGTGGTTGATGTACTGGCCGCCCACCAGAAAGCCCATGCTGGTGCCCAGCATCAGCACAGCGCGGCGCGCGATCACTTCGCCACTGATGGCGCGTGCGGCCAGGTACAGCGCGGTCAGCATCAGCCCGGCGTGCAGCGCGGGCACCAGGCGCAGGGCTAGCTCGTTGACGCCGAAGACGGCTACGCTGATGGCCTCCAGCCAGTACAGATAAGGCGGCTTGTGAAAGAATGGAATGCCATTGAGGCGCGGCGTTAGCCAGTCGCCGCTGACGAGCATCCAGCGGCCAAGCTCGCCGTAGCGGCCTTCGTCAGGCACCGCAATTGGTCGCAGCGCCGCCAACAGCAGCAGCCCAAGCCATAACGCAAGAAGGATGAGCCAGGATTTTTGTCGTTCAGTCAGGTTTTTAATCACCGCTGGATTTTAGGGGTGGGATGGCCGCGCGGCCGCGCACCACGCTCACCCCGGCTTGTTGCAGGGCAGCGGCAAAGTCGGGACTTGCCAGGTAGGCAAATTCCTGCATGCGGGTGACGCCAATTGCATCATCGGGCTCGGCGGCCTGCGCAGGGTGGCACATCAAGATACTTCCAGGCGCTGCGCGCTGTAGCCATTGCTTCATCAAAGCGGCGTAGCGAGGTGGCCCGCCTGCAAAGTCGTAAACACCAAACAGGGCTTTGGCATGTGGCAACTGCGCTTGAGTGGCAAGGTTTTCAAGCGAACTCGCGCCCATCCAGCCAATCACCCGGCTTTTCAGGTTGGCCAATGCCGGTGGCACGCGTGAAATGCGCAGATAGGGCGGCACGGCCTGTGTGCCGTAGCGGCGCATCAGCGTGGCGACCAGTGCTTCACGGATGCCGGAAAACTGCTGCACATGCTGATGGCCATCGACAAAATCGGGCGGCGCTTGCCAATGCGCTTCAAAGGCATCGAGCTGGCGCTCGATCACGCCAGCGGCCCGGGCGCGATCAAAACCGCCCAGCAGCGCGCGTCGCATGGCCGCGCCCAGCGGCAGACCGTGGCCTGCGGCCAAGGCGAAGTCGCTGGTCCAGTCCAGGTGCAGGCCTACGTCGATTTGGCTGCGCAGCTCTTGCAACAGCGCCGCATCCTGGGGCCAGCGCGGAGACAGCACCATGGCGCTGGTGGCGCTGATGCGCTGCAGGCTGGCCAGTTTGGCGATGCCGATCGAGGCGCTGGCGTGCAGTGCGAAGTCATCGGCGCAGACGATCACGCCGCTGGCGCGGGCCAGTCCGGAATCAACCATGCGACAGCCAGAAGCCCGGCCGGGCATATTGCGCCTTCAGGTAGTCCACCCAAAGCCGCACGCGCAGCGGCAAATGTTTGCGCTGCGGAAACACCGCGTAAATGCCGTTGGCCGGCGCGGCAAAGTCTTCCAGTACCGGCGCCAGCGCGCCCGAGGCCACCTCGGCCTGCACCTCCCAGGTGCTACGCCAGGCAATGCCGTAGCCTGCCAGACACCAGTCGAACAGCACCTCGCCGTCCGAGCAGCTCAGCGGGCCACCGGGCTTGAGGTGAACCACTTCGATGCCCTCTTTTTGCGGCACGGTAAAGGCCCAACCGCGCGTTTGCGAGGCATCGCTGGACAGTGTTAAGCAATCAAAGTGGGCCAGATCGTGCGGGTGCTGTGGCGTGCCGTGCTGTTTGAGGTAGGTGGGCGTGGCGATGCACAGGCGGCGGTTTTCGGCCAGGCGCACACTCACCAGCGCAGAGTCGGGCATTTCGCCCACGCGCACGGCGCAGTCGAAGCCCTCGGCTGCCAGGTCCACCACGCGGTCGCTCAGGTTGAGCGAAATCGTCACCTCAGGGTGCAACTCGCGAAAGCGCGGCACCAGCGGCGCCACATGGCGGCGGCCAAAACCTGCTGGCGCCGTCAGACTCAAATGGCCATTGGCCTTGATGCCACCGGCCGACACGCTGGCTTCGGCGTTGGCCAGGTCGCTGAGCAGGCGCTGGCAGTCCTCCAGAAATGCGCT
>PFUD01000094.1 GCA_002789915.1 Comamonadaceae bacterium CG_4_9_14_3_um_filter_60_33 | reverse complement strand
GCGTGGTAGCCGAGATTGGCCATGACATTGCCCGCCCCGTGCCCATGCACCGGCTGTTGCAGGGTGATGTGGGCGCTGGCAAAACCGTGGTGGCCGCGCTGGCCGCCGCGCAGTGCATGGACGCAGGCTGGCAGTGCGCGCTGATGGCGCCCACCGAGATTCTGGCGACCCAGCACTTTGCCAAGTTGGTGGAGTGGTTGCAGCCGCTGGGCGTGACCGTGGCCTGGCTGACGGGCAGCCAGAGGGCCGGGGAGCGGCGCGAAATACTGGCGCTGATCGCCAGCGGCCAGGCCGCTTTGGTGGTTGGCACCCATGCACTGATTCAGGACAAGGTGCAGTTTCACAAGCTGGCGCTGGCCATCATCGACGAGCAGCATCGCTTTGGCGTGGCGCAGCGCCTGGCGCTGCGCGACAAGCTGACCAGTCAGGGCGTGGAGCCTCATTTGCTGATGATGACTGCCACCCCCATTCCGCGCACGCTGGCCATGAGTTACTACGCCGACCTGGACGTGTCGACCATCGACGAGTTGCCGCCCGGGCGCACGCCCATCATCACCCGGGTGGTCAACGAGGCGCGCCGTGATGAGGTGATTGCCCGCATCAGCGACCAGTTGGCGCAGGGACGGCAAATCTACTGGGTTTGCCCGCTGATCGAGGAAAGCGAGGCGCTGGATTTGCGCGACGCCACCGAAACCCATGCCCAGCTCAGTGCGGCGCTGCCTGGGGTGCAGGTGGGTTTGCTGCATTCGCGTATGACCAGTCTGGACAAAAAAGAGGTGATGCGCCTGTTTGTGGCAGGGCAGATTGGTGTGCTGGTAAGCACCACGGTGATCGAGGTGGGTGTGGATGTGCCCAACGCCTCGTTGATGGTGATCGAGCATGCCGAGCGTTTTGGCCTGAGCCAGTTGCACCAGTTGCGCGGGCGCGTTGGCCGCGGCGCTGCCGCCTCAGCCTGTGTGCTGTTGTATGCCACTGGCGACGCGCCGCGCCTGGGCGAGACGGCGCGCGAGCGGCTCAAGGCGATGGCGCAAACCAACGATGGCTTCGAGATTGCCCGGCGCGACCTTGAGATACGCGGCCCCGGCGAATTCATGGGCGCGCGCCAGTCTGGCGATGCCATGCTGCGTTTTGCCGATGTGATTGCAGATGCCCGCTTGTTGGACTGGGCGCGCCGTCTGGCCCCGCTGCTGCTGGACGAACACCCGGCACTGGCTGAGCAACATGTGCTGCGCTGGCTGGGCGGCAAGGCGGATTACTTGAAAGCGTGACACTCACGGTTTATCGGTAGTGTTCACGTCGGCGCTGGTCGGCAACGAACTCTTCCAGGTCAGGGTCCATCGCGTTGCGCGACGAAATGATGCCGATGGCTTTGCCCGCTTCAACCACGGGCACGTGCCGAAAGCCGTGTTCCTGCATGACCACCAGCGCGTGTCCATAGCTTTGGGTCGGGCCAAGCGTTTTGGGCTCGCCAGTCATGACCTCACGCAAGGCGGTCGCTCTCGGATCGCGTCCCGGGGCGATGACGCGAAACACCACATCGCGCTCGGTGAAAATGCCGATCAGGTGCTGATCCTCAACCACCAGCACGGCACCCGCATCGTGGGTTGCCATAAGGCCCGCCGCCTTGCTGACCGAGTCAGTAGGTGCTGCGGTGATGAATTTTTTGCGTTCCATAACGTTGCGGACGGGAAGATTGAACATGGTGAACCTCTTTGGCGCATGCTAGCAAGGCCAGCCATGATTTCATTGATGCAAATCAACTTCAATCTCAATCTGAAAGCCGCGTATGCTTGGGCGCCTATGCCAAAACTGACCCAAGCCCCCAACGTCGCCATCGCCACCCTGTGGGCTGATGCGCTCAAGGTTGAAGGCATTGATGCCAGCGTGCAGCGCCAGTATTTGAGTGGCGTCGCCGGTGAGTTGCCGCCCGACCAGTGCTTGCCCGAGGTCTGGATTCAGGACGCGGCCCAAGAACCGCGCGCGCGTGAATTGCTCTACCACCTGCAGCATGTGCCCCAGCGGCGCTGGCAATGCGTTTGTGGTGAACTGGTCGAAGGCGGTTTCGAGCAATGTTGGGCCTGCGGTGCCTGGATGCCAAATTAGCAGTCTCTGGGCGAAAATAGCGCCATGACCCTGACCGAACTCAAATATATCGTGGCGGTGGCGCGCGAGCGGCACTTTGGCAAGGCGGCCGAGGCCTGCTATGTGTCGCAACCCACCCTGTCGGTGGCTGTGAAAAAGCTCGAGGAAGAACTCGACGTGAAGCTCTTTGAGCGCAGCGCTAACGAGGTCACGGTGACCCCGCTTGGCCAGGAAATTGTGCGCCAGGCGCAAAGCGTACTGGAGCAGGCTGCTGCCATCAAGGAGATTGCCAAGCGTGGCAAAGACCCTTTGGGCGGGCCGCTCACGTTGGGCATCATCTACACCATTGGCCCGTATTTGTTGCCCGACTTGGTGCGCCAGATGATTGCGCACACGCCGCAAATGCCCTTGATGCTGCAGGAAAACTTTACCGTCAAGCTGCTGGAGATGCTGCGCACCGGCGAAATTGATTGCGCCATTCTGGCCGAACCGTTCCCGGATGCCGGGTTGGCCATTGCGCCGCTGTACGACGAGCCGTTCATGGCGGCGGTGCCGTACAACCATCCGCTGGCAGCCAAAAAGCAGGTGACCAGCGAAGAATTGAAAAACGAGACCATGTTGCTGCTCGGCAGCGGCCATTGTTTTCGCGACCATGTGCTGCAGGTTTGCCCGGAGTTCGCACGTTTTTCCAGCAACACTGAGGGCATCCGCAAGAGTTTTGAGGGCTCGTCGCTGGAGACCATCAAACACATGGTGGCCGCTGGCATGGGCGTCACCCTGGTGCCACGCCTGAGCGTGCCCAAGCAGGCCTTGGCCTCAAGCCCCAAGCTCAAGCGCGACGAGGATGCGTATGTAAGATACCTGCGCGTGGCTGACCATGAAGGCGGTAAGCCGCCAACCCGCCGGGTGGTGCTGGCATGGCGGCGCAGCTTTACCCGCTACGAGGCCATTGCGGCGCTGCGCAACGCCATCTATGCTTGCGAACTGCCGGGTGTCGCGCGTTTGTCCTGAGCCTGAAAGTGCAAGGTAGTCATTGATGTATTGGCGTAAAAAACTTGATCTGTATCTGGCGCTGATCCGCTGGAATCGCCCCGCTGGCTGGCTGCTGCTGCTGTGGCCGACGCTGAGTGCTTTGTGGGTGGCCACAGGCGGCTTTCCGGGCTGGCATTTGCTCGGCGTTTTTGTGCTGGGCACAATTTTGATGCGCAGCGCGGGCTGCTGCATCAACGACGTGGCCGACCGTGATTTTGACAAACACGTCAAGCGCACGGCGGCGCGGCCAGTGACCACCGGCGCGCTGTCGGTGAAAGAGGCGCTGGCCGTGGGCGCCGTGTTGGCGCTGCTGGCTTTTGCGCTGGTGCTCACCACCAACACCATCACGGTGGGCTTGTCGGCGGCTGCGCTGGCCGTCACGCTGGCTTACCCTTATGCCAAGCGCTACGTGTCGATGCCGCAGGCGGTGCTGGGCATTGCCTTTGGCATGGGCATTCCGATGGCCTTTGCCGCCGTGCGCGGCGACTTGCCGCCGCTGGCATGGCTGCTGATGCTGGGCAACTTGTTTTGGGTGCTGGCCTACGACACCGAGTACGCCATGGTGGACCGTGATGACGACCTGCGGCTGCGCATCAAAACCTCGGCCATCACGCTGGGCATGTGGGATGTGCCGGTGATCATGCTGTTTTATCTGGCATTCCTTGGCGTCTGGACGCTGGCGCTTCGCAGCTACGTGCCAGGCTCGCTTTTTTATGTCGGCATTGCAGCGGCACTGGCCCAGGTGGTGTGGCATTTCACCCTGATCCGCACGCGCACCCGCGATGGTTGCTTCAAGGCTTTCAGGCTCAACCACTGGTTGGGCTTTGCGCTTTTTGCCGGCATTGCCTCCAGCTATGCCGTGCAGTAAATAGCTGCAAAAGCGCCAGAGGACTCAGGCCGCGCCAAACTCGTCACCAAGCTCCCTGGCGCGCTCGCGGGCGGCGTACATGGCATCAATAAAGAGGGCGCGCAAGTCGTTGTCTTCCATGCTGGAAATTGCTGCAAAGGTGGTGCCGCCTTTGGACGTCACACGCTGGCGCAGCACCTTGGGCGAATCGCCTGTGGATTTGGCCAAAGCGCTGGCCCCCGTAAAGGTGGCAATGGCCAATTGCCGCGCTTGTTCGCGGTTCAGGCCCATCTCGGTGCCCGCCGTAATCATGGCCTCCATGAAGTAAAACACATAGGCCGGGCCCGAGCCTGACAAGGCTGTGACCACGTCGAGCTGCTCTTCGGCTTCCAGCCAGAGCGACTCGCCGGTGGTGTCGATCACCTGTTCAACAAAGGCTTTGTCGTTGGCGGTGACGCTGGCACGGGCAAACAGGCCGGTGATGCCTTGACCGATCAACGCCGGGGTGTTGGGCATGGCGCGCACCACGCGCTCGGTGCCGAGCCAGGCGGCAATGCTGTCGCTACGGATGCCAGCTGCCACGCTTAAATGCAAGCCGCCCAGCACGTGCGGCGCAACAGTCAGTGCAGCCTCCTTGAAGGTTTGCGGTTTGACGGCCCAGACCAGCAGCGGCGCGTCCAGAAGAAAGTCACCGGCTTGCGGTTGGGCGGCAATGCCAAAGCTGGCCTGCAGCTTGTCGCGCGCCTCAGCAAAAGGTTCGACCACGTCAATCAGATCACTTGGAAGCCCCTGCTTGATCAAGCCGCTGATGAGGGCGCTGGCCATGTTGCCGCCGCCGATGAATGCGATACGTTTGCTCATGAGTTTTTTGCAGGTGCGCGCCTGCGTCGTGGTTGTTTAAAGCCGTGAGTCTAATCAATAAATACGATCTCCGATGGCTGTCAGAGCTCGGGCGGCAGCACGGTTTGCCGCACCGCATGTTCCCAGCGCGCCATCAGTTCGGCGGCACGGCTGGGCGCCAGGGTCGGCTCAAAGCGGCGCTCAGCCCGCCATAGCGCGCTGAGTTCGTTGGTGCCTTCAAACACGCCGGTTGCCAGCCCCGCCAGGTAAGCTGCGCCGAGCGCGGTGGTTTCAGTGACCACCGGGCGCAGCACCGGGATGCCGAGCAAGTTCGCCTGGAACTGCATCAGCAAGTCGTTGACGCAAGCACCACCGTCCACCCGTAACTCACTGACTGCAGTATCACCAGCGGCTACTGCATCGCGGCTCATGGCTTGCAGCAAGGCGGCACTTTGAAAAGCAATGCTCTCTAACGCCGCCCTGGCAATGTGCGCCAGTGTGCTGCCCCGGCTCAAACCGGTGATGGCGCCGCGCGCGTCGGGCTTCCAGTAGGGCGCACCCAGCCCGGTAAATGCCGGAACCACCATCACGCCGCCCGCGTCGGGCACGCTTTCGGCCAGCGCCTGCACCGCAGCACTGTTCGGGATGGCGTGCAAACCGTCGCGCAACCACTGCACTACGGCGCCACCGACAAACACGCTGCCTTCCAGGGCAAATTCGGGTTGCGCCGTGGTTTGCGCGGCGCTGGTGGTGATCAAGCCGTTGGCTGAGGTTTGAAACTGCTGGCCGGTGTGCATCAGCATGAAGCAGCCGGTGCCGTAGGTGTTTTTCACCATGCCAGGGGTAAAGCAGGCCTGGCCAAACAAGGCGCTTTGCTGGTCACCGGCGACACCGCCAATGGGAATGGCAGCTCCCAGCAGATCGGCGCTGACCTCGCCAAAAAAGGCGCTTGACGGCTTGACCTCGGGCAGCAGGCTGGCCGGAATGTCCAGCGCTTGCAATAAATCGGCGTCCCACTGGTTGCTGTGCACGTTGAACAGCATGGTGCGTGCGGCGTTACTGACATCGGTGGTGTGGGTTCGCCCGTGGGTGAGCTGCCAGATCAGCCAACTGTCGATGGTGCCAAAAGCCAGCTCGCCCGCTTCGGCTTGTTGTCGCGCACCGGGTACCTGATCCAAAAGCCATTTGAGCTTGGTGCCTGAAAAATAGGCATCTACCAGCAAGCCTGTTTTGGCCTGAATGCTGGCGGCCAGGCCGCGTTCGCGCAGGGCCACGCAGGTGGGCTCGGCGCGCCGGTCTTGCCAGACGATTGCCGGGTGAATTGGCAGACCCGTTTTTCGGTTCCAGACCATGGTGGTTTCGCGCTGGTTGGTGATGCCTACGGCGCGTACCTCGCGCGCCGTGATGCCCGCCTTGGCCAGCACGGTGCGCGCGGTGGCCAACTGGGTGCGCCAGATTTCCAGCGGATCGTGCTCAACCCAACCAGGTTGCGGATAGTGTTGGGTCAGTTCTTGCTGGGCTTGCGCCACCACTTGGCCTTGTCCGTTAAAAACAATGCTGCGTGAGCTGGAGGTACCCTGGTCAAGGGCCATTAAATAGGTCATAGCGATACCTCGTAAGGAACTTGGGCTTCAGCCAGTAGGGTAGGAAAGGGTTCTGGCGGAGGCGCGTCGGTAAACAGGCGATCGATCTGACTCAGGTGACCCACTTCCACCATGGCGGGCCGGTTGAATTTGCTGCTGTCAGCGGCCAGCCAGACTTCTCGCGCTTGGGAAATGATGGTTTGCGACACCTTGACCTCGCGGAAGTCGTAGTCACGCAAGGACCCATCCGCCTCGATGCCAGAGATGCCGATGATCGCGATATCAACCTTGAACTGGCGGATGAAATCCACCGCAGCCTCACCCACAATGCCCTGGTCGCGGCCCCTCACTACGCCGCCCACCACAATCACTTCGCACTTCGGGTTGGCGCTCAGGATGGTGGCGACATTGAGGTTGTTGGTAATCACACGCAAGCCGCTGTGGTGCAGCAGGGCGCGGGCAATGGCCTCGGTGGTGGTACCAATATTCAAAATCAAGGCGCAGTCGTTGGGCACTGCCGCAGCGACGGCCCGGGCAATGCGGTTTTTGCCTTCGGTATACAGGTTTTCACGTTGTCGGTGGGCGATGTTTTCGACCGTTGATCCGGGCACCCGCACGCCGCCGTGAAAGCGCGTCAGCAAGCCTTCGTCGGCCATGCGCTGCACGTCACGGCGCACGGTTTGCAGGGTCACACCCAGCTTTTCTGCCAGATGTTCGACGGTCACCGAGCCCTGGGCTTGCACGGCTGCGAGCAAGTTGAGCTGTCTTGGATTGGGTTTCATGTTGGGTGTTTTTCCCGCATCGATAGGATGCCTTGACTTTAAAACGAATCTAAAAGAATGTTTATAGGGTAATTACTGATACAAAAAGAATTAAAACGAACAACAATACGAACAAATACGAAATCATTTGTGATTCACATTTCATCAGTAAAGGGTGCAAGATGCATTTGACGCTTGAGGGTATCGGCAAAAAAGTCGGTAACCAGACTTGGCTCTACGACATGAGTCTGCAGCCGTGCAGCGGTGCGGTAACAGTCTTGCTGGGTGCCACCCAGGCCGGCAAGACCAGCTTGATGCGCATCATGGCAGGCCTTGATGCACCCAGCCACGGTGACGTGAAAGTCAATGGTGGCAGTGTCGTGGGTGTGCCGGTGCGCAAGCGCAATGTGTCGATGGTTTACCAGCAGTTCATCAACTACCCGTCAATGACGGTGCGCGCCAACATTGCATCACCGATGAAATTAAGTGGCGAGAAAAACATTGACCAGCGCGTCAACGCACTGGCTGAAAAACTGCACATCGAGATGTTTCTGGACCGCTATCCGGCGGAACTCTCGGGCGGGCAGCAGCAGCGTGTGGCGCTGGCGCGCGCGTTGGCCAAGGGAGCACCCTTGATGCTGCTTGACGAGCCGCTGGTGAACCTTGACTACAAGTTGCGCGAAGAATTGCGCGACGAACTCAGTGCCTTGTTTGCCGAGGGTGGTGCCACCGTCATTTACGCCACCACCGAGCCGGGCGAGGCGCTGCTGCTGGGTGGCTACACCGCTGTCATGGATCAAGGTGAATTGTTGCAATATGGTCCCACTGCAGAGGTTTTTCACAAGCCGAAATCATTACGGGTGGCGCGCGCCTTCAGTGACCCGCCGATGAATTTGCTCTCTGCAAGCGTGGCGTCCGCGGGGGTGCAGCTCAATGGCGGGCCGTTGCTGTCCATGACATTGCCGGCAACGTCATCACCAAAATTGACGGTGGGCCTGCGCGCCAGCGCACTGCGGGTGCAGTTTCAGGATGGCGATGTGGTCCTGCCCGGCAAAGTTGAGCTTGCAGAAATCTCAGGATCAGACACTTTTGTCCACGTCGAGTCGCTGGTCGGCGACGTGGTGGCGCAATTGAGTGGTGTGCACAACTTTGAGTTGGGCAGCCAGATCAACCTGTACCTGAACCCGGCCCAGGTTTATGTTTTTGACGAACAAGGGTTGCTGTTGTTGGCGCCCGTGCGCGGCGGAGGGCGTTGATATGGCACGCATTGAACTTGACCTGGCGCATGCCTACGCGCCCAACCCGCAGCAAGACAGCGACTATGCGCTGCTGCCGCTCAAGATGACGTTTGAAGATGGCGGCGCCTACGCGCTGCTGGGGCCTTCGGGCTGCGGTAAAACCACCTTGCTCAACATCATGTCGGGTTTGCTGACGCCGTCGCAGGGCTCGGTGCGCTTTGATGGGGTGGATGTGACGCGCGCCACGCCGCAAGCCCGCAACATTGCGCAGGTGTTTCAGTTCCCGGTAATTTACGACACCATGACGGTGGCAGAAAACCTGGGTTTTCCACTGCGTAACCGGCAAGTGCCCAGCGCACAGATCAAGCAGCGAGTCGGTCAGATTGCAGAGATTCTGGAGATGAGCGGGCAGCTGAACCAATTGGCTGCTAACTTGTCGGCAGATCAAAAGCAGAAGATTTCACTGGGTCGGGGCCTGGTTCGTCCCGATGTGTCAGCGGTATTGTTTGACGAACCGCTGACGGTGATTGATCCGCATCTGAAATGGCAGTTGCGTCGCAAGATCAAACAGATTCACCACGAACTCAAGCTGACCATGATCTACGTCACCCACGACCAGGTGGAGGCGCTGACCTTTGCCGAGCAGGTGGTGGTGATGACGCGTGGTCGTGCGGTACAGGTCGGGTCGGCGGCTGAGCTGTTTGAGCGCCCAAGCCACACTTTCGTGGGCCACTTTATTGGCTCGCCGGGCATGAATTTCTTGACCGGACAGGCGCAAGCCGAGGGGTTCGACGTGGCAGGCGTGACCTTGCCCTGGCTGGCGGGACAGTCTGTGCCCCCGGGCCCCATCAAATTGGGCATGCGCCCTGAATACATGGCGCTGGTGGCGCCCAATACCCAAGGTGCATTGCCGATGGAGGTGGTGCAAGTGCAGGATGTCGGCACGCACGTTATGTTGATGGCGAACTGCGCTGGGCAAAGTGTCAAAGCGCGCTTGTCGTCCGATACCGCCCGCTTGAAGCTGGGCGAAACGGTCTGGTTGCAGGTGCTGAGCGAACACAGTTGCATGTATAAAAATGAGGAGATCGTGGCATGAGTACCACCACCAAGCCAGTCAACCAGAAGGCCTGGTTCCTGATATTGCCGGTTTTGATTTGTGTGGCTTTCTCGGCCATCGTGCCGCTGATGACGGTGGTCAATTATTCGGTGCAAGACATCATCTCGCCTGAGCGGCGGGTGTTTGTTGGTACTGAGTGGTTTGCCGCCATCATGCGCGATGAAGAATTGCACAGCGCCTTGTTGCGGCAGATTACTTTTTCGCTCTCGGTACTGGCCATTGAGCTGCCATTGGGCGTGTTGCTGGCATTGTCCATGCCCGCGCAGGGCTGGAAAGCCTCGGCTGTGCTGGTGATTGTGTCGCTGTCGCTGCTGATCCCGTGGAACGTGGTGGGCACCATCTGGCAGATTTTTGGCCGCACCGACATTGGTTTGATGGGGGCAGCACTGCAAGGGCTTGGCATTGAATACAGCTACACCGGTAACGCCACGCACGCCTGGTTGACCGTTTTGCTGATGGACGTTTGGCACTGGACGCCGCTGGTCGGTTTGCTGGGTTATGCCGGCCTGCGTTCGATACCGGATGCCTATTACCAGGCGGCCAGCATTGACGGCGCCAGCAAGTTCGCGGTGTTTCGGTATGTGCAGTTGCCCAAGATGCGCGGCGTGCTGATGATTGCCGTGCTGCTGCGTTTCATGGACAGCTTCATGATTTACACCGAGCCCTTTGTGCTCACCGGCGGCGGTCCGGGTAACTCGACCACCTTTTTGTCCCAGTACTTGACGATCAAGGCGGTGGGACAGTTTGACATTGGCCCGGCGGCGGCTTTCTCGTTGATCTACTTTTTGATCATCTTGCTGCTTTGTTTCATTTTGTACAACTGGATGCAGCGCGTCGGCACCCAGGAAAAGGAGGGTGGTCATGAATAAGCCGGGCTTTCAAAAACGCAATCTGTTCATGCTGGCCTACATTGTGTTTGCCTTGCTGCCGGTGTACTGGATGATCAACATGTCGTTCAAGACGAACGAAGAGATTTTGGCGAGTTTTTCGCTCTTTCCTCAGGACTTTACCTGGGCCAATTACAAAACCATCCTGACGGATCCTTCTTGGTATTCCGGCTACATCAACAGCCTGATTTATGTCGGCATCAACACGGTGATTTCCATCACGGTGGCGCTGCCTGCCGCCTATGCGTTTTCACGCTACAGCTTTTTGGGTGACAAGCATGTGTTCTTTTGGTTGTTGACCAACCGCATGACACCACCAGCTGTGTTTTTGTTGCCGTTCTTTCAGCTGTATTCCACCGTGGGCCTGATGGACACGCACCTGGCCGTGGCCTTGGCGCACCTGCTGTTCAATGTGCCGCTGGCGGTGTGGATCATGGAGGGTTTCATGAGCGGCATTCCGCGCGAGATTGACGAAACTGCCTATGTTGACGGCTATTCGTTCCCGGTCTTTTTTGTCAAGATTTTTTTGCCACTGATCAAGGCCGGTGTCGGCGTGGCGGCTTTCTTTTGCTTCATGTTCAGTTGGGTGGAACTGCTACTGGCGCGCACGTTAACCAGCGTCAACGCCAAGCCGATTGTGGCCATCATGACACGCACGGTGTCGGCCTCGGGCATGGACTGGGCCACGTTGGCCGCCGCCGGCGTGCTAACCATTGTGCCGGGCGCCATCGTGATCTGGTTTGTTCGCAATTACATCGCCAAAGGCTTTGCGATGGGTCGGGTTTGATAAGGAGAACGTGAATGTTTGAATGGATGGCCTGGACGACGCCTGTCGCCGTTTTCTTTAGCTGTATCGCGCTCATGCTGTTTGGCATGACGCTGTGGGAGATCAAGTCGCCCACCGTGATGCGGCGCGGCTTTTTGCCCATCGCCACGACGCGCGGTGACCGCTTGTTTATCGGGCTGCTGAGTGCGGCCTATATCAATCTGATTTTTGTCGGCGTGAGCGGCCGTTTGATGGAATGGATGGCTCTGGAAGCCGAACCGTCCATCTGGATCAGCTTTGTGATTTCCATGGCTGCCTTGGCGCTGATCATGCGCAAAGGCTGACCCACAAGTTAACAAGGATCGGCTTTTTGTTCCCTGGAGCCGAAACAGCCTTGACATCAGGGGCGTACACATGAGGAGATTGAACATGAAATTGCGATATAGCGCTGTAGTGGTGGCATTGGCATGCAGTGCCATGTCCAGCCAAGGGTGGGCCGACGAGGCTGCCGCCAAGAAATGGATCGATGCCGAGTTTCAACCCTCGACGCTGTCCAAAGACAAACAAGCGGCTGAGATGAAGTGGTTTATTGAGGCCGCCAACAAGCTCAAAGCCAAAGGTGTGAGCGAAATAGCAGTGGTCTCCGAAACCATCACCACGCACGACTACGAGTCCAAGACCTTGGCCAAGGCGTTTACCGAAATCACCGGCATCAAGGTCAATCATGACCTGATTCAGGAAGGTGATGTGGTCGAGAAACTGCAAACCTCCATGCAGTCGGGCAAGTCGATCTATGACGGCTGGATTTCAGACTCGGACCTGATCGGCACCCACTATCGCTACGGCAAGATCATGAATCTGACCGATTACATGACGGGCACTGGTAAAGACTTTACCAACCCTGGTCTCGACCTCAAGGACTTCATTGGCACCAGTTTCACCACGGCACCCGATGGCAAGATGTACCAGTTGCCAGACCAACAGTTTGCCAACCTGTACTGGTTTCGCGCTGACCTGTTTGCCCGCGCTGACCTGAAGGCCAAGTTCAAGGCCAAATATGGCTACGACCTGGGCGTGCCGTTGAATTGGAGCGCTTATGAAGACATTGCCGCGTTCTTCAGCGAGGACGTCAAAACCATCGATGGCAAGCCGATTTACGGCCACATGGACTATGGCAAAAAAGACCCATCGCTGGGTTGGCGCTTTACCGATGCCTGGTTGTCGATGGCGGGTACTGCAGACATTGGTATTCCTAATGGCATGCCGGTCGATGAATGGGGCATTCGCGTGGCGGCTGACAAGTGCACCCCAGTGGGAGCTTCGGTGTCGCGCGGCGGTGCTACCAATTCACCCGCAGCGGTCTATGCCTTGACCAAGTACGTGGACTGGATGAAAAAGTACGCGCCCAAGGAAGCCACGGGCATGACCTTTGGTGAATCTGGCCCGGTACCGGCACAAGGCCAAATTGCGCAGCAAATCTTCTGGTACACCGCCTTCACGGCCGACATGATCAAGCCCGGTCTGCCGGTGGTGAATGCCGATGGCACGCCGAAGTGGCGCATGGCACCCGGCCCGAATGGCCCGTACTGGAAGCAAGGCATGCAAAACGGATACCAGGACGTGGGTTCGTGGACCTTCTTTAAAAACCACGATGCCAACAAGACGGCTGCCGCCTGGCTCTATGCCCAGTTTGTGACTGCCAAGACGGTGTCACTGAAGAAGACCATTGTTGGCCTGACCCCGATTCGGGAATCGGACATTCAGAGCAGGGCCATGACCGACATGGCGCCCAAGCTTGGCGGCCTCGTGGAGTTCTACCGTAGCCCGGCACGCGTGGCCTGGACGCCCACCGGCACCAATGTGCCCGACTATCCAAAGTTGGCGCAACTGTGGTGGAAAAACGTGGCCGTGGCCGTGACCGGTGAAAAAACACCGCAACAAGCCATGGACAACCTGGCCGATGAGATGGACAAGGTGATGGCCCGCCTGGAACGCGCTGGCATGGCCAATTGCCCACCCAAGCTCAATCCAAAAGGCGATCCGAACAAGTACCTGAGCGACACGGGTGCACCCTGGAAGAAACTGGCCAACGAAAAGCCAAAGGGTGCAACCATCGCCTATGACACGCTGTTAAGCGCATGGAAAAACGGCAAGGTTCGTTAATCCGAGTGCTTAAGCAAGCAATGTGCTGATCAATGACCGTGTGCGCCAACTGCTCACACGGTCAGTCTCTTTAGGGAGAGGCCGTCCAAGGCGGAAAAAATGAACTGTTTGGCGAGGTCAATACCACTATGACGACAGAAAACACAGAACCCCTGGCAACCATTCGTGCTGATTTGACGGCCAGGCTGAGCCAACCCAGTTGCTATGACATAGCCATTGTGGGCGGTGGTGCAACCGGTCTGGGTGTGGCCCTGGATGCGGCAACGCGTGGCTTGCGCGTGGTGTTGGTTGAGTCGCATGATTTTGCCAAGGGCACCTCGTCGCGATCGACCAAGCTTGTGCACGGCGGGGTGCGTTATTTGGCACAGGGCAATATTGCGTTGGTGCGCGAGGCGCTGCACGAGCGAACGCTGCTGTTGAATAACGCACCCTACCTAGCCCAGCCCTTGCCGTTCGTGATGCCCACCTATCGCTGGTGGGAGGCCGGGTTTTATGGCGTGGGCCTGAAGATTTACGACGTGCTGGCAGGGCGCGCCGGTTTGGGTAAAACTGAGCTGCTGGGCCGCAAAGAGACACTGGCGTATTTGCCGACGCTGCGCGCTCAGGGGCTGCAAGGGGGGGTGAAGTATTGGGATGGTCAATTCAATGATGCGCGTCTGGCCATCGTGCTGGCGCGAACGGCGGCCAGTCACGGGGCGCTATTGGTCAATTATTGTCGTGCTGCCGGGCTGACTTATGACAATGGCAAGGTCTCGGGCTTGCTGTGCGAAGACCAACTGACAGGCAAAAGTTACCAGCTCCAGAGCCGGTGCGTTGTCAATGCCACCGGGGTATGGGTCGATGAGCTACGACAAAAAGATGGTTTGGCGGTGCAGGGCGAACACAGCCAGGTCGCGCAGCCCATGGTGGCACCGAGCCAAGGCGTGCACATGGTGGTGGATCGTGATTTTCTGGCGGCAGATGTGGCCATGATGGTGCCCAAGACGGCCGACGGGCGCGTCTTGTTTGCCGTGCCCTGGCTCGGAAAGGTCATCCTGGGAACCACCGACACCCCGCGCCATGATCTGGCACGTGAGCCCATGGCTTTTGAAGAAGAAATCGAATTTATATTGAGCGAGTCTGCCAAGTACCTGCGCCGCGCGCCCACTCGGGCTGACGTTAAAAGTATCTGGGTGGGACTGCGCCCACTGGTCAAGCCGCCGCAGGATGAGGGCAACAATACCAAGGGGCTGAGCCGGGAGCACACAATTTTGGTCAGTCGCAGTGGGATGGTGACCGTCACAGGCGGCAAGTGGACGACGTATCGGGCCATGGCCGAGGACGTCATTGGTCAATGCGTCGAGCACCACCTGATTACCCCGACCCAGGCAGGCGTGACGAAAAACCTGCACCTACTCGGGAGTAGCCCTGTCTCAGCGTCGGGCACGGCGCGGCCGTTGAGTGAGTCGCCGGGATGGCACTCGTATGGTTCAGAGCAGACATTCGTGCAAGCGTTGCCGGGTGCGGCCGAGGCGTTGTGCCCTGGCCTGACCACCGCCATGGTGCGCTTTGCCGCGCGTCATGAATATGCCTTGACTGTGGAGGATGTGCTGGCAAGGCGCTCGCGTCTGCTGTTTTTGGACGCACGTCTTGCCATTGAACTGGCCCCTCGTGTCGGTGCTATCTTGCTTGAAGAAACCCAAAAAGACCCAAAAATCCAGGAATTCAAGTTGTTGGCAGCCAATTATTTGCTGTAAGCCTAAAAAATTCTTTGACCGACCCCCGTTTTCAATGCATAATACGAGGCTTCGCGTTAAACCGAAGTTTCTGCCCCAACCTAACAACATGAGTGGTTCATGTTGCGTGAGACGGGCCCAAGACTGATCAAAGCCAAATTCGCATTGTGCGATTTGCTTTTGGTGCAAGTTGGGAATTAAACAAATGATCCAAACTGAATCTCGACTCGAAGTCGCCGATAACACCGGCGCGAAGTCCGTTCTGTGCATCAAGGTGCTGGGCGGATCCAAGCGTCGCTACGCTAGCGTAGGCGACATCATTAAAGTGAGCATCAAAGAAGCCGCACCGCGTGGACGTGTCAAAAAAGGCGACGTCTACAGTGCTGTGGTGGTGCGAACCGCCAAGGGCATTCGTCGCAGTGATGGCTCGTTGGTCAAATTTGATGGCAATGCAGCCGTGTTGCTCAATGCCAAGCTTGAGCCAATTGGTACTCGTATCTTTGGACCGGTGACGCGCGAGTTGCGCACTGAAAAGTTCATGAAGATCGTGTCTTTGGCTCCTGAAGTTTTGTAAGGACATCACATGAACAAAATTCGCAAAGGCGACGATGTCATCGTGCTCACTGGGCGCGATAAAGGTAAACGTGGCAAGGTCACGTTGCGCAAAGACGACTCTCACCTGGTGGTTGAGGGCGTCAACATCGTCAAGAAGCACGCCAAGCCCAACCCAATGAAGGGTGAGACTGGCGGTATCGTTGAAAAAACCATGGCCCTTCACCAGTCCAATGTTGCTATCTTCAATGTGGCAAGCGGCAAGGCTGATCGCGTGGGCATCAAACTGCAAGCTGATGGCAAGCGCGTTCGCGTTTACAAATCCAGCGGCGAAGAAATCAAGGTGGCATGAACATGGCTCGTTTGCAACAAATTTACCGTGAAAAATTAGCCCCTGAGCTGATGGCCAAGTTTGGCTACAAGTCACCCATGGAAGTGCCCCGCCTGAGCAAGATCACTCTCAATATGGGTGTGAGCGAAGCTGTGGCTGACAAAAAAGTAATGGACCACGCTGTGGATGACATGGCGAAAATCGCCGGCCAAAAGCCTGTGGTGACGATGTCGAAGAAAGCCATTGCTGGTTTCAAGATTCGTGAAAATCAAGCGATTGGTTGTATGGTGACATTGCGTGGTGCCCAAATGTTCGAGTTCTTGGATCGCTTTGTCACGGTGGCACTGCCCCGTGTACGCGACTTCCGTGGTATCTCGGGACGTTCTTTTGATGGCCGCGGTAACTACAACATCGGTGTCAAAGAGCAAATTATTTTCCCTGAAATTGAATACGACAAGGTTGACGCCTTGCGCGGTCTCAATATCAGTATCACGACAACGGCCAAGACCGACGATGAGTGCAAGGCGCTTCTCACCGGCTTCCGTTTCCCCTTCAAGAACTGAGGTGACCTGTGGCTAAGATGGCTTTGATACAGCGCGAGCTCAAAAGAGACAAACTGGTTGCCAAGTATGCAAAAAAGCATGCGGAATTGAAAGCAATTTCAACCAGTGCCAAGCATACTGAGGAAGAGCGCGCAGCGGCTCGTCTGGGTTTGCAATTGTTGCCTCGCAACGCGAATCCCACTCGTCAGCGTAACCGCTGTGCGATCACGGGTCGTCCACGTGGCACGTTCCAGCACTTTGGTCTGGCTCGTGCAAAGATTCGCGAAATGGCTTTTGCTGGTGAAATACCCGGCATTACCAAGGCAAGCTGGTAATCGGTAGGAGAAATAGATATGAGCATGAGTGATCCGATCGCCGACCTGTTGACTCGCATTCGAAATGCGCAAATGGTTGCCAAAACATCAGTACGCGTCCCTTCATCCAAAGTGAAGATCGCGATTGCCCAAGTCCTCATGGACGAAGGCTATATTGATGGCTTTAAAGTGAACCCGGCAGATGGCAAACCTGAGCTTGAAATAGCTCTGAAATACTACGCTGGTCGTCCAGTGATTGAGCGCATTGAGCGTGTCAGTCGACCTGGACTGCGCGTGTACCGTGGCAGCGATGCCATTCCGCAAGTTCAAAACGGTCTGGGTGTGGCAATTGTCACAACACCAAAGGGTGTCATGACTGATCGCAAGGCGCGCGCTACCGGTGTTGGTGGTGAAGTACTTTGCTACGTCGCCTAAAGCGTGGCATTGAGAGGAAATAGAAAATGTCCCGTATAGCAAAAATGCCCGTTACCATCCCCGCTGGGGTTGATGTGACGGTAGGTAAAAACGATGTGAGCGTCAAAGGTTCAGGCGGATTGCTGTCTTTGACTCATAACGTGTTGGTGAAAATTGTCAGCGATGCTGGAAAGTTGAGTTTTTCTGCCGCCAACGACTCGCGTGAAGCTGATGCCATGGCAGGCACCATGCGCCAGTTGGTCAACAATATGGTGATTGGTGTCACCAAAGGCTTCGAGAAAAAGTTGACCTTGATTGGCGTTGGTTATAAGGCCCAAGCCACTGGTAATAAACTCAATTTGACCGTGGGGTATTCGCATCCTGTCAACATGGACATGCCTGAAGGCATCTCTGTTGCCACCCCGACCCCGACGGAAGTTTTGATCAAGGGCGCTGACCGTCAGCGCGTTGGTCAGATAGCGGCTGAAATCCGTGCGGTCCGTCCGCCTGAGCCTTACAAGGGCAAAGGTATTCGGTATTCCGACGAAAAAGTCGCGATCAAAGAAACCAAGAAGAAATAAGGATCTGCACCATGTTGAGCAAAAAAGAGCAGCGTCTTCGCAGAGCCCGTCAAACGCGGATTCGCATCGCGCATCAGGGCGTTGCCCGTTTGACGGTCAATCGAACCAACTTGCACATCTACGCCACTGTGATTTCTGGCGATGGCAACAAAATTATCGCCACCGCCTCCACTGTAGAAGCCGAAGTGCGTCAGTCATTGGGTGGTGCTGGAAAAGGCGGCAATGTTGCAGCAGCCCAAATCATCGGCAAGCGTTTGGCTGAAAAAGCTAAAGCAGCTGGTGTTGAGAAAGTGGCGTTTGATCGTTCAGGGTTTGCGTACCACGGCCGCGTCAAAGCGCTGGCTGATGCGGCACGCGAAGCTGGCTTGCAGTTCTAAGCAGATCGGAAACTAATAATGGCTAAAGTACAAGCAAAAATGCAAGGTAAGGCTGAAGGGCCTGAAGACGGTCTGCGCGAGAAGATGATCGCCATCAACCGGGTCACGAAAGTGGTCAAGGGTGGCCGTATTCTTGGCTTCGCAGCACTGACAGTTGTGGGCGACGGTGATGGCACGGTGGGCATGGGCAAGGGAAAGTCGAAAGAAGTTCCTGCGGCTGTGCAAAAAGCCATGGAAGAGGCACGTCGAAACATGGCAAAAATGTCGCTTAAAAATGGTTCCATTCACCACAAGGTGATGGGTCATCACGGCGCAGCTTCGGTCATGGTTGCACCCGCCCCCAAGGGTACCGGCATCATCGCTGGCGGCCCAATGCGCGCAGTTTTCGAAGTTGTTGGAATCACTGACATCGTGGCGAAGAGCCATGGCTCGTCGAATCCTTACAACATGGTTCGCGCCACGTTGGATGCGCTGTCCCGCGCCACAACGCCTTCTGTCGTTGCTGCCAAGCGTGGCAAGACCATCGAAGAAATTTTTGCCTGATTGGAGTCCTCGAAATGACAACGCAAAAGAAAGTGACAGTGCAACTCGTGCGCAGCCCAATCGGTTGTGCAGAGTCGCATCGCGCCACTGTCCGCGGTTTGGGTTTGCGCAAGATTCGCAGCACTAGCGAACTAGTGGACACCCCGGAAGTACGCGGCATGATTAACAAGATCAGTTACCTGGTCAAAGTGCTTTAAGAGGTAAATGATGGAACTCAATAGCATCAAGCCGGCTGACGGCGCAAAACATTACAAACGGCGCGTCGGTCGTGGTATCGGTTCAGGTCTCGGTAAAACAGCGGGTCGTGGCCATAAAGGCCAAAAGTCGCGTGCTGGCGGTTACCACAAGGTTGGTTTCGAAGGCGGTCAAATGCCCATGCAACGGCGTCTGCCCAAGCGTGGCTTCAAGTCTGCCTTGCTGAAGTTCAATGCCGAAGTGACTTTGTCGGCCTTGAATCAGCTGGAAGCTACAGATATTGATGTGCTCGTTCTAAAGCAAGCGGGCCTGATTGGCGAGCTTGCCAAGGTGGTCAAAGTCATCAAGACCGGTAATGTGACCAAGGCGTTCAATCTGAACGGCGTAGGTGCGACGGCGGCGGCAAAAGCTGCCATTGAAGCCGCTGGCGGTAGTGTTGCTTAATTCAGATTCAGGATCAGTGTAAGTGGCTACAAGTTCGGCTCTCTCTGCTAAAACAGACAAGTACGGTGACTTGCGTCGCCGTCTGATCTTTTTGTTGCTCGCTCTCGTGATTTATCGCGTGGGTGCGCATATCCCTGTGCCCGGCATAGACCCGGTCCAGTTGCAGCAGTTTTTCAAAGGTCAGCAAGGCGGCATTCTTGGCATGTTCAACATGTTTTCTGGCGGTGCCTTGTCCAGGTTCACTATATTTGCTTTGGGGATCATGCCGTACATTTCGGCTTCGATCATCATGCAATTAATGGGTTATGTAGTTCCGGCTTTTGAGCAGCTTAAAAAAGAGGGTGAAGCTGGTCGGCGCAAGATAACGCAGTACACGCGTTACGGCACCCTTGGTTTGGCTTTGTTTCAGTCACTTGGGATTGCTGTGGCTATTGAAAGCTCTCCTGGTTTGGTGATTGCACCGGGTTTTGGTTTTCGCATGACTGCTGTGGTTACGCTGACTGCTGGTACGTTGTTTTTGATGTGGTTGGGTGAACAAATCACCGAACGCGGATTGGGAAACGGTATATCGATTTTGATTTTCGCCGGTATCGCCGCTGGTTTGCCCAATGCCATTGGCGGTTTGCTGGAACTGGTCCGCACGGGGGCGATGAGTATTATTATTTCTTTGGTGATCGTGATTTTGGTCGGTTTGGTCACCTATTTCGTGGTTTTTGTGGAACGTGGTCAACGCAAGATATTGGTGAATTACGCAAGGCGTCAAGTAGGCAACAAGGTTTATGGAGGCCAGTCCTCACATCTGCCGCTCAAGCTCAACATGGCCGGGGTGATTCCGCCGATTTTTGCGTCTTCCATCATTTTGTTGCCTGCCACGGTCGTCGGATGGTTCAGTGCTGGTGAGTCTATGCGTTGGTTGAAAGACATTGCAGGTTCCTTGACACCTGGCCAGCCTATCTACGTCATGCTGTACGCCGCCGCCATTATTTTCTTTTGTTTCTTTTATACGGCGCTGGTATTCAATAGCCGTGAAACGGCTGACAATCTTAAGAAGAGCGGCGCCTTTGTTCCGGGTATACGTCCTGGTGACAACACTGCCAAGTACATCGATAAGATTTTGTTACGCTTGACATTTGTTGGTGCCATTTACATTACGTTGGTTTGTTTGTTACCGGAATTCCTGATTCTCAAATATAACGTGCCATTTTACTTTGGTGGCACATCGTTGCTGATTATTGTGGTGGTGACCATGGACTTCATGGCTCAGGTGCAAAACTATCTGATGTCGCAACAGTATGAGTCTTTGCTGAAAAAAGCTAACTTTAAGGCGACTTGAGGTTAATCAATATGGCAAAAGACGACGTTATTCAAATGCAGGGTGAGATTGTTGAAAATCTTCCCAATGCCACCTTCAGGGTCAAACTTGAAAATGGACATATTGTTCTTGGTCATATTTCTGGAAAGATGCGCATGCACTACATCAGAATATTGCCAGGTGACAAAGTGACCGTTGAACTGACCCCTTATGATTTGAGTCGGGCACGGATTGTGTTTCGCGCAAAGTAGTTTTACCTGTTTAAGAATTGTTTAGGAGAATGCAATGAAAGTTTCGGCTTCGGTAAAGAAAATTTGCCGCAACTGCAAAATTATTCGACGTAAAGGCGTTGTTCGTGTGATCTGTTCGGATCCGCGACACAAACAGCGTCAGGGTTAATTGCAAGAGTTATAGAGGACTAAAATGGCACGTATCGCTGGTATTAATATTCCGCCACAAAAGCATTCGGAAATTGGTTTAACCGCTATTTTCGGTATCGGGCGTAGTCGCGCTCGCAAGATTTGTGAATCTTGTGGCATCGATTACTCAAAAAAGATCAAGGATCTGACTGACTCAGATCTTGAAAAAGTGCGTGATGAAGTCGCCAAATTCACGATCGAAGGAGATTTGCGTCGTGAAACTACTATGAACATCAAGCGTTTGATGGACATTGGTTGTTATCGTGGCTTTCGGCATCGTCGTGGTTTGCCGTTGCGTGGTCAGCGCACGCGTACCAACGCGCGCACGCGCAAAGGTCCGCGCAAAGCTGCGCAATCACTCAAGAAATAACAGGCACTGAAAGAACATTATGGCTAAAGCTCCCGCCAATAACGCAGCTCAGCGCGTTCGTAAAAAGGTTCGCAAGAACGTAGCGGACGGTATCGCGCACGTGCATGCTTCCTTTAACAACACCATCATCACGATCACAGATCGCCAAGGCAATTCTCTTGCTTGGGCATCTTCAGGTGGCCAGGGCTTCAAGGGCTCACGCAAGTCCACACCGTTTGCTGCTCAGGTTGCGTCGGAAGTGGCTGGTCGTACTGCAATTGAACAAGGCATCAAGAATCTTGATGTCGAAATCAAAGGTCCTGGTCCAGGTCGCGAGTCTTCGGTTCGTGCTTTGGCTGCCCTGGGTATTCGCATCAATATGATTGCTGACGTGACGCCTGTACCGCACAACGGTTGCAGACCGCAAAAGCGCCGTCGTATTTAACTCACAAACCAAGCCCACCGCCAATGTGTTCGCACATTGGCTCCCGCTGTTTTTAAGCGGTAGCTGACTAAAAGGAATTTCAAGTGGCACGTTTTTTAGGCCCTAAGGGCAAACTCTCCCGCCGTGAAGGCACTGACCTGTTTCTCAAGAGCGCGCGTCGTTCCATCGGAGACAAAGTCAAGTTCGACTCCAAACCGGGTCAGCATGGTCGCACTTCAGGTGCGCGTACTTCTGATTTCGGCATCCAATTGCGCGAGAAACAAAAAGTCAAACGCATGTACGGTATTCTTGAAAAGCAGTTTCGACGTTACTTTGAAGAAGCTGACCGCCGCAAGGGCAATACCGGTGCCAATTTGTTGACTTTGCTTGAGACACGTCTCGACAACGTGGTTTACCGTATGGGCTTCGGTTCTACCCGCGCTGAATCTCGTCAACTGGTTTCGCACAAAGCCATTCTGGTGAATGCCAAGTCGGTCAATATCCCTTCTTACCTCGTCAAAGTCGGTGATGTTGTGTCTGTGCGCGAAAAGTCCAGCAAGCAAAATCGAATTGCTGAGGCTTTGCAACTGGCGCAACAGGTGGGTATGCCAGCTTGGGTGGAAGTCAATGCTGAAAAGGCCGAAGGCGTTTTCAAATCAGTGCCTGATCGTGATCAATTTGCGGCTGACGTGAATGAATCGCTGATTGTTGAGTTGTATTCACGTTAAGTGTAAGCAGCCTATGTTTTGGCAACCGATGGTTTATTGTTCGTCAGTTGCATCGTAAGCCTTTTCCGGTGGGCATTTCCGGGGGTGTTCAGAGGATTTATACATGCAAAATATATTACTAAAACCTAAGGCTATCAATGTTGAGCAGCTATCTACCAACAGGGCTAAAGTTGTATTAGAACCGTTCGAAAGAGGTTATGGTCATACCCTTGGTAACGCCCTGCGCCGTGTACTGCTGTCGTCAATGCCGGGTTATGCGCCGACCGAGGTGACTATTGCTGGTGTTCTGCACGAATACTCGTCGATTGATGGGGTTCATGAAGACGTTGTTAATATCTTGCTCAACCTCAAAGGTATCGTTTTCAAGCTCTATAACCGTGACGAAGTGACCTTGAGCTTGCGCAAGGACACCGAGGGTGTGGTTAGTGCTGGTGATATTCAAACCCCGCATGATGTGGAAATTATCAACCCTGACCATGTGATTGCCAATTTGGCTCACGGTGGCAAGCTCGATGTTCAAATCAAGGTGGAGCGCGGTCGCGGTTATGTTCCCGGAACCTTGCGTCGTCATCTCGATGACACTACAAAGTCCATTGGCCGCATTGTTCTGGATGCGTCTTTCTCTCCGGTCAAGCGCGTGAGCTACACCGTTGAGAGCGCTCGGGTTGAGCAACGTACGGATCTGGACAAGTTGATTCTCGATATTGAGACCAATGGCGCGCTTTCCGCCGAAGATGCAGTGCGTGCTTCTGCCAAAATTCTGATTGAACAGATGGCAGTGTTTGCGCAACTCGAAGGTGGTGATGTTGATTCGATCATCGCTTCGCCAGCGCGTAGTGGAAGTTCCAACTTTGACCCCGTGTTGTTGCGCCCAGTAGATGAGCTTGAATTGACAGTGCGCTCAGCTAATTGTTTGAAAGCTGAAAACATCTATTACATTGGTGATTTAATACAGCGCACTGAAAATGAGTTGTTAAAGACGCCTAATCTTGGCAGAAAATCACTCAATGAAATCAAGGAAGTTCTGGCTTCCCGTGGCTTAACGTTAGGTATGAAGCTTGAAAGCTGGCCACCTGTTTCTCTCGAAAATAAGTAAATTCACAGTTTACTTATGTGACATGAACAGTACCTGATACGGCTGTTTTAATTAAATAAAGGAATCTACTATGCGTCACGGCCTTGGTCTTCGTAAATTAAATCGCACTTCTTCGCATCGCTTGGCAATGTTGCGCAACATGATGAATTCGCTCATCGAGCATGAGGTTATCAAAACCACTGTACCCAAAGCGAAGGAATTGCGCCGCGTAGTTGAGCCCATGATTACGCTGGCAAAGGTCGCTACGGTTGCTAACCGTCGTCTTGCCTTTGACCGTCTACGTGATCGTGACTCAGTTGTCAAATTGTTCAACGTTCTGGGTCCCCGCTTTAATGCTCGTCCAGGCGGCTACACGCGCATTTTGAAAATGGGTTTTCGTGTTGGTGACAACGCGCCTATGTGCCTCGTTGAACTGGTTGATCGGGGTGCAGAAACTGTTGCTCCGGAAGCCGTAACGGCCGCTTGATCGGTTACAATATGAATCTATCGCGCGATGGAGCAGTCTGGTAGCTCGTTGGGCTCATAACCCAAAGGTCGGAGGTTCAAATCCTTCTCGCGCAACCAATAAAATCAAGCACTTAGCTTGAATAAGCGCCCACTCCAAGTGGGCGTTTTGCATTCTGTGACGAGGTTTGTGACGAGGTTTGTGACGTCACAGAAATTGCTAATTTGCAATTTGACCTTTGGGCTTGTGACGGGTTGGCTACGACTTCAAAATCTTCGTGCAGATGGCCGACTGGTATTGGACGGAATTTCCTTTACTCTGAATCTGACTTCCGTCGATGGCTCGTTCGTGCCCAAAGAAGTCGGTCAACCGTAAGCGTGCGGCCAACACCCCTTGACGCCACTGGTGCCTTACCGGCACAGATTCGCAGCTAAATTGCGGTGGGCTGCCAGCGGTGCGGCAGCAATTGGTCGATCTGGCTGTTTTTCTGCGTCGGCAGGCGAGCCAGCACATCCTTGAGATAGGCATACGGATCATGCCCGTTGAGCTTGGCGCTCTGAATCAAACTCATCACCGCCGCAGCGCGCTGGCCCGCACGCAAGGAACCGGCAAACATCCAGTTGGACCTGCCGATGGCAATCGGGCGAATCTGGTTCTCGATCCAGTTGTTATCGATGGGCAACTGCCCGTCATTGAGGAACTGCGTCAGAGCCCCCCAGCGCTTGAGGCTGTAATCGAGTGCCTTGGCAGTGGCTGATCCGTCGGTAATTTTTTGCCGATGCAACAGCATCCACGCATGAAACGCCTCAGCTAATGGTTTTGATCTGGCTTGGCGAACTTGCAGGCGCTCCGCAAAGCTGAGGTTCTTGACCTCACGCTCCACGTCATAAAGTTGACTGATGTACGCACAAGCCTGCCCTGCAATCTGGCTTTGGCTGCTCACATGCAGATCAAAGAACTTGCGCCTTGAATGCGCCATGCACTCGACCTCGGTGATGCCACTGATAAAACCCTGTTTGTACCCCGCGTAGTCATCACAAACCAAACGTCCCTTCCATTTTCCCTGGAATGTTCTGGCATGTTCACCGGCGCGTGATTCGCAGAAGTCGTAAACCACCGCTTTCAAGTCCTCGAATGCGCCTGGTGCATAAGCCCAAAGATAAGCCCGGTGCGTTTTCTTGTTGCCGGGCTTAAGCATCTCCACCGGCGTCTCATCGGCATGCAAGACCGAGTGGCTGAGAATTTCCTCTTTGAGGGCGTCGACCAGTGGCTGTAATTGAACGCCACAAATGCCCACCCACTGCGCCAGTGTCGAGCGTGGAATTTCCACCCCGGCACGGCCAAAAATGCGTTCCTGGCGGTACAGCGGCAAGTGGTCGCTGTACTTGGCCACCAGCACCTGGGCCAGCAAACCCGCCGTGGGGATGCCCTTGTCAATGATTTGCGCAGGCACTGGCGCCTGGATGAGGGTCTCGCATTCATCGCACACCCATTTGCCGCGGATATGTTCTTCGACGGTGAACACGCCTGGTGTGTAGTCCAGTTTCTCTGAGACATCCTGGCCAATACGCTTCAACTGGCAGCCACAGCCGCAGGTGGTGGAGTCAGGCTCGTGGTGGATGGCCACACGGGGCAGGCCTGCTGGTAGGGCAGCACGTTTGGGTTGTTGACGCGGTGCAGCCTCAAGCTTGACTGGAGAGGCCAGCTCTTTGAGTTCTTCTTCGATGGCGGCGATGTCGGCATCCAGGGTCTCGTCGAGCAAGCTGATCTGGGCCGCATTGAGCAGTTCGCTGCTGCGACCAAACTTCCAGCGCTTGAGGGTTGCCAACTCGTGGGTGAGTTTGTCGATCTTGGTCTGGCTGTACTGGATGTCACTGTCTTTGGCTGCGATAGCCACAGCGTGCTGCTGGCTTTGTTGTGCAATCTTTGCAATCAACTCTGCGGCAAGCTCACGCAGTTGTTCTGCGTTCAAATTTGACAGTGATTCAAAGGCTTGGACCATGGCACAAAGTGTCCCACGACAAGCTATTTTGGGCCATTCTGACATTCCCCAATTGACTCAAAAACAATAGTGAATCAACATTGCCACGTATGACTTTGAGGTCATTTATTTCTCACACAATGCTGATGATGCCGGCCTCGCCAATGCGACTCCAGGGCAGGCCCAGCACCAGTGCGTCAAGCTGGGCTCGACTCAAGCTGATCTGCGTTTGGGCCGATAGAGCCGGCCAGACAAAGTGGCCCTGGTGCAGTCTTATGGCGGCCAGCCAGATGCCGATACCGTCATGCACCAACACCTTCATGCGGTTGGCGCGCCGGTTGGCAAAGAGGTAGGCGGTGTGCGGGTGGGCGCAACCGAATACAGCATCAGGATCCTGGCGAAATTTCGCGATCGTCAGTTTGGCAGCTTCAAATTGATCACCGATCCACTTACCGCCACCGCTGCCGGAACCACCACCACCGCCAGGTCCATCCTTCCAATCTCGAAGATCATGGCACTTTTCCAGGAAGCGGACTAATCCGTTGTGATCAGCTGAAAAATTCTTTCCACTCGGTACAGTGGCCTCTTCCAAATACTCCGCAAATTCTTCTGGAGGCAGATCGACTTTCAGGGCATCAAGTTGAACCTGGTTATCCGCCATGGCGTACCGACGAACTGCTCTTGCGGCAGTGCTGACGCTATTTGGAGAAAACGTCTATTTCAACTCTGAACCACGTTTTTCGTAGTCGTCAAGACTTGAGTTTTCTCTGAGCGCCTGGATATACCCGAGCAGCAAATGGGCACTGAGAAGCAAGAATTGGACGGCAGAATTTCCTTTTGGTAAGGGTTCACACAAGGTGGCGTACATTGGAAACAGCGTCGATGCTGAGCCCAGCAAGGGATTGTGGCCGGTTGTGTTGAATTCACGCGCAAAATCGTTACCAAGGATGCTCTTGAGGCTGCTGCGATTGTCATAAATCCAATCGAGCACAGGCTGCCATGAAGAGATGTCAGCTTCCTCCAGCGCGCTAGGCCATTTTTCTGAAATCTTCTTGAGAATTTGCCGCAACCGGCCAACTGCTCTTTGAAAACCGATCAGACTTGTGTGTGCGGTAATAAGCCACAATATGTCCCGCAAAACCTCGGTGTCCACCCCTTCTGAGACCGCATTTGCCATAAGTTTTTGGATAACAACGCTATCTGCAAAAGCAACAGCAACAACAGCTTCGTTTCCATTCTGTGTTGTCATATAGGTCTTTTCCTCAGAAAAAGGACTGGCGTTATGACTCGCTTTTGCATTCGATCACAGCAATGCCAGATCGGTCATAAAGTTTGGCCAAGCGAACCTTCTTCTTGGGTCGATGGGCTCGATAGATTAACTGATGTAGGAGTATTGCAATCGGTCTTTGTTTCGGTTTACTGTTTCAAGTTGCGTTTGTCAATGCAATAAAGGTTACTCAAATAGTCCTCAATTGGTGAATTAGAAAGCGTCCATAATTTCGTATTGATGGCTTTTCTGGCTGCTTCAGCGACGATTTTTAGATCGGATGCATGGATTCCAAAGACGGCTGGGTCGAAGAGGAACTCAGTTAAATAGTCGGTTTTGATTTGCTCTTCGGTCAAGTCGAAAAGTTCAATGCAACCAATCGGCTTGTCGGGCGGCAGAATTGACTTGGCCAGCTTGAAGGCGCGTACGTTGCCGATGCACCATAGTCGCTTATTCCGAAACACAATTGGGGGTTTTCGGGCAAGCATGGAGATCAGTTCCTTGTCCAAGGATGCGGCGTATTTACTGGGGAGTTTGAGTGGTGGAATGTCGAGTTCTTGTTCGAGTAGAACGATTGCCGGGTGTATTCCCTGAATTTTTTCCAAGCTTAACTTGACCAACCTTGGGTCGTTGCATGTTCCAGCAATGACATCATTAGCAGTGGTTGGTGTTGACGTGTTGCCAACAGTAGTTTCAATTCTTTGCATTTTTGGTCTTGCGGGTAAATAGATGGTTCTGTGCGCATCTATGGTTTGCAACTTCACACAGTATCTTGGTCATTATTTCAGAACGACTGCGCTGAGATTTCAGCGCTTGAAAAGACCGTTTGCTCGGAGTTCAATGTTTAAACAAGCCTGCATCAGATCATCAAAGGCCAGGGCGTT
>PFUD01000037.1 GCA_002789915.1 Comamonadaceae bacterium CG_4_9_14_3_um_filter_60_33 | reverse complement strand
CCAGGGCAAGGGCATTGTGAAAACCGCGCGCAGTGTGGCCTACGATATTTTTCGCGAGATATTGCGCGAAGCGCGCCAGTTCAACCCCAGGGAGTTCCGCGTGGTGGCGTCGCCCAAGGTGATCGAGTTATTTCTCGACGAAGAGAGCCAGCACCTGGCTGGCCTGAGCGAGTTCATCGGCAAGCCGGTGTCGCTGCAGAGCGAGAGCGCCATGGGGCAGGAGCAGTACGATATCGTGTTGCTGTGAAGGCTCGCATCTGTGCCTACGGAAACTGACACGAGTTCAACAAACCTGAATTTTCAATGTAGATATCGCTTCAATAACGGTTACAGAAAATTTGAAACATGTTTTGGTCAACCTCATGAAGCTAAACAGTACGCAGCTCTATCTACGTCTTCTCGGTTACGTTAAACCTTATTGGCGCATCTTTGCCCTGTCCATTTTGGGTATGGCCATAACGGCAGCAACTGAACCGCTGCTGCCAGCTTTGCTCAAGCCCATGCTGGACGGTGCGTTCATCCAGAAGGACAATACCGTCATCAAATTTGCGCCACTGATCATTTTGTTGATTTTCTTCGTGCGCGGTGTTGCCTCTTTCGTGGGAACTTATGCCATCGCGTGGGTGGGTAACAAGGTCGTGATGGATTTGCGTGAAAAAATGTTTCATAAGCTACTGACGTTGCCCACACAGTTTTATGACGACCATGCCACTGGCAATTTGATCTCCAAACTCACCTTTGATGTGGCGCAGGTGACCGCCGCTGCGACCAGTGTGGTTACCGTTGCGGTGCGTGACACCATCATCATTGTTGGCCTGCTCGGCTGGCTGTTCTATTTGAACTGGGAACTGACATTACTCAGTTTGGTGATGGTGCCTGTCATTACTTTCATACTGAAAATCATCAACGCGAGATTACGCAACGCCAGCCGCGATTCACAACAATCGATGGGCGACATCACGCAGGTGATAGAGGAGAGCGTTGCCGCACACAAAGTAGTCAAGCTGTTTGGCGGGCAACACTATGAGAGCAGTCGTTTTGGCGACCAGGTCAACTGGGTGCGACGCCACAACATGAAGCAGGCCATGGCAGCTGCCAGCAATGTGCCGATCGTCCAGATGATTGCTTCCGTGGCATTGGCAGTCATCGTTTACCTCGCCACCTTGCAATCTGCCAACGATCAAACCACCGTAGGCGGATTCCTCTCGTTCATCGCTGCCATGCTGATGCTCACTGCGCCAATCAAGCGCCTGACAGGTGTGAGTGAGCATCTGCAACGCGGTTTAGCGGCTTCAGAAAGCGTATTTGAATTGCTTGATACACCCGGTGAAATCAATGCCGGCAAGATCGACATAGGCCGCGCCCAGGGCTGCATCGAGTTTGAGCATGTCAGCCTGTCCTATGAGCACGACGAAAGGCTGGCACTGCGCGACATTTGTCTGAAAATTCCAGCAGGACAAGCAGTCGCCCTGGTGGGCGCATCCGGCAGCGGCAAAAGTACGCTGGCGAATCTGGTGCCCCGCTTCTATTTGCCTGATAGCGGCCGCATCATGCTGGACGGTCTTGACCTTGCAGAGCTCTCGCTATCAAGCCTGCGAGCGAACATTGCATTGGTAAGCCAAGAAGTTGTGCTGTTCAACAATACAGTTGCCGCCAATATCGCCTATGGCCAGATGCGTGAAGTACCCGAGGCAGAGATCATTGCCGCAGCACAAGCCGCGCACGCGATGGAGTTCATCAGCGAGATGCCGCAGGGCTTGCAAACACTCGTGGGTGAGCGCGGTGTCAAACTATCTGGTGGGCAACGTCAACGCATTGCCATTGCACGCGCCATTCTTAAAAATGCGCCCATTCTTATCCTTGACGAAGCTACGTCCGCGTTGGACAGCGAATCAGAACGTCATGTGCAAGCCGCATTGGAAACCCTGATGCAAGGGCGTACGTCATTGGTGATTGCGCACCGCTTGTCTACCATCGAAAAAGCAGACTGCATCGTCGTGTTGCAAAAAGGTGAAGTCGTTGAGACTGGAACCCACAGTCAATTGCTGGCCAGGAATGGGGTGTATGCGCAGTTACATCACATTCAGTTTGGATCTGCTGACCAACTGCAAGATTCGCCATAGTTAGTGTCAAAATTACGCCAATGAAATCAACGCTTTCCGTTATTATCATCGTAAAAAATGAAGAGCATGATATTCGAGATTGTCTTGAATCCATTACTTGGGCTAACGAAATTGTTGTGTTGGATTCAGGTAGTGTTGATAATACTTTGTCAATTGCCAAAGAATATACTGAAAAAGTATACACATCGACTGACTGGCAAGGGTTTGGAATCCAAAAAAATCGGGCTTTGGCCTATGCCACCTGTGATTGGGTTTTATCGCTGGATGCTGATGAACGCGTGAGCGATGTTTTGCATCAGGAAATTGCAAATGCGATTCAATCTACGAACATTGCTATCTACAAATTACCAAGACTCTCAAGTTATTGCGGAAAATTCATCCGGCATTCTGGTTGGTGGCCAGATTATGTGACGCGGCTATTCAAGCGTGGAGAAGCTTCTTTTAGTAATGATCTTGTCCATGAGCGTCTTGTTTTTCAGGGTGAGTCAGCTAAATTGACGGAACCCTTATTTCATGTGACTTACAAGGATCTGGAAGAAGTCATTTCAAAAATCAATCAATACTCAACGCTTGGTGCCAAAAATAGTTATCAAAAAGGCAAACGTGGAGGTTTGACATCTGCCATTGCACATGGCTTTTGGGCTTTCGTAAGGACTTATGTTTTGAGGGCTGGTTTTTTAGATGGTGCTGAAGGATTGATGTTGGCAATCTCAAATGCCGAAGCAACTTATTACCGGTATTTAAAATTATTTTATTTGTCAAAATAAAATAATTTATGCACATGAAAGCAAATATGCCAGCGCATGATTGCCATTTTTGGGAGTTGTAGGTCAAAAATCCCCAACTTGATGCGGGGGATTTTCATCCCATCGGGCAGGTTCGACTGATTAGCGCGCCAACTCGGCGGAGGTGGGTTTCAACATGCCCAGCGCAGCGTCGATCACGCGGGCCGAGGGCATCTCCTGTAGGCAACGACTCCAGCTCGCCAGATGGCGGTCACAGCCTTCCAGTCGGCACGGTACACATTCGCCGCTTCCTTGCAGCAGCATGACGTTGCCGTGTCGGGCGCTTCCGACCATCCGCCAGGGGCTGTCGATCACGTCGCGACCGCTCGGCCAGGGGCCCCACTTGACCGGGTTCGACGGGCCGAACAGGGCCACCGTCGGAATTCCACAGGCCGCCGCAAGGTGGGTCACCGCCGTGTCAGGGCCGACAAATAACTCGGCCTGACGCAGCAGATCGGCGGTCTGCGCCAGCGACAGTTGCCCGGCCAGGCAAAGCGCGCCGCTGGCGGCGGCCAGGCGCTGGCAATAGCCGACTTCCTCCGCGTCGCTGCTGCCTGTCAACACGACCTGGAAACCTCGGCCTTGCAGCGCCTGCGCCAAGGCGACCCAGCCTGCCTCGGTCCACATCTTGTAATTGAACTTTGGAAAGGGATGCAACACCGCGAAAGCTTGCCTGATTTCAGATGGCAAGCTGCCGCCAGCTGTTGGCGGCACCACTTCTGGACATCGCGCGACGTTGACCAGGTCGGCCAGCTGCAGCCCCATTGACACCGTATGGGTATTGATGTCGTCAAAGCGCACGGCGCTGTCCATAAGGCGCAGCTTGACCGTGATTTCGTCAGCCGCCAGCATTCCCAGATGACGCCGCGACGCGGCCCAGGCGTAGAGTCGGGCGCGGTCGGAAGGCACACAGGAAAACGAAAGATCGTAGCGATTCCACAACTGTCGCAACTCGCGCCAGCGCACCATTTTGGTCGAACGCTCGGGGACTACGATCAGCTCGTCCAAGTCGGGATTACCTTCCAATACGCCTGCTGTGCCGCGAAAAACCAGTGCATCTATTTGCGCCTGTGGCCATGCTCGCCGCAATGAGCGAATCAGCGGCGTGACCAGCAAAACGTCGCCGATGCGGCGTGTGCAGACGACAAGCAGGCGTTGGGTATCTGGTGTTGGCATTGAGAACTGACGATAAGGCCGCTTCGTTATAATTTTACAATTCTGCCACGCTGCCCTAAATGCCCAAGCTCTATATCGACGAATTTGTCGGTGTTTCCAATCGCCTCGAAACCTTGCCGCTGGCCTTCGCCATTCAAGAAGCATACGGGCATCAAATCATCCTTGACTGGCACGAACTAGATTCGTTTACGGTCGCTGGAACCACACGCGGTAAGGTGGGGCTGCTTGCCCGCATTGGCGCCCAGCGCATTCGCCATTGCGACCGCGCATTGTTTGACACGCTGCGCGACAAGAAAATCATCTTGCGTTCGCTTGACGGCCCCGACGAGCTGCTGAACCCGATTTATCTCGAAACCGCACGTCGGATCAAAATCGCGCAGCCGTTGGCCGAAAGCATCCGGCGAAGTTTTTCGGCGCTCAAGGGTCGCCCGGTAGTCGGTGTTCATGTCCGCCACGGCGACTACGAACTCGGCGACGAAAACACCTACCGCGTCGATCGCGAGTGGCCTGCGGTGCCGGTTTGGTGGTACGCCGAAACCATGCGCGCGATCAAGCGGGTGCAGCCCGACGTTGCCTTCTTCCTGTCCTCGACGGGAGACCCGCGCGCTTTCCGCGAACTCTACGACGGTCTCGATGTGATCAGCCTCGACGCCTTGTCAACGTACACCTACAAGGGCGCCGGCCACGCCTCGACAGTCAATCCGGTCGCCGATATGTTCGCGCTGGGTTGTTGCCCGGTGATCCTGGCCACGCCGATTTCCGGTTATTCGCACTGGGCGGCCAACGTCTTTGGCAACGCCAGCGACTGCATCGTGCCGCTGCCCGGGGCCACTCGCGACGACCCGCGGCGCGGCAAGGTTCGCCTTCACGGCGCGCGGCTGCCGCGCTGGCGTGCTGCTGGCTACACCGGCAGCGACACCCTTGACCTTGGTGGCCAGTTCGCCGACATTGACTTCGGACGCCCGGCCGATCTGGACTGGCTGTGAGTTCGACTGGGTTGCGCCGCGTCCTGTTCAGCGAAAGCTCACCCAACCTCGGCGGCCAGGAACTGCAACTGCTGGCGCAGGCCGCCAGCCTGCCGATGCGCGGCATCGAGACCCTGATCCTGTGCCGCCACAACAGCCGCCTCGCCACCGTTGCTGCGGCGCGCGGAATCGCCACCGTGGCGATTCCTTTTCGAAACAGCTTGCACCTGCCAAGCATTGCCGGCGTGCGGCGCGTACTGCAATCGTTCCGGCCCGATGCGTTGATTTGCCACAGTGGCCACGACGCCAACAACGGCGCGCTGGCGGCGCGGCTGGTTCCCGACCGGCCAGCCCTACTGCGCGCCCGCACCTACCAGCACGACCAGCCCAATGCCTGGACCTACAACCACCTGTTCGATCGCACGCTGGTGCCCAGCAACGAGATGCGCCAGCGCCTGCTGGCAAACCGCGCGATTGATCCGCAACGTATCCACCTGCTTTATCCTGGCATCGATTTCGCAGCAATCGCACGGCGCAGCCAGGAAGCCTTGCCCGCAGCGATCATACAAGCCCTCGCTGCTCTGCCGTGCCCGCTGATCGTGCAGGCTGCGATGCTGCGGCCGGAAAAAGGGCACGCGCTGATGCTCGACGTGCTGGCCACGCTCAAGCAGCGCGGCCAAATCATAGGTTTTGCAATCGCCGGCGAAGGCGAATTGAAAGTTCAGCTACAGCAACAGGTCGCCCGTCTGGGCCTCGGCCAACAGGTCGCCTTTCTAGGTATGGTCGACAACATTCCGGCGGTCTATACCCGCGCTGCGCTGGTGGTTGTGCCCTCGTCCTACGAACCGCTCGGCATGTCTCAGATCGAGGCCCTCTCGCTCGGCATCCCAGTCGTCGTCAGCGATGTCGGCGGTATCCCGGAAACCGTACGGCATCAGGAAACCGGGCTGATCACGCCCTCCGGCGACGGTGCGGCGTGGACCGCCGCCATTGATCGCGCCTTGACCGCGCCCGAAGCGATGCGGGCCCTGGCCCAAGCCGGTAGCGCCGATGTATTGCGCCGCTTCGGTCTGCAAATCAATCTTGACCAACTGATCGCCCATATTGCGGCCTGCCGCTCCCCAAAATGACCACGCGGACCAGTTCTGCCCAAACCTCGTGGCACGAAAACGCCGCCGACCTCTCCCAATCCACCGCACCGACGATGTCCATTACGCTCACTCCAGCCCCTTCGCTCGCCACCCGAATTTTTCCGGTTGCAAGCGTTCTGCTCGGCCTGTCGCTGCCGATTTCCACTGCACTCGACAATCTGCTGCTCTTTGTGATGCTGATCAGCTGGCTGCTCTGCGGCGAGTGGCAAAACAAGTGGGTGAACCTGCGCACCAATCTGCTGAGCTGGGTGCTGCTGGTCTTCCTGCTGCTCGTCGCGCTCGGAACGGCATGGGGTTACGGTAACGCCGCCGAGCGCTTGCGTTATTTCAACAAATATGCTGTCTTGATGCTGCCGCTGGCACTGATCGCGCTGCCTCTGACCGACGCACAAAAGCGGCGCGCTGCCGCCGCCTTCGGCCTGGGTATCCTGCTGACACTCGCTCTCTCCTACGCTATGTGGGCCGGCGTCGATTTGCCCGATTGGCTGAGCAAGAACAACGATGCCAGCAACCCGGTGGTTTTCAAGTTGCACATCACGCACAGTTTCTTCGTCGCGCTCGGCGCCTTTATGTTTTTCGTCGGTGCGTTGCATGCCCGTGATCGACGCTGGCGCTGGGGGCTGGGATTTGCTGCGGCGCTGGCGGTGGTCAATCTTTTAATGGTGCAGGGACGAACCGGACAATTGGTCTTGCTGGTACTCACCGGGTATGTGTTCATTAGACGCTTCCGCTGGCGCGGCGCGATCGTCGCCGGCGCCGTGATCGCCGCAGCGGGGATCGTCGTCTCGCAGTTGCCGGGCGTTCCGGTGTTGGCCAGATACAGCGACGGCATTAAGGAAATCCAGAACTGGCAATACGGGAACAAGGACCAAAGTTCGATGGGTCTGCGCATGCAATACGCTGCTACCAGCCTGCGCATCATTGCCGAGCATCCTCTGATTGGCGTCGGCACCGGTGGCTTCGAATATGCCTACAGTCAACAGGTTGCTGGTACTGCAGCACAAGCTTCCAACAATCCCCACAATCAGTATCTGCTGACAACTGCCCAGCTGGGTTTGCCCGGATTGATTTTGCTGCTCGCGATATTCGTGGTGCTCTGGCGGACAGCACGTCGACTGCCGTTGGCTGAACAAGTGTTGACGCGTGGGCTGGTGCTGGCGTATCTGGTTGGCAACCTGTTCAATTCCTTCTTGCTCGACCACGCTGAAAAGCTGCTTTTCGCCTGGGCGGTTGGCCTACTTTTTTCGGGTCTTCCGGCTCGCAGGAAAAGCGCCAACCAATCGAGATAGCGGCGCTCTGTCCATAGCATTGCTTTTGCGCCACAGAGGTTTTTCATCTTTTGCATAAGGATGCCAACCGTAACAATGCGTCACAAAATGCCCAAATTGTCAGGGAGCGTGTTACAACCGCTGATCACCCGATCGACCTTGGGTTATTCTCAGGATCGTGCCGCTAACGATGTTGTGCTGACCAGACTGTAATAATGAACCGATGATTAAACGTTACTTTTGCTATTTCTTAAGCTGCTTTGTATGTCTTCCGGCTCTCGCCCAATTCCGCATCGAAGTCTCCGGTGTGGGCCTGACGCAGGTGCCCGTGGTGATTGCACCTTTCAAGGGCCAGGAGGCGCTGCCGCAAAAAATATCGGACATCATCAAGGCTGATCTGGAGCGTAGCGGCCAGTTTCGCGTGATCACGCCTCCGGCCGGTGCGTTTGATGAGTCGTCCCGTCCTGAGCTGTCGTTCTTGCGTCAGGCGGGTGCCGATGCCTTTGCCTCGGGCAGTGTGGCCAGACTGGCTGATGGTCGATTTGATGTGCGGTTTCGTTTGTGGGACGTGGTCAAGGGCCAGGATTTGGGTGGTCGCAGTTTTGCCGTCAACGCAACGGATTTGCGCTTGGCCGCGCATCGGGTGGCCGATGATATCTATGAAAAGCTGACCGGCGACAAGGGCGTGTTTTCCACTCGCATTGCCTATGTGACCAAGGTGGGTCAGCGCTACCAGCTGTGGGTGGCCGATGCCGATGGCGAAAGTGCCCAGTCGGCGCTGGCCAGCCCGGAGCCCATCATCTCGCCCGCCTGGTCGCCTGATGGCAATCAACTGGCTTATGTGTCGTTTGAGTCACGCAAACCGGTGGTGTATGTGCACAACGTGAGCACCGGCAAGCGCCGCTTGATCGCCAACTTCAAGGGTTCCAACAGTGCACCAACTTGGTCGCCTGATGGCACCACCTTGGCCTTGACGCTCAGTCGCGATGGTGGTTCCCAGTTGTTTTTGTTGTCAGCTGCAGGCGGCGAGCCGCGTCGCTTGATGCAGTCCCCCAGCATCGATACCGAACCCGTGTTTTCGCCCGACGGTAAACACATTTACTTCGTCAGTGATCGGGGTGGCTCGCCCCAGGTGTACCGGGTTGCCGCAACCGGACAGGGGGCTGAACGAGTCACTTTTACCGGTAATTACAACATTTCACCGGCCATCAGCCAGGACGGTCGCTGGCTCGCTTACATTTCGAGGGTGGGCGGTGCTTTCATGCTGCATGTGATGAGTCTGGCGGATGGTGCCGTGACTGCCATTACGGATTCTGCGGCCGATGAAAGCCCAAGTTTTTCACCCAATGGCAAGATGCTGGTGTATGCAACCCAACAGCAGGGTCGTGAGGCGCTCATGACGAGCACGCTTGATGGCAAGGTCAAGGCCAGGCTCAGCGGGCAGCAAGGTGATATCCGCGAGCCGCATTGGGGCCCCTTTTTTAATTAACAGTATTGGAGTTTCAGTATGAAAAATTTTATTTTGGCTGGTTTGTTGTCGATTTTTTTGGCGGCCTGCGGAAGCTCGGTACCGCTCAATGACGTGCCTGTGGCAGATGCCACCGCTAAAGCGGTAGGCGCTGATTCGGGGGCGGCTGGTTCCGGCGTGCAGGGGAGTGGCGTGGCGCCGGTGGATTTGGGCACTTCGCCTGATCAAGCTCAAGGGGCGCTGGCTTCCAATGAATCCCGTGTGGTTTATTTTGACTACGACAGCTTTGTCGTCAAGCCTGAGTTTCAGTCGTTGATCGCCGCGCATGCCAAGCAGTTGCGCGCTCAACCAACCCGCAGGGTGGCCCTTGAAGGTCATACCGATGAGCGCGGCGGACGCGAGTACAACCTGGCTTTGGGCCAGAAGCGGGCCGATGCGGTGCGCAACGCGCTGTCGATTTTGGGCGTTTCTCAAAACCAGATGGAGGCCGTGAGTTTTGGTAAAGAAAAACCTGCGGCGGCTGGCTTTGATGAAGCGGCCCTTGCCCAAAATCGACGTGTCGAAATTCGTTATCCATGAAATGGGCTCCAAGAATGCCAATGCTGTTTTCCAAGTCGTCTGTCGTTCTTCTGATTTGTTTGTTTTCGTTCAGCGGGCTGCATGCGGCCTTGTTCGAGGATGACGACGCGCGCAAGGCGATCCTTGATTTACGTCAGCGCGTGGAAGTCATGCGAGCCGATGCCGAGCGGGCACGTCAGACATCAAACCAGGAGTTGACAAGCCTCGGCCAGAGCATGCTCGAGTTGCAACGCCAGATCGAGATACTCAAGGCCGAGATTGCAGTTCTGCGCGGCAGCAATGAGCAGATCATGCGTGAATTGGCTGAAACCCAACGCCAGCAAAAAGACCAGTTGCAGGCCATGCAAGCGCGTTTCAGCAAACTTGAGCCAGTGACAGTTCAACTCGATGGCGTTGAGTTCGTGGCTGATCAAGCCGAAACTGCCGACTATGAAGCGGCTTTGACGGTCTTTCGAAATGGCGATTTCGCCACTGCGCAGAGCCTCTTTTCGCGCTTTGTGACAAGCTACCCCGCCAGTGGTTATGTGGTTCCCTCATTATTCTGGCTGGGCAATGCCCAGTACGCAACGCGTGACTATAAGGGGGCGATGGCTAATTTCCGCGCCCTGATCGCCAAGGACCCTGAGCATGTGCGTGCGCCCGAGGCTGTGTTGTCGATCGCCAATTGCCAATTGGAGTTAAAAGACAGCAAGGGCGCTCGAAAAACGCTGTCCGATTTGGTCAAGGCTTATCCGCAGTCAGAGGCAGCTGTTGCTGCTAGAGAGCGTCTTGCGACGCTTAAATGACTGTCATGACAGGCATGACAGGCGTGCTTGATCGCCGTTTTGGTGGACTTGATCGCTTGTTTGGCGTTTCTGGCGCACAGCAGATTCGGCAAGCGCATGTGGCTATCGTGGGTTTGGGTGGCGTGGGTTCATGGGTTGCAGAAGCCTTGGCACGCAGCGGTGTGGGTTACCTCACCCTGATCGACTTTGATCAGGTCGCAGAATCCAACATCAATCGCCAGATTCAGGCAATAAAAAGCAGCTTAGGCCAGGCCAAGGTGGAAGCCATGCGCGAACGTATCGTCTCCTATTTTCCGGAGTGCCATGTAACGTGCGTTGAAGCATTTGCCGAGCCGGACAATTGGCCGGCTATTTTGCCTGCCGGGGTGAACGCCGTGGTTGACGCCTGCGATCAAGTCAGAGTCAAAACCGCAATGGCCGCTTGGGCCCGCAAGACGGGGACGCTACATGTGATGGTGGGCGCAGCGGGCGGCAAGCGCCACGCCGAAAGGGTTTCGGTGGCGGACGTGTTGGATGTGACGCACGACCCCTTGCTGGCCAAGGTGCGCTACCAGTTGCGCAAAGAATTTCCAACCATGGGTATGAGAAAAAAACTGGGCGTCACCTGCATCTACAGTCCGGAGGCGGTCGCTCCACCCGACGCCTCTTGTGGCGTGGCTGGAGATGGCAGCCTGAATTGCCATGGTTTTGGCTCATTGGTGACGGTGACAGCGAGCTTTGGGTTCTGCGCAGCAGGTGTTATTATGAACAACTTGAGCACTTTGAAACTTAAACAAAGCTGAAATTGTTTATAATCTGAGGCTTGCCAAAACGCAACTTTCATTGCGTAAGGGATGTTAGCTCAGTTGGTAGAGCAGCGGACTTTTAATCCGTTTGTCGTGGGTTCGACCCCCGCACATCCCACCAGATTATTCTGAAGCCCGATCTTTACCGGTCGGGCTTTTTTATTGGGTCTTGCAAGTCGTAATATTCAGGGTCTCAAGAAAATATCATGTCTGCCATCCTCTCAACCCTGAACGAAGACCTGGGTGCTGACCGTCAGGTTGCCCAGTTGCGCATTCCGCCGCATTCGATTGAGGCTGAATCCAGCGTGCTGGGCAGCCTGTTGCTGGACAACGCCGCCTGGGACCGGGTCAGCGATGTGATCAGCGAAAACGACTTTTACCGTTTTGAGCACCGTCAGGTGTTTGCCGCACTCAGTTTGTTGATCAATACGGGCAAGCCGGCTGACGTTATTACCGTCTATGAGCAGTTGCAGAGTTCCGGCAAAGCCGAGGAAATCGGTGGCCTGCTTTACCTGAATGCCCTGGCGCAATACGTGCCCAGTACCGGCAATATTCGCCGCTACGCCGAGATCGTTCGCGAACGTTCCATCTTGCGAAAACTGGTGTCCACCAGTGAAGAAATTTCAGCCAATGCCTTCAACCCCAAAGGCCGGCCCGTGGCAGCGATACTGGACGAGGCCGAGCAGAAAATCTTCAACATTGGCGAGGAGGGCGCGCGCACCAAGCAGGGTTTTCAGACCATGGACACGCTGGTGGTCGAGTTGCTCGACCGGGTCCAGGAAATGGCCGACAACCCCAACGATGTGACTGGCGTGCCCACTGGTTTTTACGATCTTGACCGATTGACGGCCGGCCTGCAAGGCGGCGACCTGATCGTACTGGCGGCTCGCCCATCGATGGGCAAAACGGCTTTGGCTATCAACATTGCCGAGCATGTGGCCTTGAATGAAGGTTTGCCGGTGGCGGTGTTTTCGATGGAAATGGGCGCGGCCCAGTTGGCGGTGCGCATTGTGGGTTCGATTGGCCGCATCGACCAGGGCCATCTGCGCACCGGTAAGTTGACCGACGATGAATGGCCGCGTCTGTCGGAGGCCATCGAAAAACTGCGCACCATCTCGCTGCACATTGACGAAACTGCTGGACTCACGTCCAGCGAGTTGCGCGCCAATGCGCGCAGGTTGTCGCGCCAATGCGGTCAGTTGGGCCTGATCGTAGTGGACTATTTGCAGTTGATGAGCGGCTCCAACGGCAGCGACGGTGAAAACCGCGCCACCGAACTGGGTGAGATTTCGCGCGGCCTGAAGATGCTGGCCAAGGAGCTCAAATGCCCGGTGATGGCGCTCTCGCAGCTCAACCGCAGCGTGGAAACCCGCCCTGACAAACGCCCCATGATGAGCGATTTGCGTGAGTCGGGCGCCATCGAGCAGGATGCCGACATCATCATGTTCATCTACCGCGACGAGTACTACACCAAGGACGCCTGTAAGGAGCCTGGCGTGGCCGAGGTCATCATCGCCAAGCAGCGCAACGGCCCGACTGGGGTGGTCAAACTGGCGTTCTTGAACAAGATCACCAAGTTCGAGTCGCTGGCCAATGGAGCCAGCGGGGACTTCTGAGACATTGTGGGACGGACCAAGGCTACAGGAGCGAAGCGACTGAGCTTGCTCGGTCCCCAACACTTCAAGAAGTTGGGGTCAGAGCACGTCGCTGCGCGAGTGGTCTGACCCGCAAGGTCACAAGACTTCGCTCGCAAAGTCAGCCAGCCGCGAGCGTTCGCCGCGCGCCAGCGTGATGTGGCCGCTGTGCTGCCAGCCTTTGAACTTGTCCACCGCGTAGGTCAGGCCTGACGAGCCCTCGGTCAGGTAGGGCGTGTCGATTTGTGCGATGTTGCCCATGCAGATGATCTTGGTGCCCGGCCCGGCCCGAGTAACCAAGGTTTTCATTTGCTTGGGCGTCAAATTTTGCGCCTCGTCGATGATCACGTATTTGTTCAAAAAGGTTCGGCCGCGCATAAAGTTCATGCTCTTGATCTTGATGCGGCTGCGGATGAGCTCGTTGGTGGCGGCACGGCCCCATTCGCCGGCTGCGGTGTCGGTTTTGCCCAAGACTTCCAGGTTGTCATCGAGCGCCCCCATCCAGGGGCCCATTTTTTCTTCTTCGGTGCCGGGCAAAAAGCCAATGTCTTCGCCCACGCTGACGGTGGCGCGGGTGACGATGATTTCGGTGTAGCGCCGCTCGTCAAGCACCTGGGTCAGGCCCGAGGCCAGCGCCAGCAGCGTTTTGCCCGTGCCGGCCTGCCCGGTCAGGGTGACAAAGTCCACCTCTGGGTCCATCAGCAGGTTCATTGCAAAGTTTTGCTCGCGGTTGCGGGTCGAGATGCCCCACACCGCATTTTTCAGGTGAGTGAAATCTTTCAGGGTTTTGAACACCGCTGTCCTGCCGCGGATCTCTGTCACCTTAGCATACAGGCTGGGCTCGCCGGCTGATTCAAAATAGACGAACTGGTTGATCAGCAACTGCGGCACGACGGGTCCGCTGACGCGGTAAAAGGTATGCACACCTTGTTGCCAACTCTCCACCTTGTTGCCATGGGTGCTCCAGAAATCAGCCGGCAGCGCGTAGGCACCGCTGTACAGCAGGTCACCATCTTCGAGCGTCTTGTCATTCTGGTAATCGTCAGCATTGAGGCCCAAGGCGCGGGCCTTGACGCGCATGTTGATGTCTTTGGACACCAGCACCACGTCACGCGGCGCGTGTTGTTTGCGCAGGGCTTCCACAACACCCAAAATCTGGTTGTCTGCTTTGCCTTGGGGCAGGCTGGTGGGCAGTTCATAGTCGAGAAACTGGGTTTGGAAGAACAGGCGGCCACGCGCTTCGCTGTGCCCGGTGGTATGCAGCAGCAGCCCGGTGCTGATGTCCGAACCTTGGTGCTCTGCCAGTGCATCCAGCGAGCGGCTGGCCTGGCGCCCGTTGCGAGCCACTTCAGTCATGCCTTTTTTGTGCCCATCAAGTTCCTCAAGAACGATCATGGGCAAGAAGACGTCATGCTCTTCAAAGCGGAACAGACAGCTGGGATCGTGTAGCAGCACATTGGTGTCGATCACAAACAGCTTGCTGGGGCCTTCCTTGCGGCGGGTTTTGGGGACTGTAGCCTCGGGCGCGTTCGCTGGTGTACTGCGGCGCCGGGCGCTGGCCTGGGGCGCCTTATTGGCCAACACCTCGACAGCTTCGACGATTGGCGCGGGCTGGAATGCTTGCGGCTGCGGTGTCTCTTCTTTGGACGGCGCTAAGGGTGGCGGCGATTTGCTCACGCTGCCTTTGACTCTGGGGCGGGCGGGCACATTGAAGTCCTGCAGCGACAACAAGGCGGCACGTTTGGACGGGGCGGTGGGCAAAGGCATGGAAAACTCCTGTGCGTTAGGAAAATTGCGAGTTCAAAAACGAAACAGCCGCCATGTCACCAGGGCGGCTGTTACAGAAAACGATAAAACTTGAGGCATATGCTTGATTATGCACGGACCTTTGTGACTAAACGGTCCGGCACAGGGCAAAGGTTTTTCGCAACCCCTTGCGCATTCAAGCCAGTTCTGGCGACTTGTGGAGTTCCTTGACGGCTTTGAGCACGTCATCTACATGGCCTGGCACCTTGAGACCGCGCCACTCTTCCTTGAGTAGGCCGTCGGCGCCAATCAGGAAGGTGCTGCGCTCGATGCCCTTCACCTTCTTACCGTACATGATTTTGTTTTTGACAACACCGAACATGTGGCACATTTTTTCTTCGGTGTCAGCGATCAACTCAAACGGCAATTCGAGCTTGGTCTTGAATTCGTCGTGGGAGCGCATGTTGTCACGGGAGACACCGAATACGGTGGCACCGGCTTTGACAAAATCTTTGTATCTGTCGCGAAACTGCATGGCTTCGGTGGTACAACCAGGAGTATTGTCTTTGGGGTAAAAATAAAGAATGACTACATGTCCCAGGTGAGACGTGTTGGTGACGCGGATGCCACCAGTAGCAGTAGATTCAAATTCAGGGATGGGTTTGTTGACAACTATCGCCATGTTTCTTCAATCTCGTGTGACAGGATGCGTCGGTCTCTCAAGTCGCGGACACTATCCTTTTAAAGCACTTATGCGCCCCCGACTACAAGACCCGTATTTTACTCCGATTTGACATTTGGATCGTCGGGCCTGCTTGCCTAAATCCAGCTACGAGCCGGGTCATGTCAAAGGGCGGCGCCCTCGATCAGCAACGCAACGGCGACGTGGCGGCCTTCGCCAGCCAGGATGTTGTAGGTGCGGCAGGCCGCCTGAGTGTCCATAGATTCAATGCCAATCTGGCGCTCGATCAAACCGCGGGTCAGGGCCGCCGCCGGAAAACGCAGGCGCTCTCCGCTGCCAAAAATCACCAGTTCGGTTTGCAACTGTGCCAATTGTTCGAAATGCGCGTCAGTCAGGTCCTCAAAGTGAGCGCATTGCCAGTCAAACCGATTGCCATCAGAGGCAATGACCACGCTGTGGGTCAGCTGGATATCGCCCACCTGCACCCAGCCTTTGCCATATGCGCTGATGTAGGGCACGCTGATGATGTCAGGGTGAATTTTCATGGTGCGGGGCTTGAAGTGGGATCGGGGTTGGAGAAACTGGACTTGTGTTCAAATTATAGGTTTCGCTCTTTAGCGACCACGCCCGGAGGGACTTTGAAGACCATACGCAAATCAGCCAAACTGGCCAATGTATGTTATGACATTCGCGGCCCGATCATGGATGCCGCGCGCCAGATGGAAGAAGAAGGTCACAAGATCATCAAGCTCAACATCGGCAACTTGGCAGTGTTCGGCTTTGACTCGCCGGAAGAAATCCAGCAGGACATGATTCTCAATTTGCCCAATTCTGCGGGCTACTCTGACAGCAAAGGTATTTTTGCCGCGCGCAAGGCGGTCATGCACGAAACCCAGAAGCAGGGCATCAAAGGCGTCACGCTCGATGACATTTACCTCGGCAACGGCGCCAGCGAGTTGATCGTGATGGCCACCAATGCCCTGCTTGACGACGGCGATGAGATTTTGCTGCCATCGCCCGATTACCCTTTATGGACAGCTGCAGCCAGCCTGTCGGGCGGCACGCCGGTGCACTACCTGTGCGACGAGGCCAATGGCTGGATGCCCGACCTCAATGACATCCGCGCCAAGATCACGCCGCGCACCAAAGGCTTGGTGGTGATCAATCCCAACAACCCGACGGGTGCGCTGTACGCCAACGAGTTGCTCAAAGCACTGGTGCAAATCGCCCGTGAAAACGGGCTGGTGATTTTTGCCGATGAGGTTTATGACAAGGTGCTGTATGACGGTGTCAAGCACACGGCCATGGGCTCGTTGAGTGACGATGTGTTGACGCTGACGTTCAATTCGTTGTCCAAAAGCTACCGCTCGTGCGGCTACCGCGCGGGCTGGATGGTTGTCTCGGGCGACAAAAAGCCGGCCAGGGACTACATCGAGGGTCTGAACATGCTCTCCAACATGCGCTTGTGCTCCAACGTGCCGGGCCAGTGGGCGATTCAGACGGCGCTGGGCGGCTACCAGAGCATCAACGATCTGGTCTGCGAGGGCGGCCGTCTGCGCCGCCAGCGTGATCTGGCCTATGAACTCATCACCGCGATTCCGGGGGTGAGCTGCGTCAAACCCGTGGCTGCGCTGTACATGTTCCCCAAGCTTGACCCGGTGATGTATCCCATCACCGACGACCAGCAATTTTTTTTGGAACTGTTGCAGGAAACCAAGGTGATGCTGGTGCAGGGCACCGGCTTCAACTGGCCAACTCCTGACCATTTCCGAATGGTGTTTTTACCCTATGAAGACGAGTTGCGCGAGGCCATTGGCCGAATCGCCAAATTTCTTGAAGGCTACCGCAAGCGGCACAGCAATTAGTTTATTTTTCGCTTATCAATCTTATGAAACCTATTCAAGTCGGCCTGTTGGGCATCGGAGTCGTGGGCTCGGGCACTTTCAATGTGCTCAAGCGCAACCAGGAAGAAATCAAACGTCGCGCCGGTCGCGGCATCGAAATCACCATGGTCGCCGACCTCAACGTGGCGCGCGCCCAGGAACTGGTCGGCCCCGGCGTGATGGTGGTCAACGACGCGCGCGCCGTGATTGCCAATCCCGACATCGACATCGTGATCGAACTCATTGGCGGCTATGGCATTGCCAAAACGCTGGTTTTGGAGGCGATCGCCGCAGGCAAGCATGTGGTCACGGCCAACAAGGCCTTGTTGGCCGTTCATGGCACCGAGATTTTTGCTACAGCCTCGGCCAAAGGCGTCATGGTGGCGTTTGAAGCCGCCGTGGCCGGTGGCATTCCGATCATCAAGGCGCTGCGCGAAGGCCTGACGGCCAACCGCATCCAGTGGATTGCCGGCATCATCAACGGCACTACCAACTTCATCCTGAGCGAAATGCGCGACAAGGGGCTGGACTTTGCCGTGGTGCTGAAAGAAGCACAACGCTTGGGCTACGCCGAAGCCGACCCCACCTTCGACATCGAAGGTGTTGACGCCGCGCACAAAGCCACGCTCATGTCGGCAATCGCCTTCGGCATCCCCGTGCAGTTTGACAAGGCCTACATCGAAGGCATCACCAAGCTCGGTGCCGCCGACATCAAATACGCCGAGCAACTGGGTTACCGCATCAAGCTGCTGGGTATTGCCAAGCGCCGGGAGCCCGGCGCGACCAATCCCACCGAAGGCATTGAACTGCGCGTGCACCCCTGCCTGATCCCCGCCAAGCGCCTGATCGCCAATGTCGAAGGCGCCATGAACGCCGTGGTGGTGCAGGGCGACGCCGTTGGCACCACGCTCTACTACGGCAAGGGCGCAGGCGCCGAGCCCACGGCCAGTGCTGTGATTGCCGACCTGGTGGACATTACCCGCCTGCACACCGCTGACCCCAAGCAGCGCGTGCCGCACCTGGCTTTCCAGCCTAATGCCATGAGCGACCTGCCGGTGTTGCCGATGGGCGAGGTGGTTACCAGCTATTACCTGCGCTTGCGTGTGGCCGACGAGACCGGTGTGCTGGCCAAGGTCACAGGCATTTTGGCCGATGCGGGCATCAGCATCGACGCGGTGCTGCAACGCGAAGCTGATGAGGTGTCTGCTGATGCCAAGGTGGCGCAAACCGATGTCATTATCCTGACCCATGACTGCCAGGAGGCGCGCATGAACGCTGCCATCGCGCAGATGCAGGCGCTGCCCAGCGTGTTGGAGCCGATCACCCGCATCCGCAAGGAAGAGTTGGCTTGACAACACCGACACCGGCATTCAAGCGGATGCCGCCTTCAAGCCATGGGTCAAGCGATGTCAATTCATGTGTATTACAATTTTTGGTAATACTTTTTGAAGGGGCGCCACCATGGGACATGCATTAACGGTCAAAGGCCAAATCACCATTCCGAAAGCCATGCGTGAACACATGGGTGTAACGCGTGGGCAAGAAATCGAGTTTGTGGCCCAACCCAATGGCCAGGTGCTGATGTTTCCCGCCAAGCCTGCTGTACCCAAGGAAAACCCGTTTTTAAAGTGGATGGGTACGGGCGTGTCTGGCATGACAACCGAAGAAATTTTGCGAGAAACCCGTGGTGAGGACGCCATGCGATGATTTTTGTTGACTCCAGCGTCCTGATTGATGTGATCGAGGCAAAACCCGACTGGAAGCAGTGGAGCGCCGAGCAACTCACGCGTCATGTGCAGGCAGGCGGCTTGGCGATCAATGCCATCGTGTACGCAGAGGTGGCGCGCAGTTTCCCGTCAGCGCTGGTGCAGGATCATTTTTTGAAGGAGTCTGGCATTGCTGTGTTGCCAATACCGAACCTGGCGGCTTTCATGGCGGCGCAGGCGCACCGTACTTACCGCGCTGCCGGGGGTGCAAGAAGTTCGACCCTGCCCGATTTCTTCATTGGTGCCCATGCGCTTGTCGCGCAAATGACTTTGCTGACACGTGACCCGGTTCGTGTGCGCACCTATTTTCCGCAGTTGATTTTGATCACACCCTGAACTTTTAAAAATTGGCAAGCATGCTCTACATTTCCACCCGTGGCGACCAAACGCCCAAACACTTTTGCGACATCCTGCTAGAAGGCCTGGCGCCTGATGGCGGTTTGTATTTGCCTGCGCATTACCCCCAGGTAGATGACGCGACCCTGAGCCGGTGGCGTAGCGTTTACCGGGATCAGGGCTACGCTGATCTGGCGTTTGAGGTGCTGTCGCTCTACATTGACGACATCCCTGCGGCGGATCTGAAAGCCCTGTGCCACAAGACTTACACGGTGGCAGTGTTTGGCACCCCAGAGATCGTTCCGCTGCGCCCGCTTGAAGATGGCATCTGGTTGGAGGCCCTGTCCAACGGTCCAACGCTGGCTTTCAAAGACATGGCCATGCAGTTGCTCGGCAACCTGTTCGAATACGAACTGGCGCGCCGCGGTGAAGTGCTCAACATTTTGGGCGCCACCAGTGGTGATACCGGCAGCGCTGCCGAATACGCCATGCGCGGCAAAAAAGGTGTGCGCGTTTTCATGACCAGCCCGCAGGGCCGCATGAGCCCGTTTCAGCAGGCGCAAATGTTCAGCTTGATGGACGACAACATCTTCAACATCGCGGTTGATGGCGTGTTTGATGACTGCCAGGACATGGTCAAGGCCGTCAGCAACGACCTCGACTTCAAGCGCAAGTACCGCATCGGCACGGTCAATTCCATCAACTGGGCGCGCCTGCTGGCGCAGGTGGTGTATTACTTTGCCGGTTACTTTCAGGCAACTCAGAACAACTCGCAAAAAGTCAGTTTCACCGTTCCCAGCGGCAATTTTGGCAACGTTTGTGCCGGCCACGTGGCGCGCATGATGGGCTTGCCCATTGCCCGCCTGGTGGTGGCCACCAACGAAAACGACGTGCTTGACGAGTTTTTCAAGACCGGCGTTTACCGCGTGCGTGCCAGCGCCGACACCCATGAAACCTCTAGTCCGTCGATGGATATTTCCAAGGCGAGCAACTTCGAGCGCTTTGTCTTCGACCTGTTGGGGCGCGATGGCGCGCGCATCAAGTCGCTCTTTGGCGATGCGCTGGGGCGTGTCGGCTTTTTTGACCTTGAAGCCCATCCGGCTTTTGCTCTGGCCGCCAGACGCTATGGCTTTGATAGCGGAAAAAGCACTCATGCAGACCGCCTGGCCACCATCAAGGACATCTGGGCGCGCCACAGCATGATGATCGACACGCACACCGCAGATGGCGTCAAGGTGGCACGCGACCACGTGCAAGCGGGTGTGCCGATGATCGTGCTGGAAACCGCTTTACCCATCAAATTTGCCGAGACCATCGTCGAGGCCACCGGCCGAGAACCAGATCGTCCGGCCAGATTCATCGGCATTGAGGCTCTGCCCAAGCGCGTCGTCCCGATGCCGGCTGATGTGCAGGCCATCAAAACCTTTATCGTCGGGCAATGCGCATGAAAGTGGTGGGCTTTGCTGGTTTCTCTGGTTCGGGCAAGACCACGCTGGTCGAGCGATTAATCCCGGCGCTGCGGCTCAAGGGCCTGCGTGTGTCGGTGGTCAAACACGCGCACCACCGCTTTGACATTGACCATGCAGGCAAAGACACGTATCGCCACCGCGAGGCTGGGGCCTTTGAAGTGGTGGTGGCATCAGACCAGCGCATGGCCTTGATGCGTGAATTTGAAGTAGCCAAGCGGCCCACCGTGCACCACTTGCTGGCCGAGTTGTACGAGGGTGTTGATTGGGTGCTGGTGGAGGGCTTCAAAGATTCCGATTTGTTGAAAATAGAAGTCTGGCGTGCGGCATCTGGCAAGCCCGCACGCTACCCGCAAGACGACTTCATCACCGCCATTGCGACCGATTCGCCAGATCAACTGCCCACACCCACGCAGTTGCCGGTGCTCGATCTCAACGACCCGGACACGGTGGTGGACTGGCTGATCTCGCAAGGGTCGCGCTTTGACTACCAATTTGAGAATTACGCATGACTGCAACCCGTCCAACCCCCAAGCCCCTGATGTCGCTCGATGATGCGCTGGCGCAATTGCTGGGCCACGCCACCATGCTGGACGGAAGCGAGCCAGTGGCTACTTTCGACGCTGATGGCCGGGTGTTGGCGCAAGATCTGGTGTCACAGCTGCAGGTGCCCCCGCAAGACAACAGTTCCATGGACGGTTACGCGCTGCGTTGTGCCGATGTGGCTGATTTGACCCAG
>PFUD01000080.1 GCA_002789915.1 Comamonadaceae bacterium CG_4_9_14_3_um_filter_60_33 | reverse complement strand
TGCGCACGGAGGGCAGCTCGGCTTAGCGCGCAGGTGCGCAAGCGGCTTCACCATGGCACAACAAGTCAATCTTTATTTACCGATTCTGCGCAAGCAACAGACCCCCTTTACCGGGCTGGCGCTGTTGCAGGCCTGGCTGATCCTGATGGTGTTGGGCGGTGCCTTGGGCGCTGCCTGGGTTTGGAACCTGAAACAGGCCAGCGCCAGCCTCAACGCCACGCTATTGGCACAAGGCACCGAGCTCGACGGCTTGCGTGCAGCGTTGGCCAACAATCAGGCCGGTGCTGCACCGGCCCAATCCACCACCGAGTTGACGTTAACGGCCCGCAAGTCTGAGTTGGCAAAGCGTGAGGCGGTTTTGACTGCCTTGCAGCAAGGGTATTTTGAGCCGGGTTTTGGTCATTCGGCGCGTTTGCAACTGGTGGCCAGAACCATTGCGCCCCAGGCCTGGGTGACGCAGATCACCGCCGATGATCAGGCGCTGGAAGTGGCTGGCTTTACGCTCGAGCCCGCCGTGCTGACCGGGTGGGTGAATCGCTTGTCCGCGAGCCCGCTGTTGCAGGGCCAGGTGCTGAGCACGGTCAAGGTTGATCGCATCAACATAGACAGCGCGCTGCCCGAGCCTGTCGCCACAGGTGCCGTGGCAGCGTCAGCCCTGGCACAAAAGCCGGCCAGCTGGTCATTTGCCATTTTGAGCAAGCTGGCAACGTCCGCAGCGGCGCCCAAGAGCAAGCCATGAAGAAATCCTGGCAAACGCTGATCAACCGGCTGGACGCGCTGAGTGTGCGCGAGCGCCTCATTTTGTTTGTGTCATTGGTGCTGTGCAGTGCGGCCTTGTTTGATGTGGCGTGGTTGTCACCCGCCCAGGCTGAGCACCGGCAGTTGACGACGCGCCTGGACAAGCAAAACGCCGAGTTGCAACGCCTGCGCGATGAGGTCAACGCCACACTCACGGCTGATGCCGTGCCCAAGCCCGTCACGCAAGCATTGCAAGGCGTGCAGGTTCAACTGGCGCAAACCAATCTGGCCGTGCAAGCGCTGCTGCCGCCTGCACAGGGCACGCCGCTGGTGCAAGCCTTGTCGCATCTGCTCCGGCGCTACCCCGGCCTGACTCTGGTCAACACCTCCGCCCTGGCACCAGAGCTGGCGGGCCCTGGCAATGCCAAGGCGACCGGATTACCTGAAGGCTTGACGCGGCAAGGCCTGGCCATCACGGTGGCAGGTGCTTACCCGGACTTGACCCGTTTTGTCAGTACCCTGGAGCGTGAGCTGCCGCATGTGCGCTGGGGCACGATGAACCTCAAAAGTGACAACGGCTTGCCAGAGCTGAGCTTGCAGCTGTTCCTTTTGACAGAGGCTGTGCGATGAACCGCCTGTACCCTTGGCGACACATTGCCAGACCGGCATTGGTGTGCCTGCTGGGCGTGGCCATGCCTGTGCTGGCGCAGCCCCTGCGCGACCCCACGGTGCCGCCTGCTGCAGCAGCGCCGTACGCCCCGTCTGCAATGGGCGATGCAGCCCGAACCCTAACGGTTCAGCCTGGCGCGGTGGCACTGCTGGTGCGTGAAGGTGTGCCTTATCTGGTGGTGGGAACGCGCTTGTATGGCAAGGGGCAGAACGTTGGGCCTGCGCGCATCGAGCGTATCTCTGAAACCGAAGTGTGGCTGCGCGAAAACGGCGTTTTGCGCAAAGTGCCCGTCTTCGGCGGCATCGAGCGACGCACCAGCGCAGCACAGATTTCCGTTCAAAAATCAACGGGCAGCGCCAGCCTGGCTGCCCCGAAAAATCATTAAGGTTTTGACTCATGACTCAAAAAGCGTTCCCGTTGGCCTTTGTTTTTCTGGTTTCGGGCCTGGTCGCGGGTTGTGGTTCTGACCGTCCGCTGCGCACGCCCGAAGTGGGGCAAGCCATTCGCACTGAGCTGCAGCCGCCCACGCCAGTCAAACCCGTGGTGGCCGTGCCAGCTTACATCAGCGAGTCTTTGGCCGAGCCAGCGCCCGCAGCGCCCGCTATGGCGCCCGAGCCGCGTCTTGATTTGCTGGTCAATAACGCGCAGGCGCGCGAGGTGTTTCTGGCCATCGTGGCCGACACACGCTACAGCATGATGCTGCACCCGGACGTGGCTGGCACCCTGTCGGTGACGCTGCGCGGCGTTACGGTCACGCAGGCGCTGGAAGCCATTCGCGACGTGTATGGCTACGACTTCAAGATCGACGGCCGTCGCATCACCGTTTTCGCTCCCACCTTGCAAACGCGCATTTTTACGGTCAACTACCCGCACTCGCAGCGCGTTGGCAACAGCGAATTGCGCGTGGCGCCAGGGGCGTCGTTGCAGGGCATTGACAACGGTGCGTCTGGTTCGACGGGGGGCACAAGCGCCTCGGGAGGGGCGTCTGGCAGCGAGGGCAGCCGGGTCACGACCAGCTCCAAGACTGACTTTTGGGCCGAGCTGTCTACCGCAGTGCAAGGCTTGATTGCCGGCAGCAAAGGCAGCAGCGTGGTGGTCAGCCCACAGGCCGGCATCATGGCGGTGCGCGCCATGCCCGACGAGTTGCGCCAGGTTGACACGTTTTTACAAGCGGCCCAGATTGCCATTGAGCGCCAGGTGATGCTGGAAGCCAAGATTGTCGAGGTGGAACTGCGCGATGGCTACCAAAGCGGCATTGACTGGTCAGGCTTGCGAAACAGTGGCAACTCCACTGGCGCCATGGGTGTGATTGGTGGCAATACCGGCGCCGCTTCGACCAACACGCTGGTGCGCGGTGTGCAACCCAACATTCCGGGCTTTGTCGCGGGCACTGCTCTGTTGGCTGATGGCGTGTCGTTGCCCGCAGCTGGCAGCGGCCTGTTTGGCCTGGCTTTTGCCACCGAGGGCTTTCAAGCCGTGTTGGGGTTTTTGGAAACCCAGGGTGACATTCAAATTTTGTCGAGCCCGCGCATTGCCACGCTCAACAACCAGAAAGCCGTGTTGAAAGTCGGCACCGAAGACTTCTTTGTGACCAATGTGACAGGGGGCTCCACCGGCGGTGACACCACTGGCACCACGACAATGCCGTCGATCACGCTGACGCCATTTTTCTCCGGCATTTCGCTTGACGTTACGCCACAAATCGACGGCGGCAAAAACATCATGCTGCATGTGCACCCGTCAGTCACCCGGGTTGATGAGAAATCAAAGCAGATCGACCTCGGCAGTGCCGGCAGTTACGCGCTGCCGCTGGCCTCGAGCAGCATGAACGAATCCGACACGCTGGTGCGCATTCAGGATGGCAACATTGTGGCCATTGGTGGCTTGATGCAGATTGAGTCGAGCGGCAAGACCTCGGGGCTGCCGGGCACCACCGAATGGGGTGCGCTGTCTAATTTGTTTGGCAACAAAGCCAAGTCTGGCCGCAAAAAAGAAGTGGTGGTGCTGATCAAGCCCTCCATCATTCGCACAGCGCAAGACTGGGAGGCGCAAACCCGCCGCACGCGTGAGGCGCTCGACGACATGGACGCGGTGCGCGCCCGGGTCATCCGCATTGATGGCACGGTGGGTACCTTGCCTGCCAAAAATACGGCCCAGTGATGTACCTGAGGCATTTTGCCTTGCGTGAGGCGCCGTTTTCCATCACGCCTGACACTGCCTTTTATTACCCGCACGAAGGCGCGCAAGCGGCGCTAAACACCTTGCTCGTGGCGCTGCGCAGCGGAGAGGGCTTTATCAAAATTGTGGGCGAAGTGGGTTGTGGCAAAACGGTGTTGTGCCGCCAGTTGCTCAAGTCCTTGCAAGGCAATTTTGTGACGGCTTATATCCCCAACCCCGACATGGGGCCAGACGACTTGCTGCACTCGCTGTGCCATGAACTCGGTTTGGAGGTAGACGCACAAGCCACGCGACATCAGCTACTGACTGCGCTGCACGCCTGTTTGATTCGGCATGCGCGTGTGGGACTTTCCGTGGTGGTGTGCATTGACGAGGCGCAAGCCATTCCGGTGCGCACGGTCGAGAGTTTGCGCTTGCTCTCCAACTTGGAAACCGAAAAGCGCAAGTTGCTGCAATTGGTTTTGCTGGGCCAGCCTGAGCTTGACGTTAAATTGCAGCGCCCGGAGATTCGGCAACTGTTGCAGCGCATCACCTTCAGCGAGTATTTGGGCCCGATGCAACCCCGGCGCGTTGCCTCTTATCTGGCCCACCGCCTGGCCACCGCCGCGCTGGATGAAACCACCGACACCGGCGTGTTTGAGCCTGCGGCGGCGGCGGCCATTGCGTCTTTCAGTGGTGGCGTGCCGCGCCTGGTGAATGTGCTGGCGCACAAGTGCCTGATGCTGGCCTATGGCGAAAACGAACACCGCGTGCAGCTGCGGCATGTGAAGCTGGCCGCGCTCGATACGCCCGGGGTCACACGGCATTCTTCGCGCTGGCGGCTTTGGTGGCACAGGTTGATGCGACGTGGCCCGCCTTTGGCCGACGCGTAGCAACCTGTAAAAGCAAGTTCTTGGAGAATCGTTGTGAGTGTGATTAACAAAATGCTGCGCGATCTGGATCAGCGCCAGAACGGCCCGGTTGCAGCCAGAACTGGACCTGGCGACAGTGCGGTGCTTGGTACTGTGGCGCTGGCTGCCTCGCCTGCCAAGGCGCGTCCGGCGCTGATTCAGCGGCGACTGGTCTGGGGCGGCGGCCTGCTTTTGACGGTGGCGACTATGGTGGGCCTGTGGTACCAGCAGTCTAGGCAACAAGACGCTGTCTCAACACCCGTTGTTGCTATCTCTGCGCCGAACCCTCCGAACTTGGCAAACGCTGTAGCCTCGGCTGCAAACGCCCCGCCCCCTGAAACCTTGCCTGCAAAGCCGGTAGTACTTGTCCCGCCTGTGGTGACCAAGCCCAAAACCATGAGCAAAACGAGGGTTGCAGAAGCATTGCCAGCACATCAAGTCGCCAAGGCAGCGCCTGCAGTCGCCGCAGTGAACAAGTCGGTTGCCAATGCCCCGTTGCCCAAAGCTGACCTTGCCACTTCGCATGCTTCTACAAAAGCCGCGCTGAAGCCCCCGCAAGCCGCAGCCGCACCTTCATCGTCAGAGGCTTTGGCACACGCGCAGTCGATGTGGAAAGCGGGTTCGCGCGCGGCTGCCATGGATGTGTTGCGTCAGGCACTGGGCAAACTGGAAGCCTCCAGCGCCATCGCCGCGCCCGTTACAGCGCAATCTGATTTAGCGTTGCTCGCGAGTGAACTGGCGCGCATGGAACTGGCCGAGGGGCAAGTGCGCCAAGCCCTGGCACTGCTGACGCGGTTGGCGCCACAGTTGTCCCAAATTGCTGAAGCTTGGGCCATGCGCGGCAACGCTGCGCAGCGCCTGGGGCAACACGCGCAAGCCGTCAAAAGCTACCAGCAAGCGCTGCGGCTCAAGCCCGATGAGCCGCGCTGGATGATGGGACAAGCCGTTTCCCTGGCGGCGCTGGGCCAAATTGCCGAGGCGGGTGAACTGGCTGAAATCA
>PFUD01000011.1 GCA_002789915.1 Comamonadaceae bacterium CG_4_9_14_3_um_filter_60_33 | reverse complement strand
GCCGGCTACCGCACCGGGGTCTATACCTCGCCGCATCTGGTGCATTTTGAAGAACGCCTGCGCCTCAACGGTGATGCCGTCAAGGCGCCAGAACTGGTGGCTGCCTTTGCACGCGTTGAAAGCGCCCGGGTGCAGGACCATGAGGCCATCTCGCTGACCTACTTTGAATTTTCCACGCTGGCCATTCTGGACGTGATGCAACGCAGCGCGCTGGAGGTGGTGATTCTCGAAGTCGGCCTGGGCGGGCGGCTCGATGCGGTCAACATCATCGAGCCTGACTGCGCCATTATCACCAGCATCGACCTGGATCACACAGCACTGCTTGGCGAGACCCGTGAAGCGATTGGTTACGAGAAGGCCGGCATCATGCGCACTGGCAAGCCGGCGGTGGTGAGCGACCCGCTGCCGCCGCAAAGCGTGCTGGACCGCGCGCTGGAGGTGGGCGCCGACCTGTGGCGCGTGGGCATTGATTTCAATGTGACCGGCGACAAGCAGCAGTGGGGCTGGGCCGGGCGCGGCCGCCGTTACGCCGGCATGGCCTACCCGGCGCTGCGCGGCGCCAACCAGTTGGTCAATGCCGCTGGCGTGCTGGCCGCGCTGACCGCGCTGCGCGATCGCCTGCCGATCACGGCGCAGGCGGTGCGCAACGGCTTTGCCTTTGTCGATTTCCCCGGGCGCTTTCAAATTGTGCCAGGCCAGCCCAATCTGGTGCTCGATGTGGCGCACAACCCGCACGCGGCGGCGGCGCTGGCGGCCAATCTTGATGCCATGGGCTTTTTTCCGACCACGCACGCGGTCTTCGGCTGCATGGCGGACAAGGACATTGCCGCCGTGCTGGCGCGCCTCAACCCGCTGGTGGATCAGTGGTATTTCACCAATTTGCCCACCGAACGAGCGGCTCACGCTACCGATTTGCTGGCGCAGTGGGAGCGCATCAACCAGCGCAAGGACTGCACAGCCGAGGTCTATGTCGACCCGGAGTCTGCCCTGCAGGCGGCGCTGGCTGCGGCAGACCCCGCTGATAGAATCGTCGTTTTCGGATCGTTCCTGACGGTGGGCGGCGTGCTCAAAGATGGCGTGCCCCAATTGCAGGCCAAGCATCTGCCTCGTTCCTGATTCACACCAACTTATCTGCATGGACTTTTTCAAGTTTCGCAAAAAAGGCGATTCCGCCCCAAGCGCGTCGGTTCAGCCAGAAAGTGTGGAGCGCATGCGCCAGCGCGCCAAGCATCGCTTGATCGGGGCCGCCGTGCTGGTGTTGATCGGCGTGATCGGTTTTCCGTTGTTGTTCGACAAGCAGCCCAGGCCCATCGCGGTGGATACCCCGATCGACATTCCGGACAAAAATAAAATGCCGCCCCTGGCGCTGCCAGAGTCGCCCGCATCCAATACATTGACCGTTGCTCCCATTTCACCCGCCTCGCCGGTAGCACCTGCTGCCGTGGTCGCACCTGTCGAACCCGCCGCAGTGGCTGCACCCAAGCCGACAGACACACAGTCTGTGGTGATCACCGAAACCGCTGAGCCAGTCAAGCAAGTGGTTGCTGACAAACCGGCCAAATCCTTGGATGCCAACCGGGCTCAGGCGCTGCTGGACGGCAAAGCCCCCGATGCGAAGCCTGCCGCCCCCGAGGGCCGTTTTGTGGTGCAAGTGGGCGCTTTTGCCGACGCTGCGCGGGCACAGGAAGTGCGCATGAAGGTGGAGCGCGCCGGCCTCAAAACCTACACCCAGGTGGCAGAAACCAAAGACGGCAAACGCATTCGGGTGCGTGTGGGACCATTTTCAAGCAAGGCCGAGGCTGAAAAAGCAGCAGAAAAAATCAAGAAGCTGAATTTGCCTGCCGCTTTGCTGACCCTGTGACAGGTGGCCAATGAGCATGGCTGCGCTGGACTGGATATTTGCCACAGTGTTGCTGCTGTCGGTGCTGTTGGGCGCCTGGCGCGGCCTGGTGTTTGAGGTGTTGTCGCTGCTGGGCTGGGTGGCCGCGTTTGTGCTGGCGCAGTGGCTGGCGCTGGACGTGGCGGCGTATTTGCCGATGAGCGGTTCCAGCGAACTGTTGCGCTATGGTGCCGGATTTCTATTGGTGTTTATTGCCGTGGCCATGTTGGGCGGCCTGCTCGCCGTGTTGTTAAAAAAGTTGATGGCCACGGTGGGGCTGCGGCCGGTGGATCGGGTGTTGGGCGCGGCTTTTGGCGCTCTGCGCGGTGTTTTGCTGCTGCTGCTGGGCACCGTGCTGGCGGCCATGACGCAGTTCAAAACCAGCCCGGCCTGGCACGAGTCCACGGGCGTGGCCCTGTCTTTGGCTGTGATTGAGGGCATCAAGCCCGCCATGCCGCGTGAATTGGTGCGCTATTTGCCCACTTGAATAAGTTGGTTAGAAAAAGTCGTTGAAAAGATTGGAAAACTATGTGTGGAATCGTTGGCGTTGTCAGTAATGCGCCGGTTAATCAGCTTTTGTACGATGCGCTGCTGCTGTTGCAGCACCGCGGCCAGGACGCTGCGGGCATCGTCACGCAGCAGGAGCGCAAATTTTTCATGCACAAGGCCAAGGGTATGGTGCGCGACGTGTTTCGCACCCGCAACATGCGCTCGTTGCCGGGTGATTGTGGCTTGGGCCAGGTGCGCTACCCGACCGCAGGCAACGCCTTCAGCGAAGAAGAAGCACAGCCGTTTTATGTCAATGCGCCGTTTGGCATTGTGCTGGTGCACAACGGCAATCTGACCAATGCCCACGCGCTCAAAGCTGAGCTGTTCAGTGCCGACCACCGCCACATCAATACCGACAGTGATTCCGAGGTGCTGCTCAATGTGCTGGCGCACGAAATTGGTGAAACCACGCGCGGCTTGCCGCTGACGCCGCACGACGTGTTCGAGGCGGTGCGCAAGGTGCACCGGCGCATTCGCGGCTCGTATGCCGTGATCGCCATGATCGCCGGCCATGGCGTGCTGGCGTTTCGCGATCCGTTTGGCATTCGTCCGCTGTGCATTGGCGCGGCCGAGGGCACTGTGATGCTGGCCAGCGAATCGGTCGCCATGGAGGGCACCAACCATAAGTTTGAGCGCAACATCCAGCCTGGCGAGGCCGTGTTCATCGACCTGCAAGGCCAGGTGCACGCCCAGCAGTGTGCTGAGCACCCGGTGCTCAATCCCTGTATCTTTGAGTTTGTCTACTTGGCCCGTCCTGATTCGGTGATGGACAACATATCGGTGTACCAGGCGCGTTTGAACCTGGGTGAATCCTTGGCCAAGCGGGTGATCTCGACCGTACCGCCCAACCAGATCGACGTGGTCATCCCAATCCCGGAATCCAGCCGCCCCAGCGCAGCCCAACTGGCGCAGTTGCTGGGTTTGCCCTACCGCGAAGGTTTTGTCAAAAACCGTTATGTGGGCCGCACCTTTATCATGCCGGGTCAATCGGTGCGCAAAAAGTCGGTGCGCCAGAAGCTTAACGTGATCGCCAGCGAGTTCAAGAACCGCAACGTGCTGCTGGTGGACGACTCCATCGTGCGCGGCACCACGTCGAAAGAGATCGTACAAATGGCGCGCGACGCCGGCGCCAACAAGGTGTACCTGGCCAGCGCGGCGCCGCCCGTGCGTTACCCCAATGTCTACGGCATCGACATGCCCACGTCAGACGAACTGGTGGCACACAACCGCACGGTAGAGCAGATACGGCAAATCATTGGGTGTGATGCGCTGATTTACCAGGATGTGGATGGCATGAAAAAAGCGATTGGTTCGCTCAACCCGGCCGTCAAGGATTTTGACGCGTCGTGCTTCGATGGCGTTTATGTGACTGGCGACATCACGCTGGAAGACATCGAGCGGCTCAATGCCAGCCGCGTGGGTGACGACGAGACCCTGGAGGACAACTCGCGCCTCGCCCTGCCCAACCACGAAGACTGACCATGTCCGCCAAAAAACTCCCTGACAACCTGCACCGCGATACGCTGGCGGTGCGCGCGGGCATTGCCCCGAGCCAGTACGGTGAAAACTCCGAGGCGCTGTACCTCACCAGCAGCTTTGTGCAGCCTGATGCCGAGACTGCCCGCAAGCGTTTTGCCAACGAGGAAGACGGCTACACCTACACCCGCGTCGGCAACCCGACTGTCACCGGCATGGAGCAGCGCCTGGCCGCGCTCGAGGGCACCGAAGCCGCGATAGCGACATCGAGCGGCATGGCCGCCGTGCTGCTGCTGGGCATGGGGCTGCTGCGTGCCGGTGACCATGTCATTTGTTCACAATCGGTTTTCGGCTCCACGCTTCGCCTGTTTGCCGGCGAGTTTGCCAAGTTTGGCGTCGAGACCACGTTCGTCTCGCAAACCGACGTGGCGCAGTGGCGCGCTGCGCTCAAACCCAATACCAAGCTGCTGTTTGCCGAAACCCCCACCAATCCGCTCACCGACATCTGCGACATCGCTGCGCTGGCGGAAGTTGCGCACAGCGGCGGCGCGCTGCTGGCGGTGGACAACTGTTTTTGCAGCCCCGCGCTGCAGCGCCCGGTCGAGTTTGGTGCCGACTTTGTGATTCATTCGGGCACCAAGTACCTAGACGGCCAGGGCCGGGTGGTGGCCGGTGCCATTTGCTGCTCGCACAAGTACGTCAACGACGTGTTCTGGCCGATCAATCGCACGGCCGGCATGGTGCTGTCGCCGTTCAACGCCTGGGTTGTCACCAAGGGCATGGAAACGTTGGCGATCCGCATGCGCGCCCAGTGCGACAGCGCTTTGGCGCTGGCACTTTGGCTGGCGCAACAAGCCAACGTGGCGCACGTCTATTACCCCGGCCTGGCCTCGCACCCGCAGCACGATCTGGCCATGCGCCAGCAAAGCGGCCTGGGCGGCGCCGTGGTGTCGTTTGACGTGCGTGCATCCGATGCAACCGAAGCCCGCAAGCGCGCGTTTCATGTGATTGACAGCACGCAAGTGTGCTCGGTCACTACCAATCTGGGCGACACCAAAACCACCATCGCCCACCCCGCCACCACTTCGCATGGCCGCCTGACCGAAGTCCAGCGCGAGGCTGCCGGCATTGGCCAGGGCCTGATCCGCGTCGCCATGGGCCTGGAGCATCTTGGCGACATCCAGGCCGACTTGAGCCGTGGCCTACACAACCTCAATACCATGTCATGACCCAAAAAACCCGCACCCGTTTCGCCCCATCGCCTACCGGCTTCATTCATCTCGGCAACATTCGCTCGGCGCTGTACCCGTGGGCCTTTGCCCGCGCCACCGGTGGCGACTTCATCTTGCGCATCGAAGACACTGACCTGGAGCGCTCCACCCAGGCTTCGGTCGATGTCATTCTTGAGGGCATGGCCTGGCTTGGTCTGGATTACGACGAAGGCCCGATCTATCAGATGCAGCGTATGGACCGCTACAAGGCGGTGCTGGCCGACCTGGTGGCCGCCGGCCAGGTTTACCCCTGCTACATGAGCATGGCCGAGCTCGACGCACTGCGTGAAACCCAGACTGCAGCCAAGGAAAAACCGCGTTACGACGGCACCTGGCGCCCGGCGCCGGGCAAAACCCTGCCACCTGTTCCGCAAGGCGTGCAACCCGTCTTGCGCTTCAAAAACCCGCAAGGCGGGTCGGTAGTGTGGGACGACAAGGTCAAGGGCCGCATCGAAATCAGCAATGACGAACTCGATGACCTGGTGATTGCCCGCCCCGACGGCACGCCCACCTACAACTTCTGCGTGGTGGTGGACGACCTCGACATGGCCATTACCCATGTGATTCGCGGCGACGACCACGTCAACAATACGCCGCGCCAAATCAACATCTTCAAGGCGCTGGGCAAAGAGCCTCCGGTCTATGCCCATTTGCCGACCGTGCTCAATGAGCAGGGCGAAAAAATGAGCAAGCGCAACGGCGCCAAGGCGGTGACGCAATACCGCGAAGAAGGTTACCTGGCCGATGCCATGGTGAACTACCTGGCGCGCCTGGGTTGGAGCCATGGTGACGCCGAGATTTTTAGCCGCGCGCAGTTCATTGAGTGGTTCAACCTGGACCATCTGGGCAAGAGTGCGGCACAGTTTGACGAAGCCAAGCTGCGCTGGGTGAATGCCCAGCACATCAAGATCACCTTGGATAACGTGCTGGCGCCGCTGGTGCAGGCGCAACTGACCAAGCGTGGCATTGCTGCAGATGCGCGCCTGACCGGTATCTGTGCCCTGT
>PFUD01000057.1 GCA_002789915.1 Comamonadaceae bacterium CG_4_9_14_3_um_filter_60_33 | reverse complement strand
TACGCACGCACACTCTCAAAAACCATTCACGCCATCAGTGACAGTTTTCCTGTTTTGATGGTGACGGGCCCGCGGCAAGTGGGCAAAACCACCCTACTCGAAATCTGCGCCAAAGAAGCTACGTCGGCTGCGCGGGCATACGTGACGCTTGACGACATGGATGCGCGCGCATTGGCGCGGCGCGACCCGGCGCTTTTTTTGCAAACCTGGCAGCCGCCACTGGTCATTGACGAGATTCAGTACGCGCCAGAGTTGTTCAGCGCCATCAAGCTCATGGTTGACCGGGACAAGCGCAACGGCCTGTTCTGGCTGACGGGGTCGCAAAAGTTCGAGTTGATGCGTGGCATTACCGAAAGTTTGGCCGGGCGCGTAGCCATTGTTGATTTGCTCGGACTGTCTCAAGCTGAACTGGATGAGCGTGCTGCTTTGTCGTGCCCTTTTGTACCCACTGCGCAATGGGTCGCGGCCGCCCAGGCCGCAAGTATCACGGCACACAAACCGTTGATGGCGGTCTTTCGGCAAATCTGGCTGGGGTCATTCCCCCGGTTGATCGAGCAAGGCGCCAAAACCCGGGATGTGTTCTACCGCTCTTACATTCAAACCTACATTCAGCGCGACGTGCAGGATGTGCTGAGGGTTTTCAATCAGTTGGCGTTTAACCGGTTTTTGACGGCAGTGGCGGCCAGAACCGGGCAGTTGCTCAACTACGCCAACCTGGCACGAGATGTGGACATTGACAACAAGACCGCCAAGGCATGGTTGTCGGTGCTGGAGACCTCTGGCCTGGTCTTTTTGCTGCAGCCGTATCACACCAACTTGACCAAGCGGATGGTCAAAACACCCAAGCTGTATTTTCTGGATACCGGCTTGGCGGCTTATTTGACCAAATGGCCCGATGCCGCCTCGCTGGAAGCGGGCAGCATGTCGGGCGCGATGCTGGAGACCTGGGTGGTCAGCGAGATCATCAAGAGCTATTGGCACAACGGCCAAGAGGCCCACCTGTACTTTTACCGGGACACGGATCAGCAGGAGGTGGACTTGCTGATCGAGTCCGGCGACACCTTGTACCCTGTAGAAATCAAAAAGACGGCGTCACCTTCGCAGAACGCCAGACGCCAGTTTGCCGTGCTCGACAAGTTGGGCAAAACGATTGGCCCAGGCGCAGTGCTTTGCCTGGTGGAGCGCGATATTCCGCTGTCGCACAGCGTGACAGCGGTGCCGGTGGCTTACCTTTAAACATGACAGGCGCAAGCGCGGCAATCCATGCCTGCCTGATAATTGCCCGGCGTAAGCCCACCGAACAAATTCAAAGCCATGCCACCAAATCAAACACCCCCAGCCCCCGGGACCCTCGCCCAAGGCGACCTCAGTGTTGACCGCTTTGCCATCCACACGCTGTGCTACCGCGTGGTGGACGGCCAGTTGCGCTTTGCCACCCGGGCCGACGACCTGGCTGATGAAACCACAGAAATTGACCCGCAGGCCATTTTTGATTACCTGTACTTTCATGTGATCCCCTCCCCGCGCACCATTTACAAAGGCATTTACCGGCTGCCGCCAGCGCACACTGCGTCGATGCACAACGGTCAGGTCAAGGTCACGCCCCATTGGGTGCCAAAGTTTGACGAGCTGCGCAACCCTTCTTTTGAAGCGCTCAAGGGCGAGTTCCGCCAATTGCTGCAAGATGCCGTGGCGGCGCAACTGGACGGCAGCAAACCGGCGTGCTTTTTAAGCGGCGGCACCGACAGCTCGACCCTGGCCGGCATGATCGGCCTGGCCAGCGGCAAGGCGGCAAATACCTATTCGATCGGCTTTGACGCGCAGGGCTATGACGAGATGGAATTCGCCCGGCTGGCGGCCAGGCACTTCAAAACCGAGCACCACGAGTATTACGTGACGCCCGACGACCTGGTGCAGAGCATTGCCAAGGTGGCGGCTTCTTATGACCAGCCGTTTGGCAACTCGTCCGCCCTGCCCTCTTACTACTGCGCCAAAATGGCTGTGGAAGACGGCGTGACCAAAATACTGGGCGGCGATGGTGGCGACGAGCTCTTTGGCGGCAACAGCCGCTACGCCAAGCAGCGGGTGTTTGGCTGGTACCAGCATGTGCCTGGCATGCTGCAAAAAGGGCTGCTGGAGCCCTTTTTGAAGACGGGTCTGGCAGAACAGTTTGCCTTGACCCGCAAAGCCAAAAGCTATGTTGAGCAGGCCAGCGTGCCGATGCCAGACCGAAATCAGATGTACAACCTGATCATGCATTTGGGCCCTGCTGAGGTGCTCACGCCCCAATTCATGGCGCAGATCGACACTGCCGCACCGCTGCAACTGGAGCGCCAGGTGTGGCAAATGGCGCAAAACTGCAGCCACCTGAACAAGGAGCTGGCCTACGACTGGCGCTTTACCCTGGCCGAGATCGACCTGCCCAAGGTGATGGGCGCCACCGGCTGCGCCGGGGTTGCGGTGGGGTTTCCCATGCTCGACGAGCGGCTGGTGGACTTCTCACTGAAACTGCCCACCGACTACAAGCTCAAGGGCTTGAAGCTGCGCTGGTTCTTCAAGGAAGCGCTGCGCGGCTTTTTGCCCAACGAGATTCTGGTCAAGAAAAAACAGGGCTTCGGCCTGCCCTTTGGCGTGTGGGCTAACACCCATCCGGAGCTGAAAGCACTGGCCACAGAGTCACTGCACAGCCTGGCAAAACGCGGCGTGGTGCGCGCTGATTTCATAGAAACATTGCTAACCCAACGGTTGCCTGAGCACCCCGGCTACTACGGCGAGATGGTGTGGATATTGATGATGCTGGAGCAGTGGTTGGCTGCTAAAGCGCCAAATTTCAGAATGGTTTGACCTGGCAAATGATTCCACCCACACCGGGTCAATGCCCGCGACAGAACACGTCGCTCCCATCAATTTCATAGACATCAGCTTTCTTCGGCGTTGCCAAGCGATCCAGCGCATTTGAAACTGGTCCAATCGATTGCACTGCAACGCTCGCCGCCTTGGCCAGCTTATTGCCGAAGCCCAGGTCCTCCGGCACAAGTGTTTGCAGTGGCCGCCAACACGGTAGCGCACTGGTGATGGCCATATTGCCGGTGCCCCAATTCATGCTCTGCCGATCGAGTACCACGTAAATTTTTTCCGCCGCTGCAACATGTTGCAGCGCCAGAGGATCTTGTTCACTGAGTTCACGAAAAGTAATAATCTTCGCGTGCGAAACATCTGGGTTCGATTGTGCTGCCCAAAGTGGTCCAAGTGCACTGTTGTTGGTGGAACCAACAATAACTGACAGCGGGTTGGTAGTGGCAAATGTTGCCACTGCTTTGGAGTTGGCAGTGAATGCGCGGTAATCTGCCTGTTGCAGCGCGCCCAACACAAGCCCAACCCCTGCACACGCAAAGAATGCAAGTTGACTCAACTTTCGCGGTAGCGCAGCGATGACCACGCCAGCAAGCAAAGCAGTAGGTGCCAAAAACAAGGTGATGTAGTTTGCCTGTTTCATCGGAAAGCGCAACGGTGACAACGACACTGGAAACACACTGAGAACAAGAAGAAGCCCAATCCACCAAATCAACACATAAATTAACGCCGTCCGCACCTGCGTGTCAGGCTTGATGGACCGCGATACAACCAGCATCGACGCGACAGCAAAAAATGCCAACAGACCCGTGTGACGCAGGTCGAAAAATAGATAGCGCAAGTAATAGCCTGCACCATCTTCGCCCTGTCCACCGTCAATGAAATTGTGCTGGACGGCACTCAAAACAACTTTAAGCAAATGCAATGGATCACCAGCAATCGCCCACATCATTAGCCCATGCAGCAACATCATCAACACGCCACCAGCAACAACGAACAGAGTATTGCGCCATTGACCGCGAAAGAACCACAGCATCGGTAAAAATGCAAACCAGGTGACCGCGGCCAATTCCTTGGTCCAAAAAATGCCACCAATCGCACAACCAGCAGCAAACAACAGCCCTGAACGGCGCTGTGCCGCGCCGAAATACAGCAGCACAAAGCCAACCGTGACAAACATGGCAACCACCGGATCAGCACTGATACGTGTTGACACCGCAATATGGAGCGGCGCAGTGGCAAGGAGTAACCCCGCGACAACGCCCGCGCGCCGACTCACGACCTTAGCAGCAAAAAGAAGCACAGCGCCAATTTCGATCAATGAACATGTCAAGGGCCAAAGACTCGCCACAAAAATGCTGTGACCGAACAATGCCATGAACCCAGCCGCAGGAATGTTAAAACCATACCGCAACGCCCCGTTGTAATTTGCCGAGGTCCATTCCCCGCGTGCGATCTGAGCCGCGCGATCAAAGTAAACTACATCGTCGGTACCAAACGCGCCATTCAAAGTTATCAGGCGAACTGCAAGCGCCAGCAGCAAAACCAGCATCACATCCCGAACGGCCATGGCCGTTGAAGTGCACTGATTAGTCAATAAGGTGGCCTGATTCATAGGGTCTTTCCGATGAAATAGTGTGATCGGTGTCTGGACTCAAATTGTGTGCCGAATCACGCGATGTCGCAGGTGGTGAGGTTTGCAGACCAATTGAACCATAAATGCGTGTTGGTATGGGTGCGGTCCCGGTGGCGTAGGTTGTCATGGGCCAGCGTTTCATGCTGTAGACTTCGATGGCGAATTTATCAGCAATGTTTCCAAACGGTGTTTTCAATCCAAAAACTCAGAGAGCACAACTCATCATGCGAACATTTGGAACAGCGCCGCACGGTGCCAGTGCATTGAAATTGCCAAATTTTGACGACACCCCTGCAGAGCTAGACCTGTCCGTCGTTATCCCCGTCTACAACTCAGCGGGTACGCTAGCCACCCTGCTGGCCCGGCTGACACAAGCCATTGAAACTGTCACGCAAAGCTACGAAATCATCCTGGTCGACGACGGCAGTCGCGACGACTCCTGGACGGTAATCCAATCGCTGCGCGAGACTTACGGCGATCATCTGGTTGCCGTGCAGCTCATGCGCAACTACGGCCAGCACAACACATTGATGTGCGGCTTGGGCATGGCATGCGGTGAATATGTGGTCACCATGGATGACGACCTGCAAAACCCGCCGGAAGAAATCCCCAAGCTGCTGGCCCACATTAAGCAGCACGGCCTGGATTTGGTGTATGGCTGCCCCAGCAGGCGCAACCACGCTGCGTGGCGCAATCTGGGCGCCAACATCGTCTGGCATTTTTACCGCACCGTCTTCCGCAACCCGGTGACTCCCACGCCGTTTCGCATCATGCGGCGCCAGTTGGCAAAAAGCGTGTTGTTTTATGACCTCAACTTTACTTACCTGGATGGGCTGCTGGCATGGTGCACCAGCCGCATCGCAGGCGTGGAGGTCGAACATCACCCACGCACACAGGGGAATTCAGGCTACTCACTGAGTAAGTTACTGAGCTTGGCGCTCAACCTTTATACCAACTTCTCACTCATTCCTCTGCAAATCGTCAGTGGTCTTGGTTTCATCACTGCTACAACAGGTTTTCTGGTTGGCATCTACTATTTGTTTCAGTACCTGGCATCCAGCATTGTGGTGCCAGGCTTTGCCTCCACCATCATCGCGATTTTGATATTGGGTGGTGCGCAACTTTTGGCGCTGGGTGTCATTGGCGAGTATTTGGGTCGCTTGCACCTGAATGTGAATCGAAAACCACAGTACGTGATCCGCCATTTGAACAAGTCAAATAGTCAAGGTGTTGAAGACAGCACACCTCTCGAACAACCATATGCCACCCATGTCTGAGCAAATCAACTCCCCCGCACTCTCAATGGCATGGTCGTTGGCACCGTGGGATGAACCCGTGTGTGGCTTCCCGGTTATTCAGATAACGGGCATGCAGGTGCTTGGCCCCAATGCGAGTGCAGAAATGCTGCAATTTGAACAGGCGCGTGACGCAGTAGCGGCTGGCTTGGTGAGTTGTAGGCTACCGCATGACCGCTTGACTGAATCGATGTTGCTGGAAGATCATGGCTTTCGGTTCATTGAAATGATCTATGCGCCAGAACTCGCTTTGACCAATTTCGACGTTGGTGACAAGCTTGCTTTGCTGTCCGTCAGGCGGGCGTGCGAAGACGATATGCCAACGCTGCTGGAAATTGCGCGCACAGCTTTCAACAACGAGCGGTTCAAAATGGACCCACGGCTTGACCCAGGCATCAGCGACCAACGCTTTCAAAACTGGGTAGCCAGCAGCCTGCACCACGCTGCGCAAGAGCTTTATGTAATCAGCGACGGCTCACGCATCGTCGCCTTTTTCGTCGTAGAGTTGCTGAACGACGGCACATGCTATTGGCATCTGAATGCAGTCGCACCAGATGCCCAAGGAAAAGGTTATGGGCGCCGTGTCTGGTTGAGCATGGTCATGCAGGCAGCCGATGCGGGTGCCCAACGGGTAAGGACCAGCATTGCCGCGCGCAACCATCGAGTGCTCAATCTCTATGCCCGCCTGGGTTTCACTTTTTTGCCGCCCTCAATGACTTTTCATTGGGTTAGAACCATTTTCAAGCGCCAGTGATCATGACTGCACGCACGCAATTCATTCGTTACGTGCTCGTGGGGCTAGCCTCCAATGCTGTTATTTACATCGCTTATCTTGTGCTAACTCAGGTTGGCATGGGCCCCAAACTCGCAATGAGTCTGCTTTACTGCGTTGGCGTGCTCCAAACCTTTGTCTTCAACAAGAAATGGTCATTCCGCTTTGATGGTGCCGCAACGCCGGCGCTGGTGCGTTACGCCACGGTCTATGCAGTGGGTTATGTCATTCAATTCTTAGCGCTGACGATGCTGGTTGACCAGATGGGTTTGCCGCATCAATGGGTGATGGGCGGTTTGATACTGTTCATGGCCTTGCTCCTTTTCATAGCGCAAAAATTTTGGGTATTTGACCAGTCCTTCGACTCGATGACGAAGGTCCGACATTAAGCGCAACTTTGCCACTATCTGGGCGTTTTAATTACAGGGAGTAAGACGATGAACATTCCATTCAATAAGCCCTACATGACGGGCAAAGAGCTTTGGTATATCTCTCAAGCCCATGCCAGCGGCCACTTGGCGGGCGATGGCCAGTTCACCAAAAAGTGCAGTGCCTGGCTGGAGCAGCGTATTGGCTGCCAAAAGGCACTGCTCACGCACTCATGCACGGCTGCGCTGGAGATGGCGGCCATCCTGGCTGATATTCAGCCCGGTGATGAGGTCATCATGCCGTCTTACACCTTTGTTTCGACGGCCAATGCCTTTGTGCTGCGCGGTGGCGTACCGGTGTTTGTGGACATTCGGCCGGACACCCTCAACATTGACGAGACCAAGATTGAAGCTGCCATCACATCGCGCACCAAAGCCATTGCGCCGGTGCATTACGCGGGTGTGGCGTGTGAGATGGACACCATCATGGGCATTGCGCGCCGCCACAATCTGCTGGTGATCGAGGACGCCGCCCAAGGCATCATGTCCACCTATAAAGGGCGTCCGCTGGGCAGCATTGGCCACATGGCTGCGCTGTCGTTTCATGAGACCAAAAACATCATCTCTGGCGAGGGCGGTGCCCTGCTCATCAATGACCCGCGTTTCGTTGAGCGGGCCGAAATGATTCGCGAAAAAGGCACCAACCGCAGCCAGTTTTTCAGAGGCCAGGTAGACAAATACACCTGGGTTGACGTGGGCTCGTCGTATTTGCCGGGCGAAGTCATTGCCGCTTTTTTGTGGGCACAAATGGAAGAGGCCGACGCCATCAACCAGCGCCGTCTGGGCCTTTGGTCCAACTACCACCAGTGGTTTGCCAGCCTGGAGAAAGCAGGCAAAGTGCAGCGCCCCTCCGTGCCGCGCGAATGTGTTCATAACGCGCATATGTACTACTTGTTGTTGCCCAACTTGGAGCAGCGCACCGACCTGATTGCCCGATTGCGAACCAAAGACATCAACACGGTCTTTCATTACATTCCTCTGCATTCATCGCCACGCGGTAAGTCGGTGGGGCGTGCTGAGGCTGACATGACAAACACCGACAACGCGGGTGACCGGCTGGTACGCTTGCCTATGTGGTTGGGGCTGGAAGAACAGCAGGCGGCAGTGATCCAGCAGATTCTTGCCACGCTGTGAGAACGCTATGAAAGATTTTTGGAAAAATCTGCCCGCCAGTGCCCGCTGGGTTAGTTTCGCACTCCATCTTGCGTTGTGGGGTCTGATCGGTTTTTTGATCGTACCGGCTATGGGCACGGGGGGATTCTGGTGGACTGATGAAACACGACACGCGATGGGTGGGGTGTTTATCCTCGACTTGGTGCGTGACATGCCTCTTGCCGACCCTGTGGGTTATGCCTTTCAATATTTTGCCCAATATCCAGCGCTGGCACTGAATTGGTATCTACCAGGGTTCTATGCAGCAGAGGCAATTTTTTATGCCGTTTTTGGAATCAGCGAAGCGGCGGCGCATTGGACCGTGGTGATGTTCTGTGTAGTGGCTGGTAGCGCCTTGTTTGATTGGACACGACGCACCTGGGGCGCTACTGCAGCATTGATCGCTACAGCACTTTTTTTGAGCGTGCCAGACTGGAATTTCTGGGCCCGTAGCGTGATGCTTGAAGCGCCTGCCATTGCAATGCTGATCTTGGCCATTTGGTCTTTTGAGTTATATCTGGACAAGCCAACATTTGCTCGTGCGGTATTGGCCGGGCTGACTATTGCGGCTGCGCTTTTGGTTAAACAGACTGTGGCTTTGATGTTGCCAGCCATATTTGCGTACGGTTTGTGGACTCCTCGGCGGTCTGCAATGCTGCGGTGGCAAGCTGCGCCAGCGTATTTTTTTGTTTTTTTGGCCATTGCAATTTCGGCAGTGCACGCGATCAAGTTTGGTGGCTTGGGTTTGGCTGCAACCGTTGGAGACAGCCGCACTGGGCTCGGCCTTAGCGCGGGCAGATTTTCGCTTGAGCGCTGGCTCTTATATCCTTCGCTGTTGGTTCAGATATGGGGCTGGCCCTCGCTGATTATGTCGGGCATCGGTGCATTGTGGCCATCAAAAGACAACGAGCCGCGGCTGCCCATGCTTTACGCATGGGTTGCTTGCTGGTATTTGGTTATGACTCTTGTCCTTGGCGCTCCGGGTAATGCTTCGCGTTATACCCTGTATGTATTGCCTGCACTGGCTGTATTCGCTGCAAGACCCATCTTCCTGTTACGGGAAAGGCCCAGAATCAAGGGCGTCTTTATAGTGCTGTTGGTGATCGCTATCGGATTCAATGTCTGGAGATCAATGAAACAGCCGGTTCCGTATGTAAACGGTTATCGCGAAGCTGCGGAATTCATAAGCCAACAACACACAAAAAGTCCAATGTTATTTGCCGGCAAACATGATGGGAGCTTCATTTTTCATCTACGTCGTCTTGATAATAAGCGCAACGATGTTGTCCTGCGTGGCGAAAAGGTGTTGGTTTCGATGGCAGTACACAAGTATTTCGGCATGGAATCCCACGTCAATAGTCTCGACGAAATTCGTGCACTTATCAAACGCTATGGAGTGGAATTCATCGTGATCGAGCAACCTGATATCGTCCGCTTAAAGGAGTTCGGGATGTTGTTCGACCTGATGCAGCAGCCCGATTTCGAGAAAATTAAGGTGCTGCCAGTAACATCTGGCGGTGGCGCTGCAGCGCCTGACCGCATCGAGATTTATCGGTATCGGGATTACCTGCCTATGGACGACGCCACAATTGTGATCCCATTACCGCACATGAACCGTGAGATTCGCTTCAAGCGCCATTAGACGGTCGTAAATTAACGCACTTAAAAGGTTTGCGCTTCTATAAGACCTTCATGGACCGCATCAACGGCAGCAGTATTTCGACGTTGGACGCAGCCGCCACCTTCAAAATCGTCGCCGTCTGGTCTGTGCTCATGCGTGGAAGTTGGGTGCAGACAACAGCCACTTTGCGAAATTCCTTGTTGATTTCCTGCACCAAAATTTCAGCCGCAGCCTTGGCCATGGCGTATTCCGCCATCCCCTTAGGCCGATCTACGACGGCGACCGAAGAGGGAAAGTAGACCTGGACTTTCCCCGATGTGATGGTTTTCTCAAGGAAGACACACAACTCGTAGAACTTCTTCACGTAGAACTCGTAAAACTCCTGAAACAGCGCGGGGTCAAAAACACCGGCCTTCTTTCTGAAAATTTTGGGGGTGGCAAAGAAGTAGATCGCGTTCAAGGTGTTCCAGTCCAAATCCAACGAGTCGAATGAATCATTGGTCAAGTCAAGCTTTTGGATTTGACACAAAGATGCCGTACTTCGGTTTATCTCGGCGCTGATGGCCTGTGCGTCGTCAAGCCCACTTGCATAGGTAATCAGCACCGCACCACCGCCAGCCGCCAAAACCTTGGCGGTAACCTCACCCAAGCCCCTCGACCCGCCAATGATGAGCGAGCGGGTTTCCTTGAATTCGTCGCCACTGACATATTTGGATAACTCTTGCAAAGATGGTTGGGGCTGCGGCGGGGGGCGCATGAATGCCTTGAGACGGCCCTGCAAACAGCCGCTGAAGCCAATATCAAACAGATGAAAGCGTGGATCGTACTTGCGGACCGAGAAGTAGAGCTGATCGTTTGCTACGGCAGATGAACGCAAATCAACCTCTAACGAAGCGAATACCGAATGGAGCCCCGGGCAGACCATGCCGACAACATAAGACAAGGCCGCCATGGCTGCAAAGCCTTGTTTGCCCAAATAGCGATGAGATTGCGGGAAGCGGGTGGCGAAGTCGGCGTCATTTAACGTGAGGGCGTAGCATTTGCCCAGATGAAATTCCGGTGCTTCGTCAAGCGGTTGGCTGAGCGAGCCCAAGCCAAAGGGCTCCTTGCTGGCGTCCACTTGCGGCGGGCTCAGTGAGACCTGCTGCGCAGCGCCTGGCAACTCGACAGTGAGCACAATGGTGGCGCAAAGCAGCCCATTGACACGCGCTTCAAGTGTGGATTGGTTGCCAGCTAGGGCATTCTGGGTAAAAACCAGTTGTTCGCCAACACTCACCGGATTATTGAAGTTGCATGAAATGGCGACTGGAAGGCTGGCAGTGTCGTTTTGCCAAAATTCGATGGCGGTGAGAAGAATATGAATGCCATGCACAACCTGCCGACCAGCGAGCAGGCGGCGCGCCACGACGGGGTCCATGTGCATGGGGTTGCAGTCGCGCGAAATCTGCGCAAAAAGTTGCTGGTCTTCCGCGCAAAATGTTTTTTTACCGATGTGGTGCATGCTTGTTCTCATGGTTTTTCGTACAGAGTGACTCCGCGCCTGGCGGCTTCCAGCAGATCAGCGGTGACATCTGCGGCACGCGTGGCAAACATTGGTACGTGATGGAATTGCCAATCCTGCAAACGGTCAGCACTCATGATGCCGCGAAGTTTCCAAATGTTGAACTTCCAGGTTGGATTTGTGCCGGTGAGCCTGGCCTCAACCTCTTCGTCGCCGTCAATGACCGTGATGCCGAGACCCGCGCCATTGCCCCGGGGCACGGGGAAGTCGTCGCCCATCACCCCCTCAACGTGATGCGCCTGGGTAAGCACCTGAAAGGGTTTGCCAATGCCAATGATGCGTGTATTGTGGTGGGCCATGAAGTCAAAAGGCGAGCCGATTCCGTTTGGGCAGTCGGTGAGTTCATGTCCTTTTGTGAGTTCCCTGGCCAGTGGGCCCAAGGCGGCCACACGGTACACCGGGTGACGACTTTGAACCACACCGGGCATCCGGCGAAAGAGTTCGGTGGCCAAACCCATCTGCGACGGCACTTTTTTTAGATCAAAACGCGGCCGCTGGCTGAAGGTGGCGTAAGCACCGCCAATTTTTGGATCCCCAAAATAGAAGGTTGGCATGACGAGCGTTTTATTCGGACCGCAGAACGCCATCAACATTTTGACAAGCGCCAGCGGCGTGTCGGTAAACATTGGCTGCATGTGGTTGACAGAAGTGTGCACCATCAGGATATCGAAGTCGCATCCGATCTTCTGCTCCAGGTGTTTGCGCAGCGCAGCGGCATCAAAGGTGCCATAGATGGCCCGCATGACGGGATGGAGCTTGGTACGCGCGGTGAAATACGCTGACCGCAAAGACAGCATTTGCTTCTGGTTCAGGTAACGGGCGGCCAGACCAGAAATAGCTTCAAGCGGACTCATGAGGAAGCCTGTAGGTGGTTGTGAATCTGCGTATGGTAAAACATGTGGATGTAAAAGGAACCTGCGCACGTTGCCATGAATATTTTTCTGACCTTTGACATCGAGGTGTGGTGTCCCGGCTGGGGCGATCTGGACCATGCGTTCCCCGGAAGTTTTGAGCGGTACATTTATGGCCGCTCGGCCCATGGCGAATATGCATTACCCCAAACGCTGGCCATTCTCAACCAGCACGGGCTCAAAGGGGTGTTTTTTGTTGAACCGCTGTTTGCCGCCCGCTTTGGCGCTGGCTACCTTGAAACCATTGTTGGATTGATTCGCGAGGCGGGCCACGAAGTTCAGTTACACCTGCACCCGGAATGGACCGATGAGGCGAGACCACCCATTATTGAAAACTGTGCCACCAAGCGGCAGCATCTCACTTTCTACACTCTAGACGAGCAAACCGCACTCATTGCCCACGGCAAGAAACTGCTGGAAGCGGCCGGTAGTGGCCCCATCAGCGCCTTTCGCTCGGGCAGCTTTGCCGCCAACCGTGACACCTTTGAAGCACTGCGCCGCAATGGCATCTTGCTGGACACCAGCCTTAACCGTTGTCATGCGGTAAGCGGGGCAGACTTGCGCACTGAAATGGCAAGCAATTCGGCTTTTGTGCTGCAAGGCGTCACCACCTACCCCGTGACAGTAATGAGAGACGGCTTTGGCAAAGACCGGCCCGCGCAGGTAGGGGCCTGCGGCTTTGGCGAGATGCGCGACGCACTGTTGAGCGCTCAAAAAACAGGTCAGTGCGACTTTGTGGTGGTGTCGCACAACTTTGAAATGCTCAGGCCCAAGTCAACGGTGCCAGACTGGATCGTGGTTGAAAGATTCAAGCGCCTGTGCGCCTTTCTGGCGCAACAGCCAAA
>PFUD01000104.1 GCA_002789915.1 Comamonadaceae bacterium CG_4_9_14_3_um_filter_60_33 | reverse complement strand
TGGGCCACTTCATCGACACTGGCGTGATCCTGGCCGTGGTGCTGGTCAACGCCATCATCGGTTTCATCCAGGAGGGCAAGGCCGAGCAGGCGCTTGAAGGTATTCGAAAGATGCTCTCGTCGCATGCCCACGCGCGCCGCGACGGCGCCTGGAGCGAAATCGACGCCCAAGCGCTGGTGCCCGGCGACATCGTGCGCCTGAAGTCGGGCGACCGCGTGCCGGCCGACCTGCGGCTGATTGAGACCATCGAACTGCGCGTCGAAGAATCAGCGCTCACCGGCGAGTCGGTGCCGAGCGAAAAAAACACCGAGGCCGCCGCGACGGATGCCGGCATTGGCGACCGCCGCGGCATGGCCTATTCCGGCACCATGGTGGCTGCGGGTCGCGGCCTCGGCGTGGTCAGCGCCACTGGCGCGGCCACGGAAATCGGCCGCATCAACAAGATGATCGGCGAGGTGCAGACCCTGGCCACGCCACTGACCCGGCAAATGAACCATTTCGGCAAAGTTCTGTCAGTGGTGATTGTTGGCCTGGCGGCGCTGATGTTCGCCTTAGGCTGGCTGCTGCATGACTTCACCCTTGATGAGCTGTTCCTGTCGGCCATCGGTTTCGCCGTGGCCGCCATTCCTGAGGGCCTGCCGGCCATCCTCACCATCACCCTGGCGCTGGGCGTGCAGCGCATGGCCGGGCGCAACGCCATCACGCGCCGGCTCAACGCGGTGGAGACGCTGGGCTCGGTGACGGTGATCTGCTCCGACAAGACCGGCACGCTCACCAAAAACGAGATGACCGCGCGCCATGTGGTCACCCGCGCCGGTCGCTACGACGTGGCGGGCACCGGTTACGCGCCGCAGGGACAGATTACCCGGGACGGCGCGCAGGCAACGCAGGACGGGCATGACGATTTACGCGCGCTCATCGAGGTCATGGCGGTGGCCAACGACAGCCAGGTCAAGGAGGAGGGCGGCGAGTGGCGGCTAACCGGCGAACCCACCGAAGGCGCGCTGTGCACGCTGGCGCTCAAAAGCGGTTTCGATGCCGCTGGTTACCAGCGCGTCGCGTCGGTCCCCTTTGAGTCGGAAAACAAGTTCATGGCCACGCTGGAGCGCCTGTCCGGCGGCGGCGCGCGCATTCTGCTCAAGGGCGCGCCAGACCGGCTGCTGGCGCGTTGTGGTCAGCAGCGCGGTGCCGACGGCGCAAGCGAGCCGCTTGATGCTGCATTTTGGGAGGCCGAGATCGAAGCGCTGAGCAACGAGGGTCAGCGCGTGCTGGCAGCCGCTGCGTGCGAGGTGGAAGAAGGCAAGACCGACCTGACCCTGGATGATCTGGGCGAGGCCATGGTGTTTGTCGGCCTGGTTGGCATCATCGACCCGCCGCGGCCCGAGGCGATCGCGGCCATCAAGGCCTGCCACGCAGCCGGCATCCGGGTCAAGATGATCACCGGTGACCACGCTGGCACCGCCAGCGCCATTGGCCGTGAAATGGGCATGGGTGGCGAGGGCATACGCGCCACCACCGGCGCTGAGATCGAAGCCGCCAGTGACGAGGCGCTGCAGCAGATCGCCCATGACAACGACATCTTTGCCCGCACCAGCCCCGAGCACAAACTGCGCTTGGTCAAGGCCTTGCAGGCGCGCGGCGAGGTGGTGGCGATGACCGGTGACGGCGTCAACGATGCGCCGGCATTGAAGCGCGCCGATGTCGGCGTGGCGATGGGCATCAAGGGCACCGAGGCGACCAAAGAGGCGGCCGACATTGTGCTGGCCGACGACAACTTCAGCTCGATCGAGCGCGCAGTGGAGGAAGGCCGGACCATCTACGACAACCTGAAGAAGGCGATTTTGTTCATCCTGCCCACCAACGGCGCGCAGGGCCTGGTCATCCTCGCTGCCGTCGTGTTCGGTCTGGTGCTGCCGCTGACACCGGTACAAATTCTGTGGGTCAACATGATCGTTGCCGTGACTTTGGCGCTGGCACTTGCCTTCGAGCCGGCCGAGCCGGGTGTCATGAGCCGGCCGCCGCGCGACCCGAAGGCCGCCCTGCTGGATCGCGCTTTTCTTTGGCGCATCACCTTCGTCTCGCTGTTGATCGGTGGCGCAACGCTCGCGATGTTTGAACTGGAGTTGGCCCGGGATATGCCGCTGGACGTGGCCCGCACCATGGCGGTCAACACCCTGGTGTTCGGTCAGGCCTTTTACCTGTTCAACTGCCGTTTCTTGGGCGCGTCAAGCTTGCGCCTGGGGCTGTTGTTCAGCAACCGCGCGGCCTGGCTCGCCGTGGCGGCGCTGGTTGGCTTGCAGCTGCTGTTTGTCTATGCGCCTTTCATGCACCGCTGGTTTGGCACCGCGCCTTTGGAGGCTCGCCACTGGCTGGTGCCGCTCGCCATCGGCCTGGCGGTGTTCCTGCTGATTGAGGCCGAGAAGGCCCTGCTGCGCCGTGCTGGCCCAACGCCACACCCGATGAAGCAAGATCGGACATGACCGCCATCGTCTTCCAACTGCTGGGCGGCATTGGCCTGTTCCTGATGGGCATGGTGCTGCTCACCGACGGCCTCAAGGCCTTTGCCGGCGACGCCTTGCGCACCGCCCTGGTGCGGTTCACCGGCACGCCGAACAAGGCCTTTGTCTCTGGCGCCCTGGTCACGCTGATGGTGCAGTCCTCCAGCGCCACCACCGTCACCCTGATCGGCTTTGTCAGCGCCGGGCTGCTGACCTTTCCGCAAGCCATCGGCGTGGTGCTGGGCGCGAGCCTGGGCACCACCGGCACCGGCTGGGTGGTTTCGGTGCTGGGCCTGAAGGTCAGCCTGGGCTATTACGCGATGCCGCTGGTAGGGGTTGGCGCGCTGATGCGGCTGCTCGCCCACGGCCGCTGGCGCTCGCTTGGGCTGGCATTGGCCGGATTCGCGCTGATTTTCATTGGCATCGAGGCCCTGCAGGTCGGGATGAGGGGGCTGGCTGACGTCTTCGATCTGGCGCAGCTGCCGTCGGTGGGCTGGCAAGGGCATCTTGCGGCGATGCTCGTTGGCGCGCTGATGACGGTGCTGATGCAGTCCTCGAGTGCTGCCGTGGCCACCACGCTGACCGCGCTGCACACCGGGGCGGTGAACTTCGACCAGGCGGCGGCGCTGGTGATTGGCGCGGCGATCGGCACGACCGTGACCGGCGCGCTGGCGGCCATCGGCGGCAGCGTGGCGGCGCGACGCACGGCGCTCACGCACGTGCTGTTCAACCTTGCCACCGGCCTCATTGCGCTGGTCTTGCTGCCTGTTTTTTTGTGGCTTATTGGTCTGGCGCAGCGTTATGCTGGGCTCGAAGCCGGCGCGGTGAGTCTGGCCGCGTTCCATACCGCGTTCATCGCGCTGGGCGTGGCGATCTTTTTGCCGTTTACCCAGCAGTTCGCGCGGCAAATCGAGCGCCTGCTGCCCGAGCGCGGTCCGCGCCTGACGCGGCACCTGGACGACACGCTGCTGGCCGCCCCGCCGGTGGCGCTGGACGCCAGCCGCCGCACGCTGTCCGACATTGCACTCGAACTCATCGACCTGACGCAACCCCTGCTGACAAATGCCGCAGCACCGGTTGAGGAGCGGCGCCGCGTCGAGGCCGAGGCTGCCCTGCTGCAGACGCAACAATTCTTTGCGCGCATCCCGCCGCTCGACGAAAACGGGACGCTGTCGAGCCAGCGTGTGGCGCAGTTGCACGCCATCGATCACCTCGCCCGGCTGCATGCCCGACTAAGTCTGCCCGCAGAAACCCGGCGGGCGCTGGTCCAGCCCGCGCTGGAGCAGGCGGCAAGCCAGTGTCGCAAGGTGCTTGATCTGGCCCGCAAGGCGCTTCAGGGCCACGCACCGACGGACTGGGAGGCGGTCATGGGCCAGCATGTGCAGGCCATTGCCGAACTGCACCGCGAGGAAAGGCTGACGATTTTGCAGCAGACCGCCAACGGCCGCCATAATCCGCCTCAGGCCATAGCGGCGCTCGACGCCATCCGCTGGATCGAGCGGACCGCCCAGCATGTCTGGCGCATTTGTCATTACCTCGCGGACGCCAAAAGCGGCATCGCTGCGGAAGCTGGCGAGCTGCCCGCTGCGTTCGATGAATGAGCCACGATCAATGACAAGGACCGCATGAATGATGTGCTGATCTGGCTTGGCATTGCCCTGTGCCTGCTGCAGTCGGGACTGTTCTCGGGTCTCAATCTCGCAGTGTTTAGCCTGAGCCGACTGCACCTCGAGGCGGCGGCTGAGGCGGGTGATGCCGACGCGCGCACCGTGCTGGCGCTGCGCCACGACGCCAACCGCACGCTGGCCACCATCCTGTGGGGCAACGTGGGCATCAACGTGCTGCTCACCCTGCTGGCCGATTCGGTGCTGGCCGGGGCGGCGGCCTTTTTGTTCTCGACGGTGGTGATCACCATCGCCGGCGAGATCGTCCCGCAGGCCTGGTTTTCGCGCCACGCCCTGACTGTGGCCGCGCGTCTGGCGCCGCTGTTGCGCTTTTACCGGCTGCTGCTGTGGCCGCTGGCCTGGCCTTCGGGCCGCTTGCTGGACGCCTGGATCGGCCCCGAGGGCGTTCCCTGGCTGCGCGAGCGCGAACTGCGGCAAATGCTCGAGCATCACGCCCGCGGCGAGGGCAACGAGATCAGCCGGGTGGAGGCCGCCGGCGCCGTCAACTTTCTCGCCCTCGACGACCTGCCGGTGGGCCATGAGGGGGAACCGCTGGACCCGCAGAGTGTGATTCGCCTGCCGTTCCACAACGGCCTGCCGGTCTTTCCCGAGATTAAACCCAGCACCGACGACCCCTTTTTGCGCCAGGTGGCGGCTTCCGGGTTCAAGTGGATTGTGCTGGTGGACGAAGACGACGCGCCGCGCCTGGTGGCCAGTGCCCCCGCCCTGTTGCGCGCCGCGCTGTTTGCGCCGCAGCGCTTCGATCCTGCCGCCCTGTGCCACCATCCTCTGGTGGTCCGGGACGCCAGCTTCCCGCTGGGCCGTGTCCTCACGCGCCTCACCGTGCGGCCGGAGCGGCCGGGTGACGATGTGGTCGATCAGGACCTGATTTTGGTCTGGACCGATGCCGAGCGCCGCATCATCACCGGCTCCGACCTGCTTGGCCGGCTGCTGCGCCGCATCGCCCGGTCGGTGGCGGCCGGTGCAGAGGTGGCGTCATGACGCAAGCCACCGTCCACCCCAAACGCAAGCCGCGCCGGCCGCCGTCGCCCTGCAACTGGCTTTTCTGGAGGACTGGCACTGGGCCAGTGGCAGCGATGTGCCCGAACTTGAATGGTCGCCCAAGCAGGTGAACAACGGCGCGCAGGTGCTGATCCTGCCTACCAGCCCGTACTTTGTGCCCGACGAAGGCGTGCAGGCGGCGCTCAAGCTGGCCGCCCTGCGCGGCGTGAATGTGCGTATGTTGATCCCCGAGCGCACCGACAACCCGCTCACCTCATGGGCGGCCAGCGTGGGCACGGTGAATCTGGACAACCGCTCGTTTCGCCTCAATTTCGAGATCACGGCCTGGGTGTTCGACCCGGCGTTTGCCGCGCAGACCGCCGCCATGATCGAGGCAGATTTCGCCCGCAGCAGGGCGATGGGAACCGATGAACTGGCGCAGCGCGCCTGGTGGCAGCGGATGGCTGCACGCGCCGCCTATCGACTAGCGCCGGTGCTCTGAGGGTTAACCCATCAAGGTGTTGATGCCAAGCGCCGTGGCTGCGGCATTGAGTTGTTTGTCAAAGCAGGCAAAGGCCAGAGTGTTACCAGCCTGGCTGTGCGCGCGTTGGGCGCTGGCGAGTTGCAAACTGTCATAGGCGCGCAGACCAAAGGTGAGGGCGAGTTCACCGGCGGTGGTGATCAGGGCTTGGTCAACGGCAAGTTTGCTGTAGCGATCCCATTCGTCGCGCAATTCCTGTAAGGCCTGGGTGGCTTGTGGTGCATCAATTTGCCGGGTGCGTTGCTTTAGCCCCAACGCGGCACACATTTCAACCCAGGTTAGTTGGCTGACCATCGTTAACGTTGCTGCCATGGATGCCTCGCAAATCGCTTCGCTGTGTTGTTCTTTGATAAAAAGTTTCAGCAGAGCCGATGTGTCAAAGAACAAAATCACCGGGGTCCCCGCATTTCAATGACCAAGTCACTCATGGTTTGACCGTCGGGACCAGGTGGAAAAACAACGGCCTTTGGTAGTTTGAATGGCCGGGTTGCCGGCTCGGCTACAAAGCCCGAGGCCATCAGTCGCGCAATGGCCTCTTCATCGGTCAAATCGCGCGGGGGCGGGGTGACGGGTGCAGGCGCCACCAGTTCGGCCACCACTTTGCGGTGCGAGGTAATCTGTACGCGCTGCCCGGTGTGCGTCATGGCAATGGCGCGGGCCGGGTTGGCTTTGAGTTCGCGGATGGACACTTGCATGGTCTTACCTTTCAAATAAGCCCACATATTAGCATCAAGCTGAAAAGTGTGGTCTCATTCAGGCGTGAAATGGTGAGCAAAGCCTCCTAAGCTGGCAGGCTTTTTGTCGCGACATACAAAAGATGCAACAAATCCCTTAGACATTTAAAAGTATTGTTTTGCAGGCTTCATTCCCACTTGTCGCCCTCAAGCGGAGGCACATTCGGCACCATGCAAAGACTTCTGTGCTCATGTCGTTGAGCATGCCGGTCGCGCGTGAGCACTACATTTCGCATTACAAGACGCTGCACCCCGTCTTTGACATGAATCTGCCAGAGGGTGCGCTGGCTGAGCGCTTGCGCAAAGAATTCAGTAAAGTGATCCCACATTTTGACGCGCTGGCCTTGCTCAAGATCGTCGGGAAATCTCAAATTGGCAGACTGCGTTTTGCCATGCCGGGCGAAGGCATGCCTGATGTACCGACCGAAAACCTGAGCGACCTTCTGGCCCACGATGGCGCAGAAGGTCTGTTTGAGAGCCTGCTCGCCCGCTATGCGGTTCATTCAGGCATCTCTGGCGCAATGCCTAAAGAAATGGTGATGCCCATTTGAAAAATTTTGGGGTGCTGTACGACAACACGGAAAGCGCCGTTCGACTATCACCGATCTACGACCTGGTGACCACGACCGCATACAACCCATCGCACATCCTCGCACTGACCATGGGCGGTACCAAGTGCTGGCCAAAGGCCCGGGCGCTCATTGCTTTTGCACGCACCCACTGCAATCTCACGGACAGACGCGCAAGGCGTGCTCTACGCTGTTAGCGAGGCAACGCTCTATATGCACAACAACGTGTCATTCCGTGAGCTTGGGACGGAGATGCTGGCCCAATGGAACAAGGGGTTGAATCTCTCCATCCATCCAGAGGGCCAGCCCGAGACCGTTGCGATCCCGCACTACAAGGCTCAGAAATGACTGAATTTGACTGCCCGTCGGAAAGTCAACACTGATCACCTGCCGAATCTCATCGGTCTTAAAGCCTGCGGAAGCGGCAGACGTCCCGATGCGTTGACCCAAAAAGCTGCGGTTGAGCTACATCCCCGCGTAATTTGGCCCGCCGCCGCCCTCGGGCGTGACCCAGACGATGTTTTGTGTCGGGTCCTTGATGTCGCAGGTTTTGCAATGCACGCAGTTGGCGGCGTTGATCTGCAGTTTGTCAGCGCCGCTGTTGTCCTTGATAAATTCATAGACACCAGCCGGGCAATAGCGCGCCTCTGGCCCCGCGTACTTGGCCAGATTGATGGCCACCGGCACGCTGGCATCTTTCAGGGTCAGGTGCGATGGCTGGTTTTCCTCGTGGTTGGCGTTGCTGATGAAGACGCTGCTCAAGCGATCAAAAGTGAGCTTGCCGTCGGGTTTGGGGTAGTCAATGGGTTTGCATTCTGAGGCGGGTTTCAGGTAAGCGTGGTCTGGCTTGTCGCGGTGGATGGTCCACGGCATGCGGCCGTTCAGGCCAAACTGCTCCAGGCCATTCATGAGCGTACCAACGGTGAGACCGTGCTTGAACCACGCCTTGAAGTTGCGTGACTTGTTGAGCTCGGTGTACAGCCAGCTGGCTTCAAAAGCCTCCGGGTAGGCTGTCAGTTCGTCGTGCGAGCGGCCAGCGGTTACCGCCTCATACGCAGCTTCGGCCGCCAACATGCCAGACTTGATGGCGGTGTGGCTGCCTTTGATGCGGCTCACGTTCAAAAAGCCGGCCTCGCAGCCCACCAGCGCGCCACCGGGGAACACGGTCTTGGGCAGGGCCATCAAGCCGCCGGCGGTGATGGCGCGCGCGCCGTAGGCCAGGCGTTTGCCTGTGACTTCACCTTGCTCGTTTTCCAGGTACCAGCGGATGTTGGGGTGCGTCTTCCAGCGCTGGAATTCCTCGAACGGGCTCAGGTAGGGGTTGGCGTAGTTCAGGCCGGTGATGAAACCCAAGGCGATCTTGTTGTCCTCCATGTGGTACAGGAAAGAGCCGCCGTAGGTGTCGTTTTCCATCGGCCAACCGGCGGTGTGCACCACCAGACCAGGTTCATGGCGGCTGGGCTCGGCCTGCCACAGCTCCTTGATGCCGATGGCATAGCTTTGCGGCTCGCAGCCTTCGTCGAGCTTGAACTTTTCAATGACCTGCTTGCCCAGGTGGCCGCGCGAGCCTTCGGCAAAGACGGTGTATTTGCCCAGCAGTTCCATGCCGATCTGGAAGTTGGGGCCGGGCTCGCCATTTTTCTCGATACCCATGTTGCCGGTGGCGACGCCTTTGACCGCACCGGCGTCGTCGTACAGCACTTCGGCGGCGGCAAAACCGGGGAAGATTTCCACGCCCAGCGCTTCAGCCTGCTCGGCCAGCCAGCGCGTCAATGCGCCCAGGCTGATGATGTAGTTGCCGTGGTTCTGGCTGCATTCGGGCAACATGAAGTTGGGCGTGCGGTAGCCGCTGGTCTCACTTAGGAAGATCATGGCTTCGTCGGTGACCGGTTGGTTCAAGGGTGCACCCATGGCCTTCCAGTTGGGAAACAGCTCGGTGAGCGACTTGGGGTCGAGCACGGCGCCCGAGAGGATGTGGGCGCCGGGCTCGGAGCCTTTTTCCAGCACCACCACCGACGCGTCGGTGCCTTTTTCTGCGGCTAACTGTTTGAGGCGAATGGCGGTGGCCAGGCCGGCCGGGCCGCCGCCGACCACGACCACGTCGTAGTCCATCGATTCGCGGGGACCGTGCTGGGTCAGGATGTCTTGTGGTGTCATGGTTGGGGCTCACTTTCTCAACTGATTAAACTCTTGCCAATCTGCGCTTGGTCGACACGTCTGCACATTGTCTTCGACAAAATCGGATTTTAGGCAAGCTATTGATCTAAATAGAACGGTCGTTCTATTTCTAACGAAATTACTGGAGAAATAGCCATGGCATACAGCATTGACCTCTCGGGCCGAGTGGCCCTGATCACCGGCGCCTCGGGTGGCTTGGGTGCGCAATTTGCCCGCACTTTGGCGACAGCTGGTGCCGCTGTGGTGCTGGCCAGTCGCCGTGTTGAGCGGCTCAAGGCCTTGCGCGCCCAAATTGAAGGCGCGGGCGGCGACGCCCATGTGATCGAGCTCGACGTGACGGATCAGGCCTCCATCAAGTCGGCCGTGGCGCATGCCGAGACCGAGGTCGGCTCGATCGACATTTTGGTCAACAACTCGGGTGTCAGCACCACCCAGAAGTTGCAGGACGTGCGCCAGGATGATTTCGATTTCATCTTTGACACCAACGTCAAAGGCGCATTTTTTGTGGCACAAGAGGTAGGCAAGCGCATGCTGGCGCGCGCGCAAGGGGTAGCGCCAGGCAGCTTTACCGGCGGGCGTATCGTCAACATCGCGAGTATGGCGGGCCTCAAGGTCTTGCCCAAAATTGGCGTCTATTGCATGAGCAAGGCGGCGGTGATCCAGATGACCAAAGCCATGGCCGGGGAGTGGGGCCGTTTTGGCATCAACGTCAACGCCATTTGCCCGGGCTACATCGACACCGAGATCAACCACGCGCACTGGCAGACCGAGCCAGGCCAAAAACTGATTCAAATGCTGCCGCGCAAACGCATCGGCCAGCCGCAGGACCTCGACGCGCTGCTGGTGATGCTGTGCTCCGACCAAAGCCATTTCATCAACGGCGCCGTGATCTCGGCCGACGATGGCTTTGCGGTGTAAAACTTGATGCTGACGGGATTGCTGGCGGGCCTCGCCGCGGGCGCGTTGTGGGGCATGGTGTTCGTGGTGCCGCGCATGACGCCGGGCTTGAGTTCGGTCGACCTGACGGCCGGGCGCTTTGTCAGCTACGGTGGCGTCGCCGCACTGGCCATGCTGGTCACTTGGCGCAGCCACACCTGGCCCACAGTGCGTCAGGCGGCAACCGCTTTGGGCATGAGCCTGCTGGGCGCCACCGGGTATTACCTGTTGCTGGCGCAAAGCATCGTCTATGCGGGCACCGAGGTGCCCACCCTCATCATTGGCACCATCCCGATCTGGGTCATGTTACTGGGCAAGCCCGCCCGCCTCAAATGGGCGGGCTTGTTGCCAGGCTTGCTTCTCACTTTGGGCGGACTGGCGCTGATGATGCAATCCACCTTGAGTCAGGCAGCAAGACTGCCCGCCGAAGGTGGCCAGTTCTGGTGGGGTGCGCTGCTGGCGCTGGGGGCCATGTTGAGCTGGACGGCTTTTGCCCTGGTCAACGCGGCCTGGCTCAAGCGCCACCCCGAAGTCAGCGCCACCGAATGGGCTAATTGGATTGGTGTGGCCACTGGCGTGGGCGCTTTTGTGCTGTGGCTGCTGCTGGGTTCTGACATGAATACGCTTGCAGCCTTGGACAATCGGGCTGTCATTGTGATGGCCTGCATTGCCACCGGCATTGGTTCTGGCTGGGCTGCCAGCATTTTGTGGAACGTGGCCAGCCAGCGCCTGAGCGTCAGTTTGTGTGGCCAGTTGATTGTGAGCGAAACCTTGTTTGCCCTGTTTTATTCTTTTGTCTGGGACGGTGCCTTGCCTACCTCGGTACAAGCCTGGGCCGCAGTGTTGTTTGTGATGGGCATTCTGATCTCGATCAGGGCGCATCGTTGATGGGCTGGCAAATCTTCACCCCCAGGCGCGGCGGCTTGCGGCGTTGGCTGCAAGCCTCGGGCTCGCTCAGTGCCCGGCTGGCGGCCACGGGTGAGCGCTTCAGTGTGCAAGTGCTGGCGCAGGGGCGCCAGGCGCTCAGCGTCGATGAATCACGGGCCTTGGGATTGGCTGGGCGGAGCATCGGCTACGCGCGCGAGGTGCTGTTGCGGGTGGATGGCCAGCCCATGGTGTTTGCCCGCAGTGTCACGGCGCATGCTGCCTCTGTGGGCGCCTGGCGCTCGGTGCGGGGCTTGGGGAGCCGCCCGCTGGCCGATGTGTTGTTCAAACGTTCGGGCATTTCGCGGGCGCCGCTGGCCTACAACCAGCTCCAGCGCCAAAGCCGGTTGCAGCGCCATGTGGCCAGTTCCTGGCAGGCGGCCACGGGCAAGCCTCTGGTCACGCAAACCTTGTCAGCGCGGCGTTCGGTATTTACCCGCCATGGCGCAGCGCTGCTGGTGATGGAGGTGTTTGTCGCCCCGGCCAGCTGTTGGTGCTGGCCGGGCGGCGCGCCTCAGAGTAATTTCAAGCAAAGGAAACAAGACGTATGAAATTTGATATTCCGGAACAAAAAAAGCTGGTGTTTGAGGTGGTGATCCCGATCCGCTGGGGCGACATGGACGCCATGGGCCACGTCAACAACACCACTTACTTTCGCTACCTCGAAACCGGTCGCGTCGACTGGATGCTCGCCACTGGTTGCATGGTCAATCCGATGGGCGAAGGGCCACTGATCGTCAACGCGTTTTGCAATTTTTACAAGCAACTGGAATACCCGGGCAACGTGTTGCTCAAGATGTACACCAGCGACCCGGCGCGTACCACTTTTGAAACCTGGGCCACCATGGAGAGGCTCGACCAGCCCGGCGTGATCTACGCTGCCGGCGGCGCCACCACGATCTGGGTGGACTTTCCCAAGCAAAAAGCGATTGACCTGCCCGACCGCGTGCGCGCCATCGTCGCCTAACAAAACCTGGCAAACGCTCAGGCTGGCGTCTGGTAGAGATGAATCTGGTTGCGTCCGTTGTGTTTTGCCTGATACATGGCGGCATCGGCCCAACTGAGGAGCTCTTTGTCGGTGGTGTCGTCGTTGGCAAACAAGACAATGCCCAGGCTGGCTGAGCAGTTGTGCTCAATGATCCGGTCGGCAAAGCCGTCGCTGTGGACTGTCAGCTGGTAGGGTCGATCGAGCTTATCGCGCACTTTTTCGGCCACGGCCAGCGCTTGCGCCCGGGCTGCGACCAGTGTGGTGTCGAGCTCGTCGAGCAAAATCACAAATTCGTCACCACCGACCCGGGCCACGGTGTCCATGGCGCGCACTACTTGGCTCAGGCGTTTGGCGACTTCCACCAGCAGCAAGTCGCCCATGTCATGACCGTGCGTGTCATTGAGCGGTTTGAAGTTGTCCAGGTCAAGGTAAATCAGCGCACCAAAATAGCCATTGCGCCGCGCTGTTGCCATGGTTTGACGCAGACGATCGCCCAGCAGGCGGCGGTTGGGCAACCGTGTCAATGGGTCGTGAAAGGCTTGTTCATGCATCAGCGCCTCCGACTGATGGCGCTCGGTCACATCCATCATCATGGCCAGCAGGCAGGATTCGCCCTGGATGCTGATACGGCGCGCAGACACTTCGAGCACACCATGCTCGCCGGTGTGAGAACGGTAATCCACCGCGAAGGCATTGGCATAGCCTTGCTCGTTCAACAATTGAACCAGGCGCAGCCGTTGTTCAGGGTAAACATAGGCGCCCAGCTCGGCAGCGGTGTAACCCAAGGCTTGTTCGCGGGTGTAACCATACAGGCGCAAACAAGCCTCGTTCACATCCAGTATTTCGCCGGTCTTGATCCTGCTGATCACAATGCCAATCGGGCTGGCCTGAAACACCGCCGACATGCGTTGCTCGTTGTCTTTCAGCGCGGCTTCCATGCGCTTGCGCTCTGAAACGTCTCGGATGACCATGCTGGTGCGGGCGTTGCCGTCCTTGTCGGTGAACACCGTCGAAGACACTTCGCCGATCAATTTTGAGCCGTCCTTGCGCAAAAAGGTGGTTTCGCCGGCAAAGTGACCGGTTTGCTGGCGCACTTTCAGCGCCACAGCCAGATGCGCTTCAGAGGTGTCGACCACGCCATTACGCCCGAGTTGGCAAAGTTCTTCGCGGCTGCGCTGAAACATGCGACAAGCGGCCGGGTTGGCGTCAAAAACATGGCCGTCAGGCGCGGTCAGCATGATGGCGTCGCCCGACATCTCAAAGAGCATGCGGTAGCGCTGTTCGCTCTCAAGTACCGCTTGTTGAGCCAGCACGCGCTGAGTGATGTCTTCATGGGCCACCAAAACACCCGCCAGCGAGCCACGCAGGGGACTGACATGCAGGTGAAACCAATGGCTTTGATCAACTGCATGGCAGGGATATTCAAGATGAAAATCCTGCTTTTCACCGTTCAGTACGGCGCGAATGCCCGCAGCGACAGGGCCGGCTTCTTGCGCCTGTGCTTGACCCACCACGCAGTCACAGAGCGCCAAATAATTCAGCCCAACAGCGCGATTGACCGCTGTCGTTGCACCATTGGCCTGTGCATACTCATGCCAGCGTTGGTTGACTGCCACGATGACGCCCTGCGCATCGAGCACAGCCATGCTCTCCACCATGGCATCAAAGACCGTGCTGCCTAGGGCCTCGCCCAGCCGCAGGTCAGCCAAATTGGATTCGGAAATATCTGCTGCCGCCATCATGCTGTCTGCGCAGGCCCTGGGTTGGTGCGTTTATTTACTTTGAAAAGTGGCCGGTGGCGATCAGGTCGTCCACTTCAACTTCTGCCGTGGCCCAGTCATCCAGCGGATTGCCGGGGGCAAAGCCGCGCCGCTGCGCCACATAGAAGGCGGCCACTTCAATATAGTTGTGGCGCTGTTCATGCGTGACCTCGGGCCGCACAGTTGCGGGGCTGGTTGTAACTTTACTGGCCGTTGCTTTTTTGGCAGGGGCTTTTTTCAGCGCAAGCTCGGGCGTCGTTTTGGGCGTCGTTTTGAGTGCCGCCTCAGCCACTGGCGCAGCGACAGTTTTTTTGGTGGGTGATTTTTTTGCAGTGACCATGAGTGACTCCTTGGGTGAATGGGTGTGTAACCATGACCAATGCGGCGCATGGCCTGCTTGCTGGAACAGATGCAGGCTGGCGCACCACAATCAAGAGGTCATCAATTTGTGCACCAGGTCGCCGGTATTGGACGCCTTGTATTTTCGCATCAAGCGGGCGCGGTAGATTTCGACCGTGCGGTGGCTGATGGCGAGCGCTTTGCCGATCTCCTTGCTGGTCAGGCCGACCATCAAAAATGCCGCTACTTCGCGTTCGCGGGCCGTGAGCTCGGCCTTGACCGGGCGGCTGGCGCTGAGGTCTTCAAAGGTCCAGATACCAGCTTCGTGCGGGGCTGCCTGGTTAAGGGCGCGACCGGTCACGTGGCACCAGAAGGTTTCGCCCCTGAAACGGCCGTCGAGCCGTTTCATGATGCGGTCATCGGCGTAAGTGCCGTTGCGGTTGAGCAAAGGCGCAATGCGCTCGCCGGTGCGCTCGAATTCAAGCGCGCTGGGGTAGAGCAACTGGAATGACTGGCCGATCAGTTGATCGGGCGCAGCACCGAACATCTCGCACAGGTGCCGGTTGCAGTTGACCATGGTGCGGTTGCGTGACAAAGCCAGCCCCACGGGCGCCATTTCGAAGGCCAGGCGGTAGTCAATGTCCATAAGTCGCAAAAATAGGGAAAGCGTGTGGGTCAGAGCACCGGTAAGTAGGGTTTGCACCTTACGGAAAACTACGTATAAGAATAAGTAGTATCGTTGCAATATCGTTGCTTTATCAGGAGAAAGTTCAAGTGAACAAAATTTACCCATCCGCAGCCGCAGCGCTGCAAGGCATTGTCAGCGACGGTCAATTACTGGCTGTCGGCGGTTTTGGCTTGTGCGGCATTCCTGAGGCGCTGATCGACGCCTTACGCGACAGCGGCGTGAGCGACCTCACTGTCATTTCAAACAATGCTGGTGTCGATGGCTTTGGTTTGGGCAAGCTGCTCGAAACGCACCAGATCAGCAAGATGATCTCCAGCTATGTGGGTGAAAACAAAGAGTTCGAACGCCAGTTTTTGGCTGGTGAACTGCAGCTTGAATTCACCCCGCAGGGCACGCTGGCTGAAAAGCTACGCGCCGGCGGCGCCGGCATTCCCGCGTTTTATGTGCGCACCGGGGTTGGCACGCTGGTGGCCGAGGGCAAGGAGAACCGCGTTTTTGACGGCCATGTCTACATCCTCGAGCATGCGTTGGTGCCTGATGTGTCGCTGGTGAAAGCCTGGAAAGCCGACAAGAGCGGCAACCTGCTGTTTCGGCGCACCGCGCGCAACTTCAATCCGGCCGTGGCCATGGCCGGCAAGATCACTGTGGTGGAAGTGGAAGAGATTGTTGAAACCGGCACATTCGACCCCGACAGCGTGCATTTGCCCGGTATCTATGTGAACCGCATCGTGCTCAATGCCGCCCCTGAGAAGCGCATTGAGAAAAGAACTATCACACCGAAAGCAGGAGTTTGATCATGGCTTGGACACACGACGAAATGGCCGCTTTGGCCGCAGCAGAATTGCAGGACGGTTTTTATGTGAACCTGGGCATTGGCCTGCCGACACTGGTGGCCAATTTTGTGTCGCCCGAGATCGAGGTCTGGCTGCAAAGCGAAAACGGCATGCTTGGCATTGGCCCGTTCCCGACCGAGACGGAAGTTGATGCCGACCTGATCAATGCCGGCAAACAAACCGTGACCACCATCCCCGGCTCCAGCATTTTTGGCAGCCATGAGAGCTTTGCCATGATTCGCGGCGGCAAGATCAACCTGAGCATTCTGGGCGCCATGCAGGTCAGTGAAACCGGCGATTTGGCCAACTGGATGATTCCGGGCAAGATGGTCAAGGGCATGGGCGGCGCCATGGACCTGGTCGGTGGCGTGAAAAACGTGGTGGTGCTGATGGAGCACGTGGCCAAAAAGAAAGACGGCACCATCGACATGAAGATTCTGCCCAGCTGCACCCTGCCGCTGACTGGCGTGGGCGTGGTGGATCGCATCATCACCGACCTGGCCGTGCTCGACATCACACCGCACGGCATCAAGGTGGTGCAGCGCGCACCCGGCGTGACGATGGAAGAACTGCAGTCCAAAACCGGCGTGCAACTGCACTGATCCGATCCGATCCGATCAGCGTATCTGGCTGCGTGCCACGCGTCTGAGCAGTGCCGTGAGCCCAAGCGCGGCAATGGTCAGACCCACAATCAGCGCAATCCAGAAGCCCTGGGCGGCCATGGGTTGAGCGGGTGCCCAAGGCATCCAGTCTGGCGCCAGCCCGAGGGTGACGCCCAGCGGCAGGCCGATCAACCAAAACGCCGTCATGTGGATCAACATGGGGGTGCGCGTGACCTTGTAGCCGCGCACGGCGCAACTGGCAATGACCTGGGTGGCATCCGAAAGCTGAAAAAATGCCGCTAGCAACAGCAGTTGCGCGGTGAGCGCCACCACAGCGGCATCGTTGGTGTAAGCGCTGGCCACCTGCTGGTTAAAGACGGCAATTAGCGTCGCCGAGACGGCGGCAAAGCCCAATCCCAACGCCACACCGACCCAAGCCTGGTAGCGTGCCCTGGTGGGGTTGCCCGCACCCAGCGACTGGCCCACGCGCGTCAGCAGCGCCAGCCCCAGGCTGAGCGGCACCATGAACACCAGCGAGGTGAAATTGAGCGCGATCTGATGCGCGGCCATCTGCGTGCTGCCAAATTTGGCAATCAGCAGCGAAATCAGGCTGAACGCGCTGGTCTCGGCGAAATAGGTCACGCCAATCGGCAGGCCCAGTTTGAGCTGGCTTTTGATGGTGGGCCAGCGTGGTGCCTCGAAGTGATCAAAAGGCCAGCTTGCGTGGTAAACGACTGAGCGCCGCATCCACCAGATGAGCGCGGCCAGGTTAAAACTGACGGTGAGCAGCGTGGCCCAGGCGCAACCAACCCCGCCGAGCTGCGGAAAGCCCAGGTTGCCGAACACCAGCAGCCAGTTGACGACGATGTTGAGCCCCAGTGACAACAGGGCAATCACCATCAGCGGCTTGGTCTGATTCAGGCTGGTGCTGTAGCCATACAGCACGCGGTAGCAGGCAAACAGCGGCAGCGCCAGGCTGGTGATCAGCACAAAGTCCCGAGCCATGTCGTGCACGCGCGGCTCCAGACTCAGGTGATCAAACACCAGCGCCGCCAGGTTGGCCAGCAGACAGCCGAGCAGGCCAATCCCGAGCGCCTTCCACAAAGCCTGGCGCACCTTGTGCGGGATTTCGTCAATTTCACCAGCGCCCACATGGTGCGCCACGATCGGGTTGATGGCCATCATGACGCCCATGACGGTGAGCATCAGCATGTTCCAGATCGACACCCCGAGCGACACGGCTGCCAGATCTTGCACCGAGGCATGGCCGGCCATGGCGACCTCGACAACGCCCATGCCCACATAAGCCAGTTGCCCGACCAGGATCGGCCAGGCCAGGTGCCAAAGCTGACGCAGTTCGGTGTCGAGCCGGTTGCGCTGCGCCGGGTGGCGCATCAGTTGTTTGAAGGGGCGGAGCAAAACGTCAACGCCCGCGCATGAACAAGGTGTCGAGCTCGCGCAGGCTCACTTGTCGCCAGGTGGGGCGGCCGTGGTTGCACTGATCACTTCGTTCGGTGGCCTCCATCTGCCGCAGCAGCGCGTTCATCTCTTCCAGCGTCAGATGGCGGTTGGCGCGCACCGCGCCGTGACAGGCCATGGTGCCGAGCAGCTCGTTGTGGGCGCGTTGCACCACGGTGTTGGCCTCGTGCTGGCTCAATTCAGTCAGCACGCTACGCGCCAGTTCTACGGCATCGCCTTGCGCCAGCGTGGTCGGCACGGCGCGAACCGCCAGCGTCTTGCCGGAAAACGGCGTGATGTCGAGACCGAGAAGGTGCAGCGTGGCAGCGTTGGTTTCTGCCGTGGCGACTTCGATCGGTGTGGCGGCAAAGGTGGCGGGAATCAGCAGGGGTTGGCTTGGCAGGCTGGATGAGTTCGAGGCGCCCAAGGTGTCAGCCCATTGCGCCTTGAGCCGCTCGTAAACGATGCGCTCGTGCGCCGCGTGCATGTCAACAATGATCAGCCCCTGCGCGTTTTCGGCCAGGATGTAAACCCCTTTGAGTTGCGCCAGCGCGCGGCCTAGCGGCCAGTCGTTCGCTGGCAGGGGAACCGCCGTGGGCTGGGGCTGCCACAGCGCTGCCAGGTCACTGACGCGATGGCCCACTGGTGCCTCAAAATGCATCCCTGCCTGCGTGTAGGAATAGGAGGCCGGCGACAAAATCGGGCTGGTGCTTTCCGGCGACAACGCCTGACCCCAATCGGTGACTTGGGCCGCTGACTCGGTCCGCACCAGCGAGGTGGCCACTTGTGGCGACACCTGCCCGGCACGCGGCGCCGCCAGCGCACTTTCCACCGCATGGCGCACCGCTTGGTGCACTTCGCGGCTGTCGCGAAAGCGCACCTCGATCTTGGTCGGGTGCACGTTGACATCGACGCGCGTCGGGTCAATGTCAATGTAGAGCGCGTAAACCGGTTGGCGCTGGCCGTGCAGCACGTCTTCATAGGCGCTGCGGGCGGCGTGGGTGATGACCTTGTCACGCACAAAGCGGCCGTTGACATAGCAGAACTGCTGGTCGGCACGCGCCCTGGCCGCGTCGGGAATACCAACGCGGCCCCAAACCTTGATGATTGGGGCGTAGTCCGGGCGGCCGGGCGTGGCGCTGGTGGAGAAATCGACCCACACCGAGCGCTCGACAAAATCAGCACCCAGCACATCGGTCAGGCGCTGCTCCAGTGCGGGCAGACTGGCCAACTCGCCGCAGCGCCGCCATTGCTCGACCAGTTTGCCTTCATGCCAAATGGCAAAACCGACATCAGGCCGCACCAGTGCGTGGCGCCGCACCGCTTCGACGCAATGCGCCAGCTCAGTCGCGTCGGTCTTGAGGAACTTGCGCCGCGCTGGCGTGCTGAAAAACAGCTCCTTGACCTCGACCGTGGTGCCGGTGCTTCGCGCCACTGGCGTGATCTCTCCAGTCTGGCCTTCAAGGAGGTAGGCGTGGGTTTGGCCATTGACGCGCGACAGCAGGGCGCAATCGGCAATGGCGTTGATGGCGGCCAGCGCCTCGCCGCGAAAACCCATGGTGCCGACCGACTCCAGGTCAGCCAGGCTGCCGATCTTGCTGGTGGCGTGGCGCTTGAGCGCCATCGGCAGCTCGTCGGGCAGAATGCCAGCGCCATCGTCTTCCACGCTGATCAGGCGCACGCCGCCAGCGAGGAGCCGCACGGTGATCTGGCTGGCGCCGGCATCAAGCGCGTTGTCAAGAAGTTCACGCACCACTGAGGCCGGCCGCTCCACCACTTCGCCAGCAGCAATCTGACTGATCAGCGTGTCGGGGAGTTCGCGGATGGGGCGGCGCAGAGGGAATGGCTCGTTCATATCAGCCCCAGGACCGGGTCAGCAGTTCGTCCAGCGCGTCTGCAATGCTTTGTCCATGTTCTGCCAAAGAGCCAATGTGTACACCCAACTGATCTACCGATACCGATACCATGTCCAGGGGGTGTAACACCACATCGATGCCGTCCACATGAAATTTCGGGTTCATGCGCCTGCCGACCGTCGGCGTATGGATGGGCAGCATGCTGCGCCGAACCAGCGGCACAACGACGCACCTGCGATAAGCGTCAAACTGTGCCGATTGCACCAGGACGACAAAGGGAATGGATTCACGCAACGTGCCTTTGTTGCGATGGACATCAAACTGGGCCATTACAGGTTGACGTGTTCGTCAGCAAAGGAGCCCACGCGGGCATGCACCGCGTTCCAGTCCGACACACACGTGTCGATCGCTTGCCTGTGATCGTGCTGCGCGCGCGCTTGTTGGGCCACAAATTCGGCCAACAGCGACTCTATGGTCTCGGACAGATTGTTGGTATAGGTTTTGGCCTGCGCCACCAAGCCAACACTCAGTGTCAGATTGACGGGCCGTTTGCGTTTAAGGTTGGTAGCGACAGGCATGGCATATTGCTTGTTGTTTAAGAATGCGCATCATATGCGCATTTAGGTGTGTTGCGCGGCCAGCTGGCAGCCTGCTGTTCAAACGGATCAAGCAAAGGCACTTTAAACGCCGCAAAGTCGAGTCATTTTGAACCGACCAAGCGTTCATGGAAAACCCTTATGTGACCAGTATCAACACGCTCGTCAGTTGTACTTGGCTCAAACAAACTCCACCAGCACATCCCCCGTTTGCACGCGGTCGCCTTGGGCCACCTTGATGCTGGCGATCACGCCCGAGACCGGGGCGGTGATGTTGGTTTCCATCTTCATGGCTTCCAGGATCAGGATGGAGTCGCCGGCGTTGATGTTGGCACCGGACGCGGCCACTACTTTCACCACCACGCCAGACACCGGGCTGCGACAGGCTTTGCTTTCATCGGCTACGGTTGCTGGCGGGTTGCCGGTGGCTGAGGGTGTGCCAGCAGGTGCGCTGGCAGCCGCACTGCCGGTGAGCCGTGCCGAGCCCACCGGGTAGGCTGGGGGCAGGCTGGCGTGGTCAGTTTCGGCCACTTCGACCTCGACTTCAAAGGTTTTGTCGTCCAGGGTGATGCGTAGTTTCACGGTAGTTCCGATCAATGGGTATGGTGCGATGCGTGGGTGCCCATGCGGCCCACCTGGGCCCAGGCGCTGGAGTGCACCAGGCGCACCTGGCGAACGCGGGCGCGCACGCCAAGGAAGGCCGCCACGGCAGCAGAGATGGCCAGCATGTCTTCGTCGCTGACACTGGCAGCTGCGGCTTTGGCGGCCAGGCGCTCCAGCGTGGTGACGCGGCTTTGCAGTGTGCTTAACTCCTCGCGCATTTGCGCGATCAGGGCCAGCGTGTCGTTGTTTTGTTGTTGCATGACAGGCTTTTTAGAGCGGGGTGAGACCGTGTTTCTTGTGCGGCATGGGCACCCGCTTGATCTTTAAGTATTCCAGCGCCTGGGCAATGTGGCGGCGGGTGTTTTTGGGCTCAATCACCGAGTCCACCAAGCGCTGCTCGGCGGCCACATAGGGGTTGGAGAAGGTGTCGCGGTAGCTTTGAATCAGCTCCTGGCGGCGCTCGGCCGGGTCAGCGGCTTCGGCAATTTCCTTGCGAAAGACAATTTCTGCGGCACCTTCGGCACCCATGACCGCAATCTCGGCCGTGGGCCAGGCAAACACGCGGTCGGCGTCGAGGTCTTTGCCGCACATGGCCAGGTAGGCGCCGCCATAACTTTTGCGCAGGATGACAGTGACCTTGGGCACGGTGGCCTCGGCGTAGGCAAACAGCAGCTTGGCACCGTGGCGGATGATGCCGCCGTATTCCTGCGCCACGCCGGGCATGAAGCCGGGCACATCGACCAGCGTGACCAGCGGGATGTTGAAGGCGTTGCAAAAGCGGATGAATCGCGCGGCCTTGCTGGCGGCATTGATGTCGAGCGCACCGGCAAGCACGGAAGGCTGGTTGGCAATGATGCCGACCGAGCCACCGCAAATGCGGGCAAAGCCCACCACGATGTTCATGGCGTGGCCGGCCTGGACTTCAAAGAAGTCACCAAAATCGACAATCGGCTCAATCACGGCGCGCACGTCGTAGCCCTTTTTGGACTCTTCGGGCAGGATGCTTTCCAGCGCCGGGTTTGGCTCTACCGAGCGGTCGCCCTCGGTCTGCGGCGGGTCTTCGAGGTTGTTGGCGGGTAGAAAACTGAGCAGTTTGTGGCACAGCGCGATGGCATGCTGGTCGTCGTCGGCAATGAAGTGGATCACGCCCGAGTGCACCATGTGGGCGTCGGCGCCGCCCAGTTCTTCGGCGGTAACGTCTTCGCCGGTGACCTGCTTGATCACTTGCGGGCCGGTGATGAACATCTGTGCCTGACGCGTCTGGATGATGAAGTCGGTCAGCGCCGGGCTGTAGGCCGCGCCACCGGCACAGGGGCCGCAGATCAAGGAGATTTGCGGCACAGCGCCCGACAGCAGCACATTGGCCTGAAACACCTTGCCGTAGCCCGACAGCGAGGCAATGCCTTCTTGCACCCGCGCGCCGCCCGAGTCGTTGATGAAGACAAAGGGCGAGCCGGTGCGCAGCGACTCTTTCATGATGTCGGCCACCTTGATTGAATGCATTTCACCCGCCGAGCCGCCCGCCACCGTAAAGTCCTGGCTGGCCAGGTGCACCAGGCGGCCGTGCACTGACGCGGCACCGGTGATGACACCATCTGCCGCCAGCTGTTTGCCCTGCATGCCGAACGAGGAAGCATGGTGGTTGACGAACAGGCCCACCTCGTCAAAGCTGCCTTCATCCACCAAAGCTGCCACCCGCTCGCGCGCGGTAAGACGGCCGCCTTGGCGCTGCTTGTCTTGTTTGTCGGCACCGCCACCCAGGTAAGCCTGGTCCTGGCGGCGGTGGAGTTCTTCAATTTTTGCTTGCATGGCTGTCATGGTGGTGCCCTTTTATTGGTCGATGGGGGTGACTGACACCCGGTGTGAGCGGCCGTTGAGCTTGACGTCGTAAGTCACTGGCGCCTGGATGGACGTGTTCGCTGCGCCTGATTCGCTGTGCGTTTCGGCTGCCTTGGGCGCACGCCCAAGGTTGAGCGGCCCTTGCGTGCGCTTGTCAAAAAAGGCCGCAGCCACTTGCGGAAACATGGCGTAGGTCAATACATCTTCTTCGCTGCCATTGCAGCCGGGCAGAGCGGTCGCCGCAGTGTGCAAGGCTTCCCATTCGGGTTGCAACAGATCGGCGGGGCGCACCTCGATGGCGGGCTTCTGAGCATGGGCAGTGGCCAGGGCCAAGACCTCGGGGTCACGCTCGCCTGGCGTTTTGCCGTAATAGCCCAGCATCAGGTCGGCAAACTCGCTTGAGACCACCTTGTAGCGCCCCATCAGCACATTGAACACCGCTTGCGTGCCCACAATCTGGCTCGACGGGGTGACCAGCGGCGGAAAGCCGGCGTCTTCGCGCACGCGCGGCACTTCAATGAACACTTCGTGGATGCGGTCGGCGGCGTTTTGCTGCTTGAGCTGGCTTTCCATGTTGGAAATCATGCCGCCCGGAATCTGGCTGTCAAAAATATCGGTTTCAACGCCGTAAATGTTGGACATGAACGCCTGGTAGCGCGGGCGCAGGGCGGCAAAATGGTCTTTGATGCGGTGCAGGCAGTCCTTGTTGAGTTGGGTCTGGTAGCCAGTGCCATCCAACATCGCCACCAGGCTTTCGGTCGGGTTGTGGCCAGGCCCCAGGCTCAGCGAACTGATGGCGGTATCAACGCCGTCGGCGCCAGCTTCGATCGCCTTCATCAAGGACACCAGCGTGACCCCGGTGGTCGCATGGGTGTGCACATGCACGCGAACGCCCTCGCCACAGCGGGTCTTGATGCCCTTGACGATGTCATAGGCGGCCTGCGGCTTGAGCAGGGCCGCCATGTCTTTCAAGCAGATCGAGTCGCAGCCCAGTTCGACCAGGTGCTCGGCCATCTCGACAAAAGTTTCCGTGGTGTGCAAAGGGCTGACGGTGTAGCAGATGGTGCCTTGCGCGTGCTTGCCATTGCGACGCACGGCCAGCACCGAATGGCGAATGTTGCGAATGTCATTGAGCGCATCAAAAATGCGAAAAACATCCATGCCGTTCTCGGCGGCTTTATCGACAAAGCGGTCCACCACGCTGTCTTCATAGTGGCGGTAGCCCAGCAGGTTCTGGCCACGCAACAGCATTTGCAGGCGCGACTTGGGCAGCAGGGTGCGAAAGGTGCGCAGCCGCTCCCACGGGTCTTCGTTCAAAAAACGGATGCAGGCGTCAAAGGTGGCACCGCCCCAACACTCCACCGACCAGTAGCCGGCCTGGTCAATGTCGGCGCAGGCCGGCACCATGTCTTCAAGGGCCATGCGGGTGGCCAGCAGGCTCTGGTGCGCGTCGCGCAGGCACAACTCGGTGATGTCGATGGTCTTGGTCAATGGGAACTCATTTCTGGAAAAGTCCCGGGTTACCGGGAGGAAGGGTTTTGCATGCGGCCATGGGAGAATTCCGGTCATTTTATCTAGGGAGGAGGCGGTCGCTGTCAGTCAAGCTTGCCAAGCCACGCGGCTTGCCACGCGCTCAAACGCCATGTCAGTCACCACGGCCAGCAAGCCCACCACCAAGGCCCCCTGCAAAATGTAGGCGGTGTTAAAACCGCTCAGGCCCACAATGATGGGGGAGCCCAATGTTTTGGCACCCACAGTGGATGCAATTGCAGCCGTGCCAATGTTGATGATCACCGACGCCCGCACGCCGGCCAGCCATACCGGCAACGCCATCGGCACTTCAAGTTGCCACAAGGATTGCCAAGGTGACAGCCCCAAGCCGCGGGCGGCTTGCTGCATCGGCTCTGGCACGGCTTGCAGGCCGGCCACGGTGCCTTGCAACACCGGCAAGAGACCATATAACGTCAGTGCGATCAGGGCTGGCAATTCACCAAAACCAACCAATGGCACAGCCACTGCCAACACGGCCACTGGCGGAAACGTCTGGCCCATGGTGGCCAGGGTGTCCACCATGGGCTTGAAGGCCTGGCCTGCGGCGCGCGTGACCGCAATGCCGGCCAAGCTGCCGATGATTGTGGCCACCAAGCTCGACAACCCCACCAGTTTGCAGTGCTGCCACAGCAATTGGGTAAACGGCTCTTGTAGGTAAACCGGGCGCTCCAGCGCCGGAAACAGGTGCGCAAACAGGGACCCAGACGCCGGTAAGCCCAGCACCAAGGCCAGTAAGGCGGCCACAGTCCAAAACAGCCGATCGCACAGCAGGCCACGCAAAGCGGTGTTAATGGGCATGGTCGCCCGGTCAGCCGTGGGCTGGGGCTGCGCGTTAGTGGCGTTTTTGACCTTACCCACCTGGTGTTCCCTGTGGGGCAAACACGTCAGCGGCGTACAACACCCCAGCGTGTTGCCCCGACGTATCCAGCACATTGATGCGGTCAACGTGGTGCAACGCCATGATGGAGACTGCCTCGCGCAACGAGGCTTGTGCCGCCAGCGTCAGGCCTGGCGAGGTGGGCTGTGCCCGCGCCCGGTCGACCGCACTTTGCAGCGACAGCCATTTGATGCCAATGTCGCTGCGCCCGACAAATTCCTCCACTGTGGCGTTGGCAGGCCGGGACAACAGATCGAGCGGTGTGGCTTGCTGCACCACGCGGCCTTGGTCGATCAACACCACACGCGTGGCCAACAGCAAGGCCTCGTCAATGTCATGGGTGACCAGCACAATGGTCTTACCTGATTGGCGGTGGATGCGCTTGAGCGCCTGCTGCAGCGCCGCCCGGGTGACGGGGTCGAGCGCACCAAACGGCTCATCCATCAGCAACACATCGGGGTCGGCCGCCAGCGCTCGCGCCACACCCACCCGCTGCTGCTGGCCGCCTGAGAGCTGGTGCGGCAAACGCGTCCGGTATTGCGCCGGGGCCAGCTCAAACAAAGTGAGCAGGGCGTCCACCCGCTTGCCTATTTTGGCAGCAGGCCAGCCCAGCAAATTCGGCACCGTGGCAATGTTTCGCGCCACCGTCCAATGCGGAAACAAGCCCACCGACTGAATGGCATAGCCCATGCGCAGGCGCAGGTCGCGTGGCTTGAACGACTGGATTTCTCGCCCGTCAAACAAAATACGCCCGCTGTCGTGCGGCTCCAGCCGGTTGATCATTTTCAAAATTGTGGACTTGCCCGAACCCGATGCCCCAATCAACACCAGCAACTCGCCGCGGGCGATGTGCAGGTTCAGGTCATCGACCACGCGTGCGCCCTTGTACGATTTACAAATGTGTTCAAACCGGATCAAACGGTACCTCCGGTGCGTACATGTGCCAGCCGGTTAAGCACCTCAAAGCCCAGATCCAGCAGCACCGCCAGGCCAACTATCGGCAATACGCCCAGCAGCACCAGGTCTTGTGCACTGCCAAACAAACCGTCGAACATGATGGCGCCCAGCCCTCCAGCACCCACCAGCGCGGCCACGGCGGCCAGCCCCACGGTTTGAATGGTGGCAGTGCGAATACCCGCCAGAATCACCGGCGCGGCCAGTGGCAACTGGGCATGCCAAAACATTTGTGCCGACCCCATGCCCATGCCGCGCGCTGCATCCAGCACCGCGCCGGGCACTTGCGCCAAACCCGCCTGTGTGCCGCGCACCACGGGCAACAAGCTGTAGAGCGTGAGCGCCACCACTGCCGGTGCCAAGCCAATGCCGCTCACGCCCATGGCGGCCAAACCGGGCCAGGCTTGCGCAGCCCAAGCCAGCGGCACCATCAGCAAGCCAAACAAGGCGATCGAGGGAATGGTTTGAATCACGTTCAACGGTGGCAACAGCCACTGCCGCAGCCGGGTTGAGCGGTTAACCATCCAACCCAGCGGCAAGCCGATGCACAGCGCAGGCAAAAGTGTCAACACCACAATTTGCACATGGCGCAACACGGCAGCACCAAGGGTGTCGGCATGGTTCGCAAACTCCCGCATCAGGGAAAGCTGATCACACCAACCCAGGGCCAGCGCCGCCAACACGCACCCAGCAATGACCGCCCTGACGCCAGCGCCCAGGGCCCAGCCGGCGCGCAAGCGCTGCAGCGCGCTCGAAACCGCCAGCCACACAACCAGAACCATCACCCAAAAGCCGCTGCCCAAAGCGGTGCGCGACAGTGTTGATTCATTCTGTGAAATGTGCAGCGCGTAGCGGCCAGCCAGCAGCAACAGCGCAGGGATCAGCGCAACGCCCAGGGCGACGGTCATGCCATCTGGGCCCATGGCGGCTTTGCGCCAAAACGCGATCAGGCTCAGCATCAGCAAGCTGGTAACGACCAGTGCCAGTGCCAATGCCAGTGCCGTGGAGGATACGTCCGCCACCCACGCGTCTTGCCCTGTTACTTGCTCAAGCTGCGGTCCAAGTCGCTGCCCCACCGCCCACAAAGAGACGCCTTGCCCTGACACCAGCCGGTTGGGTGCCACCGTGACCAGCGGCAGGGCAAGACCGGCGGCCAGCCCGAATCCACCTAACAGCACGCCAGCTGGATCAATTCGCATGCGGCACGCCCCAACTCAAGAGATCAGTTTTTTGGAACGCAAGAACTCAGCCGCCACTTTTTTGGCATCCTGGCCTTCGAGCTGGATTTTGGCGTTGAGGGCCTGCAGCGTAGGACCATCCAGATGCATGAAAACGGCAGCCAGCAGGCCCTTGATCTTGGGGTGTTGCGCCAGCACGCTGCTGCGGATGATGGGCGTGGGCGCGTAAACCGGCTGCACACCTTTGGGGTCTTCCAGAATGACCAGCCCAAGTGCTGACACCGGGCCGTCAGTGCCATAGGCCATGGCGGCGTTAACGCCCGAGGTTTGCTCGGCCGCCGCACGAATCGTCACTGAGGTATCGCCCCCGGCCAGGGTCAATAACTGCTCGGGTTTGAGCTTGAAGCCATACGCCGCCTGAAACGCCGGCAGGGCGTCAGAACGCTCGGCAAACTCGGCCGAAGCCGCCAGTTTGAATTGGCCACCAGCGCTGATCCACGGCCCCAGGTCAGCCAGGGTTTTGAGCTTGTTGGCGGCGGCCACATCCTTGCGCACGGCAATTGCCCAGGTGTTGTTGGCGGGTGCGGGGGTCAGCCAAACAATTTTGTTTTTTTCAAGGTCAAGCGCGCTGACGCGTGCATAGCCCGCTTGGGCGTTTTTCCAGGCCGGGTTGGCCGCATCCGAAAAGAAAAAAGCACCGTTGCCGGTGTACTCCGGGTAGATGTCAATTTCACCTGCGATCATGGCGCCGCGCAAAATTTTGGTGGTGCCAAAGCCGGTTTTGTTGTCCACCTTGATGCCGCCGGCTTCAAGCACCAACGTCATCATGTGGCCCAGCAGCTTGCCCTCGGTGTCAATTTTGGAGGCCACCCGCACTGCAGCGGTGGACTGGGCGAGCAAGCTGCCTGTGAGCAACGCGCCAGAAAGCGCCAGCACCGTGCGCCGTTGAAAATTTGCCATGGTCAATCTCCTGGTCAAGGGTAAACAAATTTAGGCAAATCTTAATGCAGCCCATGCCCGGGCGTGCCTGCGCGGGTATTGCCCCGGCTTTAGCTGTGTCTGCCACTGTCAAAGAGCTGGCGTGGTGTTGTGCGCTAGAGCGCGAACAGATCGGTCGCGATCGAACCTCTTGCAGCTAAATCAAACCACTGGCCGAGGCCAGCAGGTAGCCCATCAGGCAGGACGTGCCCACGCCAATCAGCCCGGGGAGGATGAAGCTGTGGTTGATCACGTACTTGCCGATGCGGGTGGTGCCCGAGCGGTCAAACTGAATGGCAGCCAGGTCGCTGGGGTAGGTGGGCAAGATGTAGTAGCCATAAGAAGCTGCGGCGAAAGCCACGATGTAGCCCGGGGGCACACCAATGGCCAGACCCACAGGCACCATGGCACTGATGGCGGCGGCTTGCGAATTGACCAGTTTGGACACCAGCAGCAGCACAATCGCATAGGTCCACGGTTGGGTTTTGACGACCTCGGTCAGGGCGGCTTTCAACTCGGTCAGGTGAGCGGCAAACACCGTATCGGCCATCCAGGCGATGCCGAACACGGCCACTACGGCGATCATGCCGGCGCGAAAGACCTCGGTTTTGCCAATGCTGGCAGGGTCGGTTTTGGTGAAGATGATCATCAAGGCCCCTGCCAGCAACATGAACATCTGAATGGTGAGCACCATCGACATCGGCTTGTCACCAAAGGCGGGACGCAGGCCTGGATAGGCACCCAAGATAGCCACCACTGCAATCGCACCCAGAAAAATCCACATCGCCGTCCATTGGTCCCGGGAGAGAATTTTGTTCATCAGCGTGGCGCTTTCGCCATAGATCATCTTGCGTTGTTCCGGGTCGGCAATGCGCGCCTGAAATTCGGGGTCTTTGTCGAGGTCTTTGCCACGGAACCAGCTGAAAATGCCAATCATCAGCACGCCGGCCAGTGTGGACGGAATGGTAATTGAGAGCACCTGCACGAAGTCGATCACATGGCCATCCACCGGAGCTTTGGCCAGGAAAGCCACCAGCGCCACCACCGCTACCGACACGGGGCTTGCCAGAATGCCCATTTGCGCCGATATGGAAGAAGCCGCCATCGGACGCTCGGGGCGAATGTTGTTCTTGATGGCCACGTCGTAAATGATCGGCAGCATGGTGTAGACCACATGGCCTGTGCCGCACAGCATGGTCAGCACACAGGTGGTGAACGGTGCCACGATCGACACGTATTTGGGGTTACGGCGCAGCATTTTTTCAGCACCCTTGAGCATTACCTCCAGTCCGCCCGAGGCCTGCAGTGTGCTTGAAGCTGCCACCACGGCGATGATGGTCAGCATCACATCAACCGGTGGCTTGCCCGGCTTGAGGCCAAAGACAAACACCATGATGACAAGGCCAATGCCACCCAGCAACCCCAGCGCTACGCCGCCTTTTCTGGCACCATAAAACAGGCAGACCAGAATCACAATCAGTTGTAGAACAATATCCACGTTAAGCTCCTTCAAAGAAGGCTTTAATGTAATCAGGATTAGGGTAAACCCTAGGTTTTAACTTTCGGTTTTTTTGACTTGAATCAATCAAGCTGTAGGAGTTGTAATTATTTGTTCATTATTTACCACACGCTTGCCGGAGATAATCCAGCCGCATGGACATCATCACCTTTCTTCTCGACTTCATCCTCCACGTTGACAAACACCTGGAGACCTTTGTGCAAAGCTATGGCATGTGGGTCTATGCGCTGCTGTTTTTGATCATCTTTGTTGAAACCGGCCTGGTCGTGATGCCGTTCTTGCCCGGCGACTCGCTGCTGTTTGTAGTGGGAGCCCTGTGCGGTGTCGGCCTGATGAGCTTCCCCGTGGCAGTTTCGGTGCTGCTGGCGGCCGCCATTCTGGGGGACCAGACCAATTTCACCATTGGGCGCTATTTCGGACCCAAGGTGTTCAAGTGGGAAAACTCGCGGTTGTTCAACAAGGCCGCGTTCGACCGCACGCACAATTTTTACGAGCGTTACGGTGGTGTCACCATCATTCTGGCGCGCTTCATGCCGTTTTTGCGCACCTTTGCGCCTTTTGTTGCGGGCGTGGCCGACATGCGCCGCGTCAAGTTCACTCTTTTCAACATGGCTGGTGCCGTGCTCTGGGTGCTCGGCATTTGCACGGCGGGCTACTTTTTGGGCAGCATTCCGTGGGTCAAGGTGAATCTGGACAAGATCATCTGGGCGATGATTCTGGTGCCGGGCCTGATCGTGATTTTCGGCGCCTGGAAGGCGCGCAAGCAGCCGGTCACGTAGTCCGGCTGCGTGCCAGTGGTGGATTTTTGGAGAAATAGGCGTTGATGCCACGCATCAGGGCATCGGCCAGTTGATTCAGGTAGGCGTCGCTGTTGAGCTTGGCCTCTTCGTCCGGGTTGCTGATGAACGCCGCCTCAACCAGCACGCTGGGAATGTCGGGCGCCTTGAGCACGGCAAAGCCGGCCTGCTCAACCCGCGGTTTGTGAAGCTTGCCGACGCGGCTGATTTCTTTGAGCATGGCGCCACCGAGTTGCAGGCTGTCCTTGATCTGGGCGGCGGTGCTCATGTCGAGCAGGGCGCGTTTGACCTGGGCATCGCGGGCGCGCACGTTCAGGCCGCCAATCACGTCGGCCTTGTTTTCCTTGGCGGCCATCCAGCGCGCGGCGCTGCTGGAGGCGCCGTCCTGACTCAGGGCGAACACGCTGGCGCCTTGCGGCCTAGGCGTAAAAAAAGCATCCGCGTGCAGGCTGATGAAGAGGTCGGCCTGCACCCGGCGCGCCTTGTCCACCCGGATGTGCAACGGCACAAAAAAGTCGGTATCGCGGGTTAAAAAAGCGCGCATCGGGTTGCCGTTGCTCGACGCCACGTTGATGCGGTCGCGCAGCCGGTGGGCCAGTCGCAGCACCACGTCTTTCTCGCGCGTGCCGCTGGGGCCAATGGCGCCCGGATCTTCGCCGCCGTGACCGGCGTCAAGCGCAATGATGATCAGCCGGTCAGTGGCACTTGGGGCGGGCGCGCGCATGCTTTGCGGGGGCAGCCTTTTACCTGACTTTTTTGCGTCGGCACCGTCCGGGAAGGCGAAAGCCGCGATGGCGTCTGCCGCCTCAGCGGCGCGGGCGCCTGCGCTGGCTGCGGCTGGTGCATCCCCTGAGGACAGCAACGTAGGGTCTCGTTGCGCAATCAATTCGCCCAGCGGGTCAACCGTTGGGGGCAGGGCGAGGCGTTTGCTGGCACCTTCCTTAAGTCGCTCGGCGATCAGGGTCTCCAGCGGGTCGTCCACCTGCGTCGGGTACAAATCGAACACCAGCCGGTGCTGGTAGGCCGCCACCGGCGTCAGGGTGAACACCTGAGGCGCAATTAACTGTTTGAGGTCGAACACCAAGCGCACCACACGCGGGGCGAACTGGCCAACGCGAATGCCGGAGATGGTCGGATCGTTGTCGCTCACCTTGGCCACCAGTTCCTTCAGCGCCGGGTTCAGGTCGAGGCCCTGCACGTCTACTGCCAGCCGTGGCGGGTTGGGCACAAAGCTTTGTTTGAAACTCAGGCGCGCGTCGGACTCGATGGTCACGCGTGAGTAGTCAGGCGCCGGCCAGACCCGCACTGCCACGATGCTGGCGCCACGGGCGAGATGTTGCGCACCCAGCAACAGCACCAGGGTGCCCGACTGCAGCAGTTGACGGCGTTTCATGGGCTGGCCTCGTTGTGTGCTGTGCGCCCGAGCTGCTGGAGCAGGCTGACACCCAACTCGGTTTGCGCGGTCAGGTGCACCTGGCGCGCGGTGTCATCAACCACCTCGAGTTGAATGACCAGGTCGGCCAACGGCACGCAGCCAGCGGCCTTGTCCGGCCATTCGGCAATTTTCAGGCCGGGGCTGGCAAAAATGTCGCGCAAGCCGGCATCAAGCCATTCGCGCGGGTCGCTGAAACGGTAAAAATCAAAGTGCCAAATGTTGAGATTCGGCAGTTCATAGGGCTCCACTACGGCATAGGTGGGGCTTTTGATGTGCCCCGGCACCCCCAAGGCCTTCAGCAAATGGCGCACCAGCGTGGTTTTGCCGGCGCCCAGATCGCCTTGCAATTCGATGTAGGCCTGGCGCAGTTCAGGCACCGCGGCCAGCGCACGGGCAAAGTGCCCAGTGGCGACTTCATCGTGCCAATACAGGCTTTTTACAATGGGCAGGTGAACATCACCTTGCAGCAAATCAACAACAGTCAATGGGTCTCCAGAATTCAGCAATGGGGGCAGGCATTGGGATTTTCACAAATTGGCGTGGCCGGTGTCGATTTAACAAGCGCAGAACCCGGATTATCGGCGTGGCTGGCCGCTGGTTTCCATGGCGACATGCATTACATGGCGGCGCATGGCCTCAAGCGCGCGCGCCCAGCCGAACTGGTGCCGGGCACGGTCAGCGTGATCACCGCCCGCATGGATTACCTGCCCGCCAACACACCCGGGGGCTGGCAGGCGCTTGAACTGAAGCGGATCAAGCACCCGACAGAAGCGATTGTGTCGGTCTATGCCCGCGGCCGAGACTACCACAAGGTGATGCGCAACCGCTTGCAAAAGTTGAGCGATCAGATTGCTGCTGCGATGGGGCCGCTGGGCTACCGCGTGTTCACCGATTCGGCACCGGTGCTCGAAGTCGAACTGGCCAGTTTGAGCGGCCTGGGTTGGCGCGGCAAGCATACGTTGCTGCTGAATCGTGACGCAGGCTCGATGTTTTTCTTGGGTGAAATCTTTGTCGACATGGCCTTGCCCGAGACAGAACCCGTGGCCGGCCACTGCGGAAGTTGCAGCGCCTGCATCGACATCTGCCCGACCCGGGCCATCATTGCGCCGTACCGGCTCGACGCACGGCGCTGCATCTCGTACCTGACGATCGAACACGCCGGCTCCATCCCCGTTGAACTGCGCCCGCTGATGGGCAACCGCATCTACGGCTGCGACGACTGCCAATTGATTTGTCCCTGGAATAAATTTGCCAAGCGCAGCGCCTTGCCTGATTTTGATGCCCGCGCCGGAATGGCGGGCAGCCAACTCGTTGAGTTGTTCGGCTGGAGTGAGGAGGAATTTTTACGATTTACCGAGGGCAGCCCGATCCGGCGCATCGGCCATGAGCGCTGGTTGCGCAACATTGCGGTGGCGCTGGGCAACGCTTTGCGCTTGGCTGAGCCAGCCAGGCAGTTGATAGCCGCGCTTGTGTCGCGGGCTGAGCACCCAAGTGCAGTGGTGCGTGAACATGTGGCCTGGGCTTTGGATCAGAGACATTAATTGGGGTCAGATTCCAATTAATTTCAAATTGTCGGCAGCGATCCTTGCCCGCGCAGCGACTGGCTTTGACGGCTTCCTCATACTGGAGTACCAGAAATCGTCAGCCGCCAAAGCCAGCCACTGCGCTAGTCGCCGTGCGATCAACAAAGATGGCGTCGCTTAGTTATGCACAAAACCGACAAGGCAGCTGTCCCTGTATTTGAATGAATTTGAATTTGACCATTCGTCGCATATTCACCGTCTCGCGTGGTAATCGGTTGGGGTGGTCGCCGATTTCTGGTACCCCAGTATGAGGTGGCCGCCCCTACCGGTTGCCACGCGAAGCACATCACCACCGTTCGAACGCGGCAAGTTGCGGTCGCCACGCAAAGCACGTCACCGCTGTTTGATCTCGGCAATATATGTTGACCGCATGACGCACTTCACCACTTTAAGAACGCGCGTTGACTACACAAACGACCTCAAAAACCCCAGCGCCAGCGGCAAACTCAACATGCCGAGCACGGTGGACACAGTCACCAACGCCGCCACATAGGGCCCGTCATAACCCATGCGCGCGGCCAACACATAACAGCTCGAGGCAGTTGGCAGCGCAGAGAACATCAGCAAAATGGTGGCCTGCACCTGATCCAGGCCAAACAGCAAACACAAGGCCAGCGCCCACAGCGGCATCAACAAATGACGGATCAACAACACGGCGACCCCCAACAATTTGGCATGATTCAGCGCGCTCAGTTGCATACCGGCGCCGGCGGCCATCAGCCCCAACGCAAGCGATGCACCACCAATGCGGTTCACAGTCGGCTCGGCCCAATCCGGAATCGACAAACCGGCCAGATTGGCCGCCAGACCACTGGCGGTGCCGATGATCAGCGGGTTGCGCACCAGTTCGCCCCAAAACCCGCGCTCGGCGTGGCGCGCCATCGGCCACACCGCGCCGATGTTCATCAACGGCACGCTGACGCCAATCAACAGCGCGATCACCAGCAGGCCGGGCGGTCCAGCCAGGCGCTCGGCCAGCGCCAGGCCAATAAATGAGTTGAACCTGAAAGCAACCTGGGCGCAGGCTGCGTGCTGGCGCGCCACCATATGTTTCTTTAGGCCCGGCCAAAAAGGCACCGAGTAGGCCATGGTGATGCCGCCCAGCCCGAGCGCCCAGCCGGCAAACACCAGGTTTCCCGCAGCGCTGAGGTCCAGCGGGCTTTTCAAGATGGAGTGAAACAGCAGCACCGGAAAGAACAAAAAATAGACGAGTTGCTCCACCTGCGTCCACACGGTGCGGTTTAATGGCGTGAAACGGCAGATCAGGTAGCCAATCAGAATCAGCGAAAAATCGGGAAAGAGGAGTTGAGCGAAGTTCACGGCTTGAGAATAGCAGGCCGGGCTCCGTCAAAGCGGTCGCTAGCGAGCGCAGGTGACAGCTCGGCATAAGATGGCGCACCTCTTTTTGTCTTCCTGCCCATGCCCCGGACTCCATCCCTTGTGAACACGATTGCGCGCAGTGTCAAAACCGCACCCGACCCGGTGATTGACACCTTCATCGATGCCCTCTGGTTGGAGGAGGGCTTGTCCAAAAACACGTTGGCCGCTTACCGGCGCGACCTTAGCTTGTTTGGCACCTGGCTGGCCGGGCAGGGCGGGCATTTGTTGGGCGGCACCGAGATGCTGCTCAACAGCTATTTTGCCGACCAGCACGGCAGTACCAAAGCCACCACCGCCAACCGCCGACTGACGGTGTTCAAGCGCTTTTACCGATGGGCCTTGCGCGAGCGGTTGCTGCTTGCCGATCCGACTTTGAAGCTACAGGCAGCCAAACAGCCGCTGCGCATGCCCAAAACGCTGACCGAGCCGCAAGTGGAAGCGCTGTTGAACGCGCCTGACACCAGCGAGGCGCTGGGTGTGCGCGACCGCACCATGCTGGAGCTGATGTATGCCAGCGGCCTGCGCGTGAGTGAACTGGTGGGATTGAAAGTGCTCAACGTGAGCCTGTCGGACAACGTGCTGCGTGTTTTTGGCAAGGGCAACAAGGAGCGCCTGGTGCCGTTTGGCGAGGTCGCCAGCCTGTGGCTGAAACGCTATCTGGCTCAACCCCGGGGCGAACTGTTGGCGGGCCACGCCAGCGAGGCGCTGTTTGTCACTGTGCGCGGCAGCACGCCGGGCACGGCCATGAGCCGGGTCATGTTCTGGATGATTATCAAAAAATACGCGCTGTTGGCCGGCATCACCGCGCCGCTGTCACCGCACACGCTGCGCCACGCCTTTGCCACCCATTTGCTCAACCATGGCGCTGACCTGCGCGCAGTGCAACTGCTGCTCGGCCATGTGGATATTTCCACCACCACCATTTACACCCATGTGGCGCGGGAACGCCTCAAAGTCTTGCACGCACATCATCACCCGCGCGGATGAGTGCTCGTGTGGAATCACCCGGTGGTGATGCCCGTTGTACCCTGCAAGGCCAAAAGCTCGGCTTCGGTAAAGCCCGCAGCGCGGCGCGCGTCCAGGTTGAACGGGCCTTTGAGGATTGGCGCCTGATAGCGCAGTGCCAGTTCGGCATAGGTGCTGATGGGGTCGAGCTGGCGCGAATTGCACAGAAAACGGTACCAGCGGTTGCCAATGGCCACATGGCCAATTTCGTCGCGCAGGATGATGTCCAGAATTTTGGCCGCCGCTTGGTCGCCCACCGACACCAGCCGGTTGCGCACCGCTGGCGTGGCATCCAGCCCGCGCGCCTCCAGCGTGCGTGGCACCAGCGCCAGGCGCGCCAGCACGTCGTTTTTGGTGCGCTCTGCCATGTCCCACAAACCATCGTGCGCGGGGAAGTCTCCATAGGCAAAACCCATCTGGTTCAGGTGCGCGTTGAGCAATTCAAAATGCAGCGCTTCCTCTTGGGCCACGCGCCACCAATCGCGGTAGAAGTCGGCCGGCATGCCAGCAAAGCGCCACACCACGTCGAGCGCCAGGTTGATGGCATTGGCCTCGATGTGGGTCAGCGCGTGGATCAGCCCGGCGCGGCCTTCCAGGGTGCCGACGGCGCGGGTTTTGAGCTGGGCGGGCTGCACCAGCAGCGGTCGCGGGGGTCGCCCGGGCAGAGTGGGTGGCTCGGGAAAAGTCTCGGCCGTATTCAGCGGGCATCGTTCTGCGGCCATGACGCGTACCTGGGTCGCCTTGTCTTGCGGCGAGCCGATTTGCAGCAGACCCAGGCAAGCAGCGCGCAAGCTATTTGCCGTCTGCTGGAAAAGCGTATGTTCTGGGAGGTCGGTGGGGTAGTTTGCGTCGATCGGGTTCATGTTGCGCCTGGCTTCCCTACAATTCTAGGCAACTGACTTTGAAAGCTGATGATGGCAATATATGAAGTGGATGGCATGGCACCGCAGATTCCGGACTCTGCCTGGGTGGCTGACAGCGCTGAAGTGATGGGCGACGTGGTGCTGGGCGAGGAAGTCGGCCTTTGGTTTGGTGTGGTGGTGCGGGGCGATACCGCTGCCATCCGCGTCGGTGCGCGCACCAATGTTCAGGACCTGAGCGTGCTGCACGCTGATGTCGGCATGCCGCTGACCATTGGCAGCGGCGTGACGGTGGGCCACAAAGCCATGCTGCACGGCTGCACCGTGGGCGACGACAGCCTGATCGGCATTGGCGCGGTGGTGCTCAACGGCGCCAAAATTGGCAAGGGCTGCCTGGTGGGCGCGGGCGCACTGGTCACTGAGGGCAAAGAGTTTCCCGATGGTTCCATGATCATCGGCAGCCCAGCCAAGGCGGTGCGCCAGCTCACGCCAGAGCAATCAGAAGGCCTGCGCGAGAGCGCCCGGCATTACGTGGCCAATGCGCAGCGCTTCAAGGCCAGTCTGCACAAAACGGGGTTCTAATTAATTGGGGTCAGAGCACGGCGCTTAGCAAGTGGACTGACCCACAAGGTCTTCTAATTGGTTGGGGTCAGAGCACGTTGCTTCGCAAGTGGTCTGACCCGCAAGGTTTATATGTCTGAAATTCACAAATTCATTTTCGCTGGTCTGCCGGTGCGCGGTGCCGTGGTACGCCTGACGGACGCCTGGCTTGAGGTTCTGCGTCGCCGTGCCAGCAGCACCACGCATGGTGCCTACCCGCTGCCAGTGCAAGAACTGCTCGGCGAAATGACAGCAGCGGCCGTTTTGATGCAGTCCAACATCAAGTTCAATGGCTCGTTGATCGTGCAAGTGTTCGGCGACGGTCCGGTCAAGCTGGCGGTGGTGGAAGTGCAAAGCGACTTTGCCCTGCGCGCCACGGCCACCGTAAATGGCCAGGTCGATCCAGATGCAACGCTGAGCCAGATGGTCAATGTGGGTAATGCCGGGCGCTGTGCCATCACGCTTGACCCC
>PFUD01000128.1 GCA_002789915.1 Comamonadaceae bacterium CG_4_9_14_3_um_filter_60_33 | reverse complement strand
TGTGCTGCAGCACTACATGCTGCAAAGCGAGCAGCTCGACACCACGCTGGTGCTCGCGGCCGACGACAAGGTGGCCGCCGGGCTGCTGATTCAACGCCTGCCGATGGCGGGCACCGGCAACCTGACGGGTAACGCGCAGCCCGCCGACGAAGACCAGATCGGCCTCAACGAGCACTACAACCGCATCGCCATGCTGGCTTCCAGCCTGAAGCGCGAAGAATTGTTGTCGCTGGACGTGGAAACCATCCTGCACCGGCTGTTCTGGGAAGAGCAATTGCTGCGGTTCGAGCCCTTGCAAGGCGTATCCGGCCCCCGTTTTTCGTGTTCCTGCAGCCGCGAACGGGTGGCCAGGATGATCGTGGGCCTGGGTCAGCCAGAGGCAGACAGCATATTGCAAGAGCATGAAATGATCGAGGTGGGCTGCGACTTTTGCGGCCTCCAGTACCGCTTCGACGCGGTTGACACGGCGCAAATCTTCAAGAGTTCACTGCTGTCCACGCCGCCGGCGCCGCTGCAGTAGTGCGACCTGGCCGTGGGCCGTGGCTTTGCAGGTTGGGTGCGGTTCAAAGTATTGTGCGAGATACCAGGCCGAAGCTGATGACTCGGTTGTGGTTGAAACAGTCGGGCGATGCGCTTTGCTACGTGTCCCCCGCCCGCGACGCGGCCTCCGCCTTTACCTCCGCAAGGCGCGCGTCAACAGTCGCATGCGCACTACACGCTCTATTTCGCGCGTGCTTGCACCCCAAAACCGCATGCGCATGGCCCGGTCGCCACGCCGGGTTCAACCTGAGAACTTGAGTTTCTGGGGTTTCCCGCTCACTTTGAATCGCATCCTTCCCGGGTCGCGCAGCAGGGCGCAGTGCTATACTCCGGCGGCTTTGCGACAGGTCTGGTCTTCAGTCATCTGCCGCAAGGTAATTCGCAAACCAGTTTCATCAAGGTGTTGCCAGAACCCTGGCAAAACGAACTGGATTTCAGACCTAACCTTTGGAGTATTTCTTTATGGCAATTACCATGCGCGACATGCTGGAAGCCGGTGTCCATTTCGGTCACCAAACCCGCTTCTGGAACCCCAAGATGGCCCCCTTTATTTTTGGCCATCGCAACAAAATTCACATCATTAATCTGGAAAAATCGTTGCCGATGTTCCAGGAAGCTGCCAAGTTCGTCAGCCAGATTTCGGCCAAGCGCGGCACCGTGCTGATGGTCGGCACCAAGCGCCAGGCGCGGGAAACCGTGGCCCTTGAAGCGCAACGCGCCGGTGTCCCATACGTTGACACGCGTTGGCTCGGCGGCATGCTGACCAATTTCAAAACGGTGAAAACCTCGATCAAGCGCCTGAAAGACATGAAGATTCAGCAAGAGGCTGGTCTCGATGCCATGAGCAAAAAAGAGCAACTGATGTTTGCCCGTGAGATGGCCAAGTTGGAAAAAGACATTGGCGGCATTCAGGACATGGTCACCTTGCCCGATGCCATTTTTGTCATCGATGTGGGCTACCACAAGATTGCCATCTCCGAAGCCCGCAAGCTGGGTATTCCACTGATTGCCGTGGTCGACACCAACCATTCGCCAGAAGGTATCGACTACATCATTCCGGGCAATGACGACTCATCCAAGGCCGTGACGCTTTACGCCCGCGGCATTGCCGACGCCATCATCGAAGGCCGCAACAATGCGATGGACGACGTGGTCAAGGCCGTTGCTGAAGACAGCTCCGACGAATTTGTCGAGGTCAACGAGGCGGCAGCCTGATTGGTTGGCGACCCCAATCCAAAGGGGGGCTCATGTGCCCCTTTTTTTTAATTTCATTTGATTAACCAAACTGATTTCCGGAGATAAAAATGGCTGTAATTACCGCAAGCATGGTGGCTGAACTGCGTGGCAAAACCGATGCGCCGATGATGGAGTGCAAACGCGCCCTGACCGAGGCCGAAGGCGACATGGCCAAGGCTGAAGAAATATTGCGCGTCAAATTGGGCAGCAAGGCCGGCAAGGCTGCTGGCCGCATCACGGCCGAAGGCGTGGTGGCTTACAGTGGCGATGCCGATGTCGGCGCGCTGCTCGAAGTCAATTGCGAAACCGACTTTGTCACCAAAAATGACAGCTTCCTGGCCCTGGCTAACGCCGCTGCCGGCCTGATCGCCCAACACAATCCTGCAGACATTGCTGCCTTGGGCGCCTTGCCTTACACCCAGGACAATTTTGGCCCGACGCTCGAAGACGTGCGCAAGGGTCTGATCGGCAAGATTGGTGAAAACATGAGCTTTCGCCGTTTCAAGCGTTTCGCCAGCGGCAACAAACTGGCTTGCTACCTGCATGGCACCCGCATTGGTGTCGTGGTCGAGTTTGAGGGCAGCGAAGTGGCTGCCAAGGATGTCGCGATGCATGTGGCTGCCATGAAGCCCGTGGCTTTGTCTAGCGATGACGTACCGGCCGAACTGGTGGCGCGCGAGCGCTCGGTGGCAGCAGCCAAAGCAGCCGAAGACGCTGCTGTGGCCACGGCGGCAGGCAAACCCGTGCAGTCCGCAGAAATTGTGACCAAGCGCGTTGAAGGCGGCGTGCAAAAGTTTCTGAAAGAAGTCTCCTTGCTGAACCAGGCCTTTGTCAAGAACGACAAGCAGACGGTTGAGCAAATGCTCAAGGCCACGGCCACCACAGTCAAGGCATTCACCCTCTATGTGGTGGGTGAGGGCATCGAGAAGAAGACGGACGACTTCGCTGCCGAAGTGGCGGCTCAGGTGGCTGCTGCGCAACAGGCTGCCTGATTGGCCTGGTGCTGTTTTCAAGCCCCAGCAACAAACCACACTACCCAGGAGTCTTCCATGTCTGATGCCAAACCGGCTTACAAGCGCATTTTGCTGAAATTGTCGGGCGAGGCTTTGATGGGCGATGACCAGTTCGGCATCAACCGCGACACCATCGTGCGCATGGTCGATGAAATCGTCGGTGTGACGGAACTCGGTGTGCAAGTGGCTGTGGTCATTGGCGGCGGCAATATTTTCCGCGGTGTGGCCGGCGGCTCGGTCGGAATGGACCGGGCCACGGCTGACTACATGGGCATGCTGGCCACTGTGATGAATTCACTTGCCCTGGGCGACACCATGAACAAGGCCGGTCTGACGGCGCGCGTGATGTCGGCCATTGCCATCGAGCAGGTGGTGGAGCCGTATGTGCGGCCCAAGGCTTTGCAGTATCTGGAAGAGGGCAAGGTGGTGATTTTTGCCGCCGGCACTGGCAACCCGTTTTTTACCACCGACACCGCGGCCGCTTTGCGCGGCGCCGAGATTGGTGCCGAGATCGTGCTCAAAGCGACCAAGGTCGATGGCGTTTACAGCGCCGACCCCAAAAAAGACCCCACAGCCACGCGTTACAGTACCATTTCTTTTGATGACGCCATGTCGCAAAATCTGGGCATCATGGACGCCACGGCTTTTGCCTTGTGCCGTGACCAGAAATTGCCGGTCAAGGTGTTTTCCATTTTCAAGCATGGCGCGCTCAAACGCGTGGTCATGGGAGAAGATGAGGGCACGCTGGTTTACGCCTAGGCTGGTCTCGATTTATCATCGTTCAATCGTCTTTCGTTTTGCACCCTGAGTGAGGATGGATTTATGGCAGTTGCCGAAATTAAAACCAATGCAGAAACCAAAATGGACCAGTCCATCGAGGCTTTCAAACACAATCTGACCAAGATTCGCACCGGTCGCGCCAACCCGGCCATTCTCGACACGGTGCACGTGGACTATTATGGCGCGCTGGTGCCGATCAGCCAGGTGGCCAATGTGTCGCTGCTCGATTCCCGCACGGTCAGCGTGCAGCCCTGGGAGAAGGGCATGGGCGCCAAAATTGAAAAAGCCATTCGCGACAGCGACCTGGGCCTGAACCCGTCGTCGATGGGCGACCTGATCCGGGTGCCGATGCCGCCCATGTCAGAAGAGCGCCGCAAAGAGTTGACCAAATTGGTACGTAACGAAGGCGAGGGCGCCAAAATTGCGGTACGCAACTTGCGCCGCGACGCCAATGAGGCGGTGAAGAAGCTGGTCAAAGACAAGATGGCGTCGGAGGACGAGCAAAAACGTTGCGAAACCGACATCCAGAAAGTCACTGACAAACACATCGGCGCGATCGATCAGCTGGTAGCCGCCAAAGAGCAAGACATCATGGCGGTTTGAGCGGGCATGACCAACACGTCACCGCCCCACCATGTGGCTATCGTCATGGACGGCAATGGGCGCTGGGCGTCTCGGCGGTTCTTGCCACGAATTGCAGGCCACAAGCAGGGCGTGGATTCGCTCAAGCGCTGCGCCAGGGCGTGCGATGCGCGCGGTATCAAGGTGCTCACCGTGTTTGCCTTCTCATCTGAAAACTGGCAGCGCCCCCAAGAAGAAGTGTCTGGTCTGATGGACCTGTTTGCCATCGCACTGGGGCGCGAGGTGCCACAGCTCAAGGCGGATGGCGTGCAATTGCGCTTTGTTGGTGAGCGCCAGGGGCTGTCAAGCCGTGTCCTCAAGGGCATCGAGCAGGCCGAGGCTGCCACGGCCGCCAACCAAAAGTTGGTGCTGAACGTCTGTTTCAACTACGGCGGTCGCTGGGACATTGTGCAGGCCGCCGCGCGGGTGGCAGCGCAAGGGCTGGTGATGACCGAGCAAAGCCTGAGTCAAATGATGTCACTGGCGCATGTGCCCGACCCTGATTTGGTGATCCGTACTGGCGGCGAACAGCGCATCAGCAACTTTTTGCTGTGGCAGTCTGCCTATTCCGAGTTTTTCTTTTCCGACAAGCTGTGGCCTGACTTTGACGAGGCTGAACTCGACCGGGCCATTCAAAGCTTTGGCCACCGCGATCGGCGCTTTGGCCGGGTTTCTGGCCAGAGCCGCGCCGATGCCGCGCCAACGGTGGCCCGCTGAGGTGATGCCATGCTCAAGCAACGCGTGATCACGGCCGTGCTGCTCATGCTGGTGTTGTTGCCAGCGCTGTTCTACCCCGACCCGGCCCCTTTCAGTTTTTTGGCGCTGCTGTTCATGGCCGCTGCCGCTTGGGAGTGGGCGCGGCTGAATGGGTTTGGCACGCCCCCGAGCACGCTTGCGGCGGTTTTGACCGCGCTGATCTGCGCCGGCCTGTGGTGGTTTGGCTGGCAAGCCCGGCCTTTGCCGCCAGTCTGGCTCTTTGCGGGTGCCGCCTGGGTGTTGTTGGGCGGCTGGGCTTTGCGCGCTGGCGTGCCAGCCTGGGGGCAACACAGTAGAGGTTTGCGCCTGCTGGTTGGCTTGTTGGCGCTGGTCGTCACCTGGCTGGCGGTGGCGCAGGCCAGGCTGATCGGCACGCAGTTTCTGCTGTCGCTCTTTGCTTTGGTATGGGCGGCCGATATTGGCGCTTATTTTGCCGGTCGCACCTGGGGTGGCCACCTCATCAAGCGCAAACTGGCGGCGTCGATCAGCCCCGGAAAAAGCTGGGAAGGCGTCTTTGGCGGTATGGCGGCGGTGCTGCTGCTGGCCTGGGTCTGGGCCCGCTTTGACCTTTGGGCGCAGCCCGCTGTGCCCAGCTTTTACAGCCATCTGGCCGGCCGGGGTGTGGTGTTTGCCGTGATCGCCTGTGTGTTTCTGGCGGCCATGAGCGTGGTGGGCGATTTGATTGAGTCCTTGGTCAAGCGCAGCGCCGGTGCCAAAGACAGCAGCAAACTGCTTCCCGGTCATGGCGGCGTACTCGACCGGATCGATGCGATGCTGCCCACCCTGCCGCTGGCCATGATGCTCTACACCTTTTGAAAGTGACCATGTCTGTGCAAAGCGGTTTTAAAAAGCAACGGGTTGCGATTCTGGGCTCGACCGGTTCCATTGGCGTCAGCACGCTCGAAGTGTTGGCACTGCACCCGGATCGTTTCGAAGTGTTTGCCCTGTCGGCCGCCACCCAGGTCGACAAATTGCTACAACAATGCGTGCAGTTTCAGCCCGCTTTTGCCGTGATGGCCAGCAGCGTGCACGGCCAGGAACTGGCGCGCCAATGCCGTGCGCTGGGCTTGCCGACTCGCGTTTTGTGCGGTGCCACTGAAGTTACTGCGATGGCCGCTCACGAGCAGGTCGATGTGGTGATGGCTGCCATTGTGGGCGCTGCCGGGCTGGCCTCTTGCTTGGCAGCGGCACGCGCCGGCAAGCGCTTGTTGCTGGCCAACAAGGAAGCCCTGGTGGTCGGCGGCGACTATTTTTTGCAAGCCGTCGTGGCGGGCGGCGCCAAGTTGTTGCCCATCGACAGCGAGCACTCCGCCGTGTTCCAGTCCCTGCCCGACGATCAAGCCACCTGGGCGGCGCAGATCGACAAAATCATCCTGACCGCCTCGGGCGGGCCGTTCCGCCAGCGCGACCCGGCCAGCTTTGCCGACATTACCCCAGACCAGGCTTGCGCCCACCCAAATTGGGTCATGGGGCGCAAAATCTCGGTCGATTCGGCCACCATGATGAACAAGGCCCTCGAAGTGATCGAGGCGCACTACCTGTTTGGCGTGGCCCCAAAGCAAATCGAGGTGGTGATCCATCCGCAAAGCGTCATCCACTCGATGGTGCAATACCTTGACCATTCCGTCATCGCGCAGCTTGGCACGCCCGACATGAAGGTGCCCATTGCTTACGGCCTGTCTTGGCCGCAGCGCATGGCATCGGGCGCCAGTGCGCTTGATTTCAGGGCGATGGCCAACTTGACTTTTGAGGCAATTGACAGCAACGGCCACGGCCAGCGCTTTCCGGGCCTGGCGCTGGCCTGGTCGGTGCTGGCTGCGCCAGCGGGAACCACGGCGGTGCTCAATGCCGCTAACGAGGTGGCGGTGGCGGCTTTTCTGGCTGGCCAGATTCGCTTTGACCAGATGCACGCTGTCAATCTGGAAACCCTCAGCAGCGTTCAGCCAGCCGCGCCGGGGTCGCTGGAAGACCTGCTTGAACTCGATGCGCAGAGCCGCGACGCGGCTTCGCGCGCAGTGACCCGGCTGACGCATTGACGAGCTTGATTGCATGATGACCCTCGTTGCCTTTATTGTTGCCATTGCGCTTTTGATTGCCGTGCATGAGTACGGCCACTACCGGGTGGCCGTGGCCTGCGGTGTCAAGGTGCTGCGTTTTTCGATCGGCTTTGGCAAGCCGCTGTTGCGCTGGCAATCCAAAAAAAGTGGCACCGAATATGTACTGGCGCTGTTTCCCCTGGGCGGCTTTGTCAAGATGCTTGATGAGCGCGAAGGCCCGGTGCCGCCCGTTGAGCGCCATCAGGCCTTCAACACCCAAAGCCTGGGGCGGCGCACTGCCATCGTGGCGGCGGGTCCGCTGGCCAATTTGCTGCTGGCAGTGCTGCTGTACAGCGTCGTCAACTGGACCGGCGTGCAACTACCGGCAGCGCTGCTGGCGCCGCCTGTGGCCGACTCCATCGCCAGCCAGGCGGGCCTGGTCGGCGGCGAGCGCGTGCTGCGTGCTGGCCTGGAAGGCGAGTCTGACAAAGAGGTCCAGTCATTCGAGGATATGCGCTGGCAATTGACCCGTGGCGCGCTGGAGGGGCAAGACGTCCGACTCTGGGTGCGGGGCGACACGGCCAGCACCGAGCGCGAATTTTTGCTCAAACTCTCGGGACTCGACAGCCGGGATGTTGACGCCCAAATGTTCCAGAAAATCGGCTTGATTGGCCCGATGTCGCGTCCTGTGCTCGGCGACATCCTGCCCGACTCGGCGGCAGCGCAAGCGGGTTTGCTGGCGGGCGATGAAGTGACCCAGGTCGATGGCAAGCCGATCAATGATGGCCAACAGTTGCGGCTGATGATTCGCCAGTCCGTGGTGAACAAGGTGGCAGCGACGCAGCTATGGTCTATTTTGCGTGAGGGCCGGCGCCTGCAGATCAATGTGACGCCTAGCGTGGTGTTGGAGCAGGGCCAGCCCATCGGCCGCATCGGAGCCTACGTGGGCGCGCCACCCGAGCTGGTGCTGGTGCGCTACGGCGCGTTCGATGGCAGCTGGCAGGCGCTGGTGAAAACCTGGGATGTCTCGACGCTGACACTCAAGATGATGGGCAGGATGCTGATCGGCCAAGCCTCGGTCAAAAACATCAGCGGTCCCCTGACCATCGCCGACTACGCTGGCAAGTCGGCAAGCCTGGGGCTGACGCAGTACCTGATCTTTCTGGCACTGATCAGCGTCAGTCTGGGCGTGTTGAATTTGCTGCCTCTGCCGGTTCTGGATGGCGGGCACCTGATGTATTATCTTTGGGAGGGTGTGACAGGCCGACCTGTTTCAGATGCCTGGATGGAACGTCTGCAGCAAGGCGGTATTGCCATCTTGATGCTCATGATGTCGATTGCGATTTTTAACGACGTTTCCCGCTTGTTTGGTTAGTGATGGCAGAGCTTGCGAGCATGCCGTCTTTTTTTTGATTTTTAAAATGCAATTCAATCGTTTTCGTCTCAATACAGTCACCGCGCTGGCAGCGCTGCTTTTGACCGCTCAGGCGGCCTGGGCTGTCGATCCGTTTACGGTTCGCGACATCCGCATCGAAGGTCTGCAGCGCGTCGAGCCAGGCACTATTTTTGTGTCATTGCCGGTGCGGGTCGGCGACACCTACAGCGATGACAAAGCCACGTCAGCCATCCAGAGTCTGTTTGCACTCGGCTTGTTCAAGGATGTGCGTATTGAAGTCGTTGGCGACGTGTTGGTGGTGGTGGTCGAGGAGCGCCCCACAGTGGCTAATGTGGAGTTCGTCGGCGCCAAGGAATTTGACAAGGACGTGCTGGTCAAATCCCTGCGCGACATCGGTCTGGCCGATGGCCGCCCTTTCGACAAGGCCCAACTCGACCGTGCCGAGCAGGAGCTCAAGCGCCAGTACATCAACCGCAGCTTGTACGCCGCAGAGGTGGTGACCACAGTCACGCCCATCGAGCGCAACCGGGTCAACCTGACCTTTACCGTGGTTGAGGGTGAACCGGCCACCATCAGCGAGATTCGCATCATCGGCAACAAGGCGTTCAGCGAATCCACCCTGCGCGGCTTGTTTGATCTGGACACCGGCGGCTGGCTGAGCTGGTACACCAAGTCAAACCGCTATTCGCGCGCCAAGCTCAATGCCGATATTGAAAGCTTGCGCTCCTATTACCTGACGCGTGGCTATCTTGAATTCAAGGTGGACTCGACCCAGGTGGCCATTCTGCCCAACAAGACCGACATCGGCATCAACATCAACATCACCGAAGGTGAGCGCTATGTGGTGAGCAGCGTCAAACTGGCCGGCCAGTACCTCGGCAAGGACGACGAGTTCAAATCCCTAGTGGCGATTCGCCCGGGCCAGGCCTACAACGCCGAAGAAGTGGCCCAGACCATCAAGGCGTTCACCGACTACTTTGGCAACTTTGGCTACGCTTTTGCGAGGGTGCAAGCCTTGCCCGAGATTGACCGGGCCAACAACCGTGTCGCCCTTGTGCTGCAGGCTGAACCATCGCGGCGAGCCTATGTACGCAAGATCAATGTGGCGGGTAACACCCGCACCCGCGACGTCGTGGTGCGCCGCGAATTCCGCCAGTTGGAGGCGTCGTGGTACGACGCTGAAAAAATACGCCTGTCGCGCGACCGGGTCGATCGTCTGGGCTACTTCGGTGAGGTCGCCATTGAAACCCAGGAGGTGCCCGGCACCCCGGACCAGGTGGACCTGACGATCAATGTGACTGAAAAACCCACCGGTAGCCTGAGCTTGGGCGCTGGTTATTCCAGCGGCGATGGCCTGGGCTTGTCATTCGGCCTGAAGCAGGAAAATGCGTTTGGTTCGGGCAACTCGCTGGGCATCCAGGTCAACACCAGCAAGACCAACCGGGTGATGGTGCTCAACACCACCGACCCCTATTTCACCGAAGACGGCGTGTCCCGCACGCTCGACCTTTATTACCGGACCACCAAACCCTACGAAGACCCAGACTACTACCAACTGGTGACCGCTGGCACGGGCATCCGTTTTGGTGTGCCTTTCTCTGAGGTGGACACCGTATTTTTTGGCGTGGGCGTAGAAAACTCGACCATCAAGAAGGGCTTGCTACTGCCCACCAGTTGGGAACAGTATGTTGAAGCCTACGGTGACTCCTCAATCGCAGTACCTTTGACGGTGGGCTGGGCTCGCGATAGCCGCGACAGTGCGCTGGCGCCCAACCGTGGACGTTTGCAACGTGCCAATGCCGAGTGGTCATTTGCCGGTGATGTTCAATATGTGCGCGCCACCTACCAGTTCCAGCAGTACGTGCCGCTGAGCAAGCAGTTCACCGCCGCCGCGAATGCCGAGGTCGGTTATGGCTGGTCTGGTGGTAGCAAACCCTACCCGGTTTTCAAGAATTTTTACGGCGGTGGCTTGGGGTCAGTGCGCGGTTTCGAGCAGGGTAGCCTGGGTCCACGCGATGAAAACGATACCGTGGTGGGTGGTCAGCGCAAGTTCAATGTCAACCTGGAAATTCTGGCGCCGTTTCCGGGCGCCGGCAACGACCGCACCTTGCGCTTGTACGGTTTCTGGGATCTTGGCATGGTCGCCGGTGACGGTGCAGTCAACGCCAATGCCAACGATGTTCGCTCCTCGGCGGGCGTTGGCATCAGCTGGATTTCACCCGTGGGGCCATTGCGACTGGCGTATTCCACGCCACTGCGCAAGTTTGAAAACGATAGAATTCAAAATTTGCAATTTCAGATCGGGACAAGTTTCTAATGAACCATCTTATTCGTCATATTTGCGCATTGACTTTTTGTGGACTGGCTGTGATGTCGGTCCAAGCCCAGGAGTTGCGCATGGGTTTTGTCAGCACCGACCGGGTTCTCAAGGAGGCCGGCACCGCCAAGGCGGCGCAGACCAAGCTTGAGCAGGAATTTTCCAAGCGCGAAAAGGAGTTGGTTGACCAAGGCGCGCGTATCAAGACTCTGGCGGACACATTTGAACGTGACGCACCCACCTTGCCGGAAACCCAGCGCCAGGCCCGTCAAAGGGAATTGCTCGAGCAAGACCGCGATTTTCAAAAGAAACGTCGGGATTTCCAGGAAGATCTGAATGCGCGTAAAAATGAAGAACTGCAATTGGTGATCCAACGCGCCAATAAGGTTATCAAGGACATTGCCGTGGCTGAAAACTACGATTTCATTTTTCAGGATGCCGTGTATGTCAATCCCAAGCACGACATGACTGACAAGGTCATCAAGGCGCTCAATAACCCGCCGGCGAAATAAGCTGCCTTGAAAGTCTCGGGCCTGTGACCCTGCGTTTAGGTTCAATCGTCGAGGCACTGGGCGGCGAACTGCATGGCGACGCTGATCTGCTGATTGATGGCCTGGCGCCACTCGAAAACGCCCAGCCCGGGCAATTGAGTTTTGTCAGTCAGTCCAAGTTTCTGAAGCAGCTGGCCGCCTGTCGGGCATCTTGTGTGATCGTCAGCCCGCAGGTTGCGCCACAAGCCCGCGCGCGCGGCGCCTGCATCGTCACCGATCAGCCTTATCTGTACTACGCCCGTGTCACCCAGCTCTGGAAAAAGAGCCTACCTGCTGTCGCTGGGCCCCTGATTCACCCAAGTGCCGTGATTGACCCCCAAGCCCGCATTCACCCCAGCGCGCGCATCGGCGCGCTGTGCGTGGTCGAGGCGGGAGCCAAGGTGGGCGCCAACACCGAACTCAAGTCGCGCGTGACGCTGGGTGAGCGCTGTGTGGTGGGCGAGCGCTGCGTCATTCACCCGGGTGTGGTGATCGGGGCCGACGGCTTCGGCTTTGCCCCGAACGCGGGCACATGGGAAAAAATAGAGCAACTCGGCGCCGTACGCATCGGCAACGATGTGGAAATTGGCGCCAACACCTGCATCGACCGCGGCGCCTTGCAAGACACGGTGATCGAAGACGGCGTCAAGCTCGACAACCTGATTCAGATTGCGCACAACGTGCACATTGGTCGGCACACCGCTATGGCCGGTTGCGCCGGCGTGGCGGGCAGCGCCGTCATTGGCGCCCATTGCACGGTGGGCGGCAGTGCCAATGTGCTGGGGCATTTGACGCTGGCCGAAGGCGTCAATATTTCTGCCGGTTCCATGGTGATGCGCTCCATCAGCAAACCGGGCCACTACACCGGCATCTTCCCAATCGACGACAACGCGTCCTGGGAAAAAAATGCGGCGGCACTCAAACAACTGGCACGCCTGCGCGAGCGCCTGCGCGCGCTTGAGAACCAGCTCGCATCCCTACAAAATTCAAACCAAGGACCACTCTGATGATGGACATTTACAAGATTCTTACCAAGCTGCCACACCGCTACCCGTTTTTGCTGGTGGACCGGGTGCTCGACATTGACAAAGGCAAAACCATCAAGGCACTGAAAAATGTCACTATCAACGAGCCATTTTTTCAGGGCCATTTCCCGTACCGCCCGGTGATGCCGGGCGTGCTGATGCTTGAAGCCCTGGCCCAGGCCGCCGCCTTGCTGGCTTTTGACGCCATGGACTCCGCTGCCACCGAAGACAAGGTGTATTACTTTGCCGGCATGGAAGGGGTTCGCTTCAAGCGCCCAGTCGAACCCGGCGACCAGTTGATCCTGGAGGCCACTCTGCTGCGCTCAAAATCAGGCATTTTCAAGTTTCAGACGCGCGCTTCGGTCGATGGCGTGGTCGCCGTGGAGGCTGAACTCACCTGCGCTTTCCGCAAGATCGCCTGAAGGTGCTGCGTTGACCGCCATTCACTCCACCGCCATCGTCGATCCGGCGGCCGAGCTCGACAGTACGGTCACGGTCGGGCCCTACAGCATCATCGGGCCTCACGTCAAAATTGGCGCCGCCACCACCGTGGGCCCGCACTGCGTGCTCGAAGGCCACACCACCATTGGCCGCGACAACCGGATTTTCCAGTTTGCCTCGCTGGGGGCGATTCCCCAGGACAAAAAATACGCGGGTGAACCGTGTGAACTGGTCATTGGCAATGGCAACACCATCCGCGAGTTTTGCTCCTTCAACATCGGCTCGCCAGGCGATGTGGGTGTAACCCGGGTCGGAGATGACAACTGGCTGATGGCCTATGTGCATGTGGCGCACGACTGCCAGGTCGGCAACCACACCATCTTTGCCAATAATTCCACGCTGGCCGGCCACGTGCACGTGGGCGATTGGGCGATTCTGGCGGGCTTCACCATGGTGCACCAGTTCGTCAGGATCGGTGCCCACAGCATGACAGCCATTTGTTCGGTGCTGCTGGCCGACCTGCCACCGTTTGTCATGTGCGAGGGGCAACCGGCGGTGGCGCGCTCGATGAATTTCGAGGGCTTGCGCCGACGCGGTTTTTCCCCCGAGCGCATCAGCGCTGTCAAAGCCATGCACAAGGCCTTGTACCGACGCGACCTGACGCTCCAAGCCGCCCAGGAAAGCATCGCTGATTTGGTGCAAACGCACCCGGAATCAGCGCCGGATGTGCAGATGATGCTGTCGTTCCTGGCGCAGACATCGCCGCAGCGCGGCATCGTGCGCTGAACCCTGCCCTGCGTCATGCAAGTTGCCCTGGTTGCGGGTGAAACGTCTGGCGACCTGCTCGCCGGCTTGCTGCTCGATGGCCTGAAGCAGCGCTGGCCAGATCTGCAGGCGGCAGGTATTGGCGGCCCGCAGATGGCCCGGCGCGGCTTTGAGGCCTGGTGGCCGCACGACAAGCTGGCGGTGCATGGTTTTGGCTGGGAGGTGCTGCGCCGCTACCGCGAGATTCTCGGCATCCGCAACCAGCTCAAGGCCCAGCTGCTGCAACAGCATCCGGATGTTTTCATTGGCGTCGATGCGCCTGATTTCAATCTGGACCTGGAAGCCGCCTTGCGGGCCCAGGGCATCAAGACCGTGCATTTTGTCTGCCCGTCGATCTGGGCCTGGCGACCCGAGCGGGTCGAGAAAATCAAGCGCAGTGCCGACCATGTGCTGTGCATTTTTCCGTTCGAGCCGGCCCTGCTCGCCGCGCACGGCATTGCGGCCAGCTACGTTGGTCACCCACTTGCCAGCGTGATTCCCATGCAGCCCGATCAAGCGGCAGCGCGCGCCGCACTTGGATTTGCAGCGCATGACACGGTGGTGGCCCTGCTGCCGGGCAGTCGCAAGTCTGAAATTGCCTATTTGGCCGATCATTTTTTTCAGGCGGCCAAGCTGATCCGGCAAGCCCGGCCAGCAGCCAGATTCATCATGCCCGTGGTGGTTGACCGTCAGGCCCAGATTCAGACGGCGCTGGTGGCTTGCGGCATGGCCGACCAAGTGCAACTCGTCATCGGTCAATCACACACCGTGCTCGCCGCCTGCGATGTCACCCTGATCGCCAGCGGCACCGCCACCCTGGAAGCGGCGCTGTTCAAGCGTCCGATGGTGATCGCCTACCGCATGGGCGCGCTCTCCTGGCGGCTCATGCGGCGCAAGCGGCTGCAGCCATGGGTGGGTTTGCCCAACATCTTGTGCCGCGACTTTGTGGTGCCCGAGCTGCTGCAGGAGTCCGCCACGCCGGCCGCGCTGGCACAAGAAGTTTTGCAGTGGCTTGACGCCAAGGTGCATCAACCTGAGAAAATACGCGCTCTTGAACAACGCTTTAGCGCGCTGCACACCGAGCTGCAGCGCGACACACCGCAACTTGCTGCCCATGCCATCGCGCAACTCCTCTCGCATTAAGCTCGGCACCAAGCCCGCCTCCAAGCGCGGTATTGGCCCGTCAACAAAACCGCGCAAGGCGCGCTCGGGCGCGCGCAGTGGCGCGCCACCCGCGAGCATGCAAAAGCTGGCCTTGCGGTGGGGCGTGAACGGTCTAATTGCTGGCGTTGACGAGGCGGGTCGCGGCCCGCTGGCTGGCCCGGTCGTTGCCGCTGCCGTGATTCTGGACGACCTGCAGCCGATCAAGGGTTTGGCCGACTCTAAAACGCTCTCGGCACGCAAGCGCGAGCTGTTGTTTGACGAAATCCGCGCCAAGGCACTGTGCTTTGCCGTGGCGCAGGCCAGCGTGCAGGAGATTGATGAGCTCAACATTTTGCAAGCCACGCTGCTGGCCATGCGCCGCGCGGTGGCGGGCTTGCGGCTAGCCCCCAAACTGGTGCTGGTCGATGGTAACCGCCTGCCGACGCTGCCCATGCGCGCCCAGGCCATCGTCAAGGGCGACGCGCTGGTGGCGGCTATTTCGGCGGCCTCGATTCTGGCCAAGGTCACGCGTGACCGCTGGTGCGTTGAATTCGACCACCAGTTTCCCCAGTATGGTTTCGCCCGGCACAAAGGCTACGGCACGGCGCTGCATTTGGCGGCCTTGCAAGCGCACGGCGCCTGCCCCGAGCATCGCACCAGCTTCAGGCCAGTGACCGAAACCTTGCGGGGAACGAAGCCATGAGCACGCCCGAGTTGCTGCACATCAGCTCGCGCGACAACGCCTGGTTCAAAGACCTCAAACGGCTCGCGTATGGCAACACCGACTACCGCAAGCAGGGTCGGATCTGGGCCGAGGGCGACCATTTGGTGCGCGCGGCGCTGGGCCGGGGCGTGCAACCCGCCATGGGTGTTTTTGCAGCGTCGTATTGGCCGCTGGCCGCTGCGGCATACACGGGCGCGGCCGCAAAGAATATTGTCATTTCAGATGACTTGTTTGACGCCGTCAGCACGCTGGAGTCGCCAGCGCGCATGGGCTTCGTTTTTGACCTGGCGCCGCCTCCCGCGCTACAGCCGGGGGTAGCCAGCGTGATCCTTGACCGGGTGCAGGATGCCGGCAACGTTGGCTCAATCCTGCGCAGCGCGTCGGCCTTTGGCTTCAAGCAGATCATCGCCCTCAAAGGCACGGCGGCGCTTTGGTCGCCAAAGGTGTTGCGCGCCGGCATGGGCGCGCACTGGGGGCTGCAACTGATCGAGGGTTCTGAGCTCGATCAGATCGCGACGCTCAGCGTGCCGCTGCTGGTGACCAGTTCGCATCGCGGCAGTTATTTGCACCAGGCACTCATGAATCAGGCGCTACCGTGGCCTTGTGCATGGGCTTTGGGCCATGAAGGGCAGGGCGTTTGCACAGAACTTGAGGCGCGCGCCAGCGGCCATGTGCGCATTGCCCAACCGGGCGGCGAAGAGTCGCTCAACGTCGCCGCCGCCGCCGCCATTTGCCTGCACGCCAGCGCTGCCGTGTACCTGGCCCAGGCTCCAAGGGTTGTCCCCAGGCTATAATTTGAGGCTTTTTGCATCCGCGTACGCTCACAGCAGCAGCCCAGCCCCATCCCAGTCAGCAGCAGCTTCAGGAAGCCGTTCCTGTGTGCTCGGGCGTACCCGTAACCATTTCGGAGAACCCAGTGCTTTTGTCTCTCAAGGGAAATACCCCACCAGCCATATTGGCGCTCGCAGACGGCACGGTCTATATTGGTCAGTCCATCGGAGCCGCGGGTTCCACGCTCGGCGAGGTGGTGTTCAACACTGCCATGACCGGCTATCAGGAAATCCTCACCGACCCCAGCTATTGCCAGCAACTTGTCACACTCACCTACCCGCACATCGGCAACTACGGCGTCAACGCGCAGGATGTCGAATCTGACCACGTTCATGCTGCCGGGCTGATCATCAAGGACCTGCCATTGCTGGCCTCCAATTTCCGTTCCACCCAAGCGCTCGACGCCTATTTGCGCGAGCAGGGCACCGTGGCCATTGCCAACATTGACACCCGCCAACTGACGCGCCAACTGCGCACCCAGGGCGCGCAAAACGGCTGCATTTTGGCGCTGGCAGACGGCGAGGTTGTGACCCCGGCGGTGATCGACCGCGCCATCGCGCTGGCCAAGACGGCACCCAGCATGGCGGGGCTGGACCTGGCCAAAGTGGTGAGCGCAAAGGCCAAGTATGACTGGACGCAAACCGAATGGGCGCTGTTCAACCCGGGGCAAGGCGATCAACCCGGCTTTGGCGCGCAAACTGCGCCGCGTTTTCATGTGGTGGCCTATGACTTTGGCGTCAAGAAAAACATCCTGCGCATGTTGGCTCAGCGCGGTTGCCGCGTCACTGTGGTGCCGGCGCAAACCTCGGCGGCCGATGTGCTGGCGCAGCAACCCAATGGCATCTTTTTGAGCAATGGCCCAGGCGACCCCGAGCCCTGCGACTACGCCATTGCGGCAGCAGCCGAGCTCATCAATAGCGGCATTCCGACCTTTGGCATTTGCCTGGGCCATCAGATCATGGCGCTGGCCTCGGGTGCCAAATCCTTCAAGATGAAGTTCGGCCACCATGGTGCCAACCACCCGGTCAAAGACCTCGACACCGGGCGCGTCAGCATCACCAGCCAGAACCACGGTTTTGCGGTCGATGAAAAAACCCTGCCGGCCAACCTGCGCGCCACCCACATCAGCCTGTTCGATGGCACGCTGCAAGGCCTGGCGCGCACCGACCAGCCCGCGTTCTGCTTTCAGGGGCATCCGGAAGCCTCGCCCGGACCGCACGACATTGGCTACCTGTTTGATCGTTTCATTGCTTCCATGGCGTCACGCGCATGAGTTTTTACGGTGTCACCGACATCTGGACTTACGTGATTGGTGCCTTTGGCATCATTTTGTTGCCCGGGCCCAATTCGCTGTACGTCCTGTCGGTGGCCACCGCTCGCGGCGTGCGCGCCGGTTTTCAGGGCGCCTATGGCGTGTTTGTTGGCGATACCATCTTGCTGCTGTGTACCGCGCTGGGCGCTGCTGGCGTGCTGCGCACTTACCCGGCCATGTTCATGGTGGTCAAGTATGTGGGCGCGGCTTACCTTGCCTGGGTGGGTTTTAACTTGCTGCGCGCGGCTTTGGGGAGTTTGCGCAACAGGCCTGATCCGTTGGCGGCCGTCGCCGCAGGTTCAACTGACGTGGTGAGCCCCGCCCACTTGCAGCGCCCGTTTCGCCGTGCCCTGGTGATCAGCCTGCTCAATCCGAAAGCGATTCTGTTTTTGCTGTCGTTTTTTGTCCAGTTCATCGACACAAGCTACGCCCACCCTGAAGTGCCTTTCCTGATTTTGAGCGCCATCCTGATGACTTTCAGCGCCCTGTATTTGTCGGTGCTGATCGTCACCGGGGCCAAGTTGGCGCAAGGCTTTGCCCGGCGCAAGAAGCTGTCAGCCGGGTTGTCGAGTCTGGTTGGTGGCCTGTTTTTATGGTTCGGTGCCAAGCTGGCCACCGCCAATTTGAATTAATAAAAGATCGTCCCTCATCATGCCAAAACGTACCGACCTCAAAAGCATCCTCATCATCGGCGCCGGCCCGATCATCATCGGTCAGGCCTGCGAGTTTGATTATTCCGGGGTGCAAGCCTGCAAGGCGCTGCGCGAGGAGGGCTATAAAGTCATCCTGATCAACAGCAACCCGGCCACCATCATGACCGACCCGGCCACGGCCGATGTCACCTACATCGAGCCGATCACCTGGAAAACGGTCGAAAAAATCATCGCCAAAGAGCGCCCGGATGCGATTTTGCCGACCATGGGCGGCCAGACCGCGCTCAACTGCGCGCTGGATTTGTGGCACAACGGCGTGCTGGCCAAGTACACCGGCGCGGCAACCAGCAAGCCGATCGAACTGATCGGCGCCAAGCCCGAGGCTATCGACAAGGCCGAAGACCGCCTCAAGTTCAAAGACGCCATGACCAGAATTGGTTTGGGGTCGGCGCGCTCGGGCATTGCCCACAGCATGGAGGAAGCCTGGACAGTGCAAAAGACGGTGGGCTTCCCGACCGTGATTCGCCCCAGTTTCACGCTGGGCGGCACCGGTGGCGGCATTGCCTACAACCCGGAAGAGTTCGAGGTCATCTGCAAGCGTGGCCTGGAGGCGTCGCCCACCAACGAGTTGTTGATCGAAGAGTCGCTGCTCGGCTGGAAAGAGTACGAGATGGAGGTGGTGCGCGACACGGCGGACAACTGCATCATCATCTGCTCGATCGAAAACCTCGACCCGATGGGCGTGCACACCGGCGACTCCATCACAGTGGCGCCAGCGCAAACGCTGACCGACAAGGAATACCAGATTCTGCGCAACGCCAGTTTGGCGGTGCTGCGCGAGATTGGCGTCGATACCGGCGGCTCCAACGTGCAGTTTTCCATCAACCCCAAGGACGGGCGCATGGTGGTGATCGAGATGAACCCGCGCGTGAGCCGCTCCAGCGCGCTGGCCTCCAAGGCCACGGGTTTTCCAATTGCCAAGGTGGCCGCCAAACTGGCGGTGGGCTACACGCTCGACGAGCTCAAAAACGAGATCACCGGCGGCGCCACACCGGCCAGCTTTGAGCCCAGCATTGACTACGTGGTGACCAAGATTCCGCGTTTTGCCTTCGAGAAATTCCCCGCCGCCGACAGCCGCCTGACCACTCAGATGAAGAGCGTGGGCGAAGTCATGGCGATGGGCCGCACCTTTCAGGAGTCGTTCCAGAAAGCGCTGCGTGGCCTTGAGGTGGGCGTTGATGGCATGAACGAGAAAACCCAGGATCGGGAGATTCTGGAGCGCGAACTCGGCGAGCCTGGCCCTGACCGCATCTGGTACGTGGGCGATGCTTTTGCCGCCGGCTGGAGCGTCGATGAGGTGTTTGACCTGACCAAAATTGACAAGTGGTTTTTGGTGCAGATTGAGCAGATCGTCAAAATCGAACTTGAAATTGAGCGACTGCCGCAGCCGGCTGTCGGCACGGCACTCGACAGCATTGATGCCGCCACCCTGCGCGCGCTCAAGCAAAAGGGCTTTTCTGACCGTCGCCTGGCCAAGCAGTTCAAAACCACAGACACCGCAGTGCGCGCGCGCCGCCACAGCCTTGGCGTGCGCCCGGTGTACAAGCGCGTGGATACCTGCGCGGCTGAATTTGCCACCAATACCGCTTACTTGTACTCTACCTACGAGGCCGAAGGCGGCGAGTGCGAAGCCGCACCCACCAACAAGAAAAAAATCATGGTTCTCGGCGGCGGCCCGAACCGCATCGGCCAGGGCATCGAGTTCGACTACTGCTGCGTGCATGCGGCGCTGGCCATGCGCGAAGACGGCTATGAGACCATCATGGTCAACTGCAACCCCGAGACTGTCTCGACCGACTACGATACTTCGGATCGCCTCTATTTTGAGCCGCTGACGCTGGAAGATGTGCTGGAGATCGTTGACAAGGAAAAGCCGTATGGCGTGATCGTGCAGTACGGCGGTCAAACGCCCTTGAAGCTCGCACTCGACCTCGAGGCCAACGGCGTGCCCATCATCGGCACCAGCCCCGACATGATCGACGCCGCCGAAGACCGCGAACGTTTTCAAAAACTGCTGCACGAACTCAAACTGCGCCAGCCGCCCAACGCCACCGCCCGCACCGAGCCCGAGGCGCTGGAAAAAGCCGCCGCGCTGGGCTACCCGCTGGTGGTGCGCCCGAGCTACGTGCTGGGTGGCCGCGCCATGGAAATCGTGCACGAGCAGCGCGACCTGGAGCGCTACATGCGCGAGGCCGTCAAAGTGTCACACGACTCGCCGGTGCTGCTGGACCGTTTTTTGAACGATGCCATCGAGTGCGATGTTGATGCCGTGCGCGACTCTGTCGGGCGCGTTTACATTGGCGGCGTGATGGAGCACATTGAGCAAGCCGGCGTGCACAGTGGCGACTCGGCCTGCTCGCTGCCGCCTTATTTCCTCAAGCAGGCCACGGTTGATGAACTCAAGCGCCAGACCGCTGCCATGGCTGATGGCCTGAACGTGGTGGGACTCATGAACGTGCAGTTCGCCATTCAGCAAAAAGATGTGGACGGGGTCAAGCAAGACGTCATCTTTGTGCTGGAAGTCAACCCGCGCGCGTCACGCACCGTGCCGTTTGTTTCCAAGGCCACGGGTGTGCAATTGGCCAAAGTGGCAGCGCGCTGCATGGTTGGCCAAACACTTGATCAACAGGGTATCGGCGCCGAGGTGCAGCCGTCTTATTTCTGCGTTAAGGAAGCCGTTTTTCCGTTTGTCAAGTTCCCGGGTGTCGATACCATTCTGGGCCCCGAGATGAAGTCCACCGGCGAGGTGATGGGTGTGGGCAAGACCTTTGGCGAAGCTTTTGTCAAGGCGCAATTGGGTGCCGGTTGCAAGTTGCCGCGGCCGTTCACCGCCACTGGCGAAGCTTCGGGCAAAGTGTTTTTGTCGGTCAAAAACAGCGACAAGCCGACGGCCATTGAGATTGCCAAAGCCTTGGCAGCCATGCAGTTTGAAGTGGTGGCGACCAAAGGCACGGCAGCGGCCATCAACGCAGCGGGCGTCCCCTGCGGCGTGGTCAACAAGGTCACCGAAGGGCGGCCACACATTGTTGACATGCTGAAAAACAACGAGATCGTGCTGGTCATCAACACCGTCGAAGAGCGTCGCAACGCGATTGCCGACTCGCGCCAAATCCGCACCTCGGCGTTGCTTGCGCAAGTGACAACTTTCACCACCATTGCTGGCGCTGAGGCCGCTGTGGAAGGCATGCGCTACATGGACGCGCTTGATGTGATTTCAGTGCAGGAAATGCACGCGCTTTTGCCAAAGGCCTGACAAGCCGAACCCTAAGTCGTTTCAGCGTGATATTCACGGCATAATCCAGACATCACCGCCGCACGGCAACGTTCGGCGGTTTCGTTTTTGTTATTCATTTTTCCGGAGCTTGATGTGGCAACCCTTCCTATTACCAAACGCGGTGCAGACAAACTCAAGGCCGAGTTGCACCAACTCAAGGCATTCGAGCGCCCAGCGGTCATCAACGCCATTGCCGAGGCGCGTGCGCAGGGCGATTTGAGCGAGAACGCAGAGTACGAGTCAGCTAAGGACAAGCAGGGGTTTGTCGAAGGCCGCATCAAGGAAATTGAGGGCAAGTTGTCGGCGGCGCAGATCATCGACCCGACCGAACTTCATGCCGATGGCCGGGTTGTCTTTGGCGCCACGGTGGTGCTCGAAGACGAGGCGACCGGGCAAAAAGTGACCTACCAAATTGTGGGAGAAGACGAAGCCGACCTCAAACTCGGCCTGATCAACATCAACAGCCCGATTGCGCGCGCCCTGATCGGCAAAGAGGAGGGCGACGCGGTTGAAGTGCAGGCGCCCGGCGGTTTGCGTCATTACGAAGTGGTTTCTGTCAGCTACCTCTGATGGCGTTGATGTCTGCACGCGTTCAAGCCTTGTCGCCTTGGCTGGCTGCCTTGTGGTGGGGTAGCCTGACCACACTTGGCGCGCTGGTTGTGCCGATGTTGTTTGCGAATTTGCCAACGATGGCCATGGCGGGCGGCATGGCTGCGAAGTTGTTTGCAACGCAAACCTGGCTGAGTGCAGGTTGCGGTGTGCTGCTGTTGCTGATTCACCGCCCCGGCGCGGCGCCCGCCGAAAATGGACTGGGCCGCACCCTGTTGGTATTTATCTTGCTTGGCGTGTTGTTGGCCCTGTTGTCCCAGTTTGCGGTTGCGCCCAGGATTGTCAGTCGGGAAAATTTGCGGTTGTGGCACAGCGTGGGCAGCGCGATGTTTGCGCTGCAGTGGCTGTGCGCCGGGGTGGTATTCTGGAAGCTGACCCGCAAGACCTAGTGGGTTGCGGCGAAAGCAAATCGATCAGCTTTGGCTGCGTTGTTTTTTAATGCTGACTTGCTTGGGTTTGGAGCGCTTGACCTGGCCGCCTGAAGTTAGCCGCTGGTTGCCCAGCACGCGCAGGGTTTTGACCTCGGGGCGCTGGCCGCCGCGGGTGCTGTACTTGAGCACCTTGACGTCGCGCGGACCGGGCATGCGCTCTTCGTCAGCGGTTTTTTCACGCTCAGGCTGTGGCCGCCACAATACCAGCAGCTTGCCGATATGCTGGATGGGCGCGGCGTTAAGTTCATCGGCCAGGGTTTGGAACATGGCTTCGCGGGCCGCGCGGTCATCGGAAAACACGCGTACCTTGATGAGGCCGTGGGCGTTGAGCGCAGCATCGGCTTCTTTTTTGACGGCAGCGGTCAGGCCGTCGCCACCGACCATGACCACGGGGTCGAGGTGGTGGGCGTCAGCGCGGTGAACCTTGCGTTGGGCGGGGGTCAGTTGAATTTGAGACATGGCCGTATTATCGGCGAGAGCAGGGCACTTTATTTGTATGAAATCAGCAGTTAAAAGCAGCAAGGTCAATCGGGCCTGGCTCAACGACCACGTCAACGACACCTATGTCAAGCTGGCCAAGAGGGACGGCTATCGGGCGCGTGCGGCTTACAAGCTGCAAGAAATTGACGACACCCTGCACCTGATCAAGCCGGGCCAGTTGGTGGTGGACCTGGGCTCGGCGCCGGGTGCCTGGAGCCAGTATGTGCGGCGCAAGCTGTCGCCCAAATCAGCTACTGGCGGCGGTGCGGCTGCGGGTGCGCTCAATGGCCGCATCATTGCGCTCGACCTGTTGCCGATGGCGCCGATTGAGGGCGTGCTGTTCATTCAGGGCGATCTTCGCGAAGACGCGGTGCTGGCCAATCTGGCCGAGCAGATGCAAGGCCAGTTGGCCGACCTGGTGGTGTCCGACATGGCTCCCAACCTGTCGGGCATCAGTTCTGCCGACGCGGCGCGTGTGGAGCATTTGATCGAATTGGCGCTGGAGTTTGCGCAACTGCATCTCAAACCCGAGGGCGCGCTGGTGGCCAAGGTGTTTCATGGCGGCAGTTACGATGCGCTTTTCCAGCGCTTTCGCGACACCTTTGTCACGGTCAAACGCATCAAGCCCAAAGCCTCGCGTGACAAGTCATCGGAGACTTTTTTGGTCGGCATGACGCTGAAAAACCCCTGAATTCCTTGCAGTCGCTGTGGCTGCTGGTTCCAGGCTTGTTGCGGCGCACCTCTAACAGCCTAGAATTGACGCCCTTGCATTGGTGTTTAATCAAAAGCACATCTACTGGAGTTTGGCTTGAACAATCCATGGTTTTCAAAAATTGCGGTCTGGATGGTCATTGCGATGGTGTTGTTCACTGTCTTCAAGCAATTTGACACGCGTCCTGCTGTTGGTGCCGGCTACCTCGGTTACTCCGAGTTTCTGGACGAGGTCCGGGCCAACCGGATCAAAAGCGCCATCATTCAAGAAGGACAGGGCGGCACCGAGATCATCGCAATTACCAGCGATGACCGCAAGGTACGCACCACGGCCACTTATCTGGACCGCGGCTTGGTGGGCGACTTGATCGCCAACGACGTCAAGTTTGACGTCAAGCCGCGTGAAGAAGGCTCGCTGTTGATGACGCTGCTGGTCAGCTGGGGCCCCATGCTGCTGCTGATCGGCGTTTGGGTCTATTTCATGCGCCAGATGCAGGGCGGCGGCAAGGGCGGCGCTTTTAGCTTTGGCAAAAGCAAGGCGCGCCTGCTCGATGAAAACACCAACCTAGTCACTTTTGCTGACGTGGCCGGCTGCGACGAAGCCAAGGAAGAAGTCAAGGAAGTCGTTGATTTTTTGAAAGACCCAGCCAAATTCCAGAAATTGGGTGGCCGCATTCCGCGCGGCTTGTTGCTGGTGGGACCTCCGGGCACCGGCAAAACCCTGCTGGCAAAATCCATTGCCGGTGAAGCCAAGGTGCCGTTCTTCAGTATTTCTGGTTCTGATTTTGTTGAAATGTTTGTCGGTGTCGGCGCCTCGCGGGTGCGCGACATGTTCGACAACGCCAAGAAAAATGCGCCATGCATCATCTTCATCGATGAAATTGACGCGGTGGGCCGTCAACGTGGCGCAGGCCTCGGCGGTGGCAATGACGAGCGCGAACAAACCCTGAACCAAATGCTGGTTGAGATGGACGGCTTCGAGACCAATGTCGGCGTGATCGTGGTGGCCGCCACCAATCGCCCTGACATTCTGGACGCCGCTCTGCTGCGCCCGGGCCGTTTTGATCGCCAGGTCTATGTGACGCTGCCAGACATCCGTGGTCGCGAGCAAATTTTGAACGTGCACATGCGCAAGGTGCCCTTGAGCCCCGATGTCAATGCCGGCGTGATTGCCCGTGGCACCCCCGGAATGAGCGGTGCCGACCTGGCCAACCTGTGCAACGAAGCCGCCCTGATGGCAGCGCGGCGCAATGCCCGCACCGTGGAGATGCAGGACTTCGAGAAGGCCAAGGACAAGATTTTGATGGGCCCGGAGCGCAAGAGCATGGTCATGCCCGAGAGCGAGCGCCGCAACACCGCCTACCACGAGTCGGGCCACGCGCTGATCGGCAAACTGCTGCCCAAGTGCGATCCGGTGCACAAGGTCACTATCATTCCGCGCGGCCGGGCACTGGGCGTCACCATGAGCCTGCCGGCACAAGACCGCTACAGTTACGACAAAGAATACATGCTCAACCAGATCAGCATGTTGTTTGGCGGTCGTATTGCCGAAGAGGTGTTCATGAACCAGATGACCACGGGTGCCAGCAATGACTTCGAGCGCGCCACCCAAATCGCCCGCGACATGGTGATGCGCTACGGCATGACGGCAGCCCTGGGGCCGATGGTTTATGCCGAAAACGAAGGCGAAGTGTTTTTGGGCCGCTCAGTCACCAAAACCACCAACATGAGTGAAGAAACCATGCAAAAGGTTGACGCCGAAGTGCGTCGCATCATCGACGAGCAGTACGCCTTGGCGCGCCGCCTGATCGAAGAGCACAGCGACCACATGCATGTGATGGCTAAGGCCTTGCTGGAGTGGGAAACCATTGACAGCGACCAGCTTGACGATATCATGGCCGGCAAACCGCCACGCCCGCCCAAGGACTGGTCGCCGCGCGTTCCGCCAGCTTCGTCGGACGCGGGCAGCGGCGGCACACCGGCTGTCAATCCAGATGCAGCGCCCCACGCAGCCTAAGCTGTGAACACAAACCAACGGGGCTACGGCCCCGTTTTTTTACATGTATTGGCAAACCAGTCGCTATCAGATTGACCTGACCAGCCCCAAAGTCATGGGCATTGTCAATGTCACGCCGGATTCGTTCTCGGACGGCGGCCAGCATGGCTCCACGCTGGCGGCGCTCAAGCACTGCGAGCAACTGATCCGCGACGGCGCCGACATCCTTGATATTGGCGGCGAGTCCAGCCGGCCCGGTGCACCACCGCTGAGCCAGGATGATGAATTGGCGCGCGTGCTGCCGGTGCTGCGCGAGGCGGTCCGACTGGGTGTGCCGGTATCGGTAGATAGCTACAAGCCGCCCGTGATGCAGGCTGCGCTTGCGCTGGGCGCTGACATCATCAACGACATCTGGGCGCTGCGCTGGCGCGACGAGACGGCGGGTGCACAAGCGCTGCGCGGCGCTGACTTGGTGGCGGCGCATCCCAAATGCGGCGTTTGCCTGATGCACATGCACCGGGAACCCCAAACCATGCAAGTGGCGCCGATGCAGGGCGATGTCGTGCCGCAGGTGCGCGTTTTCCTGGAACAGTCGGCGCAGTCCTTGCTGGCGCTCGGCGTGGCCAAAGCTCGGATCATGCTGGACCCCGGCATTGGCTTTGGCAAGACGGTGGCACAAAACTTTGCCCTGCTGGCGCGCCAGGCGGAGTTGCTACAGGCGGGTTACCCGCTGCTGGCGGGTTGGTCACGCAAGTCGTCGCTGGCGGGCATGGTGCCCTCAAACACGCCTGATGTCACGCTGGCAGTCACAGAGCGGCTGGCGCCCAGTCTGGCGGCGGCAGTGTTGGCGGCAGACCGCGGTGCTGCAGTGCTGCGGGTGCACGATGTCAAGGAAACCGTGCAAGCTTTGCGTGTGTTGGCGGCGATAAGATAGTCGCCATCCGAATCTGAACTCTGGTAGACACAACAATGACAAGACAATATTTTGGCACTGACGGTATTCGCGGCACGGTCGGGCAGGCGCCCATTACCGCCGACTTCGCGCTCAAGCTGGCGCATGCGGTCGGGCGCGTGCTCAAGCGCACCGAGGCCAAGCCCACGGTGCTGATCGGCAAAGACACCCGCATTTCCGGCTATATGCTCGAAAGCGCGTTAGAGAGCGGCTTCAACTCCGCCGGGGTCGATGTGGTGCTGCTCGGCCCTTTGCCGACGCCAGGCGTGGCTTACCTGACCCGGGCCCAGCGCGCCTCCTTGGGCGTGGTCATCAGCGCCAGCCACAACCCGTTTGAAGACAACGGCATCAAGTTTTTCAGCGCCCAGGGCACCAAGCTGCCTGATGCCTGGGAGCGCAATGTCGAAGCCACACTGCACCAGGATCCGGTGTGGGCGGATTCAGCCAATTTGGGAAAATCAAGGCGCCTCGAAGATGCCGCTGGCCGATACATCGAGTTTTGCAAAAGCACCTTTGCCAACAATCTCACGCTCAAGGGCTTGCGTATTGTGGTCGATGCGGCTAACGGCGCGGCCTACCAAATTGCGCCCAAGGTGTTTCATGAACTGGGTGCCGAGGTGATCGCCATCGGCTGCGCACCCGACGGACTGAACATCAACAAGGACGTGGGCGCTACCCACCCCGAAGCGCTCATTGCCGCCGTCAAGGCGCACCGCGCCGACCTGGGTGTGGCGCTCGATGGTGATGCCGACCGTTTGCAGTTGGTCGATGCCAAGGGTCGCCTGTTCAATGGCGACGAAGTACTGTACCTGATGGTCGACGACCGCCTGCGTCGTGGTGAGGCCGTGCCCGGTGTGGTCGGCACGCTGATGACCAACATGGCGGTGGAGCTGGCTTTGCAGGCGCGTGGTGTGCCGCTGGTGCGCGCCAGGGTGGGCGACCGGTATGTGCTCGAAGAACTGGAAAAAAACAAATGGCTGATCGGCGGCGAAGGCTCGGGCCATTTACTCGCGCTTGACAAACACACCACCGGTGACGGGCTGATTTCTGCCCTGCAGGTGTTGCAAACCAGTGTTCGCAGTGGCAAGTCGCTGGCTGAACTACTGAGCGATGTCACGCTGTTTCCGCAAACCATGATCAACATCCGGCTCAAACCCGGGCAGGACTGGAAAACCAGCGCCAGACTTGAGTCGGAAACCCTTTCGGTAGAGGCCGAGCTGGGGCAAAACGGCCGGGTGCTGATTCGCGCCAGCGGCACCGAGCCGCTGGTGCGCGTCATGGTTGAGGCGCGCGATGCGACCCAAGCCAAAGCCTGCGCCCAGCGCATAGCCGACACCATCACCGCCTAAGGGCTCATGAATCCCATGACAGCCACTGCCAATTTGACGCTTTGCCAGGCTGACTACGCCAATCCGCAGCACATGCAGGCGCTGCTCGACTTGCTGGATGGCTATGCACGCGACCCGATGGGCGGCGGCGAGCCATTGTCTGAGTTCGCCAAGTCCAAGCTGCCGCAAGCGCTGACTTCGCGACCCTTCCTGTTCAGTGTGCTGGCCTTTGATGCGAGCGGCCTGCCGGTGGGGCTGGTCAACTGTGTCGAAGGTTTTTCCACTTTTGCCTGCCAGCCGCTGGTCAACGTGCACGATGTGGTGGTGCTGGCGTCGCACCGCGGTCAACGCGTGGGCGAGCAGATGCTGGTGCTGGTGGCGCAAATCGCGCGCACTCGTGGTGCCTGCAAGCTCACGCTGGAAGTACTCGAAGGCAATGCGTCGGCGCAAAAGCTGTACCGAAGGCTTGGTTTTGAGAACTACCAGCTCGACCCCGCCATGGGACAGGCGCGCTTTATGCAAAAGTGGCTTTAAATGCCCTGACTATCCAACCTGACAAATCATGAACTGGCTTAAAAAACTCCCCGGTTACCAGCGTACCCCTTACGGTTTTGAGTTGCGGTTGTTGCGCATGATGCCGCGTGTGCTGTTGCTG
>PFUD01000045.1 GCA_002789915.1 Comamonadaceae bacterium CG_4_9_14_3_um_filter_60_33 | reverse complement strand
AAGGCTCGCGCTGGGGCATCAAGGGCAATGAGGATATGGGTGGCGGCTACAAGGCCATCTTTACGCTGGAATCGCGCGTGGAGGCAGATACGGGCGCCAACAGCAGCCGGCCCATTTCTGGCAGCCAGTTGTCTGATAGATTTTCGAGTCCTTCCAGCTTGGGATTGCCAACTGATGCGCAGTTTCGCGGACTGACAGGTTTGACTGACGCTCAATTCCCAAATGGCACGATGCTTGGAACCGTCCGTGCTGTTGATTTGGCGATAGCCAGCGAGTTTGGCGTAAATGTGGGTGTCAACGGTAACCGGGCATTTGACCGCCAGGCCTGGGTCGGTTTGGTGACACCCTTTGGCGCTGTGTTGGCTGGGCGTCAGTACACGCCTGCTTATGAAACCTTTGGAACCTTCGACATTATGGAAACGCAATCGGCGTTGTCTGCGGGGCAGATTGTGCAGTTCCCGGCTGTGTTTGAAATTCGAAATTCCAACTCGTTGGCCTATCGCATCGTCAAGGATGGCATTTCGGGCGCCTTGATGTACGCGCCTGGCGAGGTGGCTGGCGATAACAGTGCTGGCCGTTTGCTTGGTATCAACGTGGCTTACAAAACCGATGCCTTCTCGGTTGGGATGGGTTACAACACCAAAAACAATGAACTCGGCGAAAAATCTCTGACGACAACGGTTTTGGGTGCGTCCATGAATATGGGCAGCAGCAAACTCAGTACCTTGGTGGCAAAGATCAAGGATGACAATCCGGCTGATTTGTCTGTGATATCGGACTTGATCGCCACTGGTGGGCCGTCTGATCCGAGACTCCCTTTTGCGAATTTGGTGGAATCAAAATTTATTGAAGCCTTCAAGCAAGACGGCATGCTGTACCACATTGGCTACCGCAACGTGACCGGGCCACACACCATTTCCGTGGCCTTTAACCAGTACAACGACAAGCGCCCGGCCAATGCTGACCTTAGGTCCTATGGCGCGGCCTACACCTATGCGTTGTCCAAGCGCACCGATCTGAGCGCTGTGGTGGTTCGTTTCGACAACAGCGCCAACGCGCAGGTCGCACCGGGTGGCAATGGCTACCTCGGGGGCGTGACAGAAAGCGCTGGCACCGATTCCACCGGCCTGGCTTTCGGTATTCGTCACCGCTTCTGACACCGGGCGCTGCCCTGGCTCCAGTAAAAAGCCCCGCGAGGGGCTTTTTTTGTGCGTGCGAGTTTTACCACGCTGTTGGCCCAAGAAACCTCGCAAACCCAATGGGTGTGCGGGTTTCAAGAGGTAGCAACTCTTGCATTAATTTCTCTACGAGCTCGATCGACATCATCAACACCCTGCTCCACAACCTCTTTCATCCAAACAGCATGTTGAGTGTCCTCAATCAGATAAGCGCCTCTTCCAGCGCGCCAAACAAACTTCTCTCCACGCAAGCGCTCTAACGCCTGCTGTACAGATGATTGAGGAATAGCTTCAGGCATTTCCCCAGTTTGGGCAAAAATAAATGCCTTGTAATCTGCAAAGGATGTTTTGGAGTACGGAGAAAATTTCTTATCATCCCTTGCCATTACTTTTAATGCAGCCAGGTCCAAAGGATTTAGTCCATTGACTTGCTGAAGAAAGTTGGCTTTAGCGCTCGCCAGTGAGGATGCAACCATGCTCATGAAGACCTCATCAATATCCTCTGGCGTGACATCTGTCTTGTATTTAAGTGCCTTAAAAACTGCTCTAAATGGCTCTGGTCGGTGATTGCAATGATCGAATGCCTCAATCATTGCCTCAATACTTGGTTTAGGTTCGAAGTTCTGCTTGTTTCGAAACCACTGTAAATAGTCTTTGCCCAGCGTTGGCAGAGGCATGAGCGGCGCTTGATAAAACGCTTGATCCTTGTCTTCAACTAACGAAGCGAGCTTGTCAGAATTAGATCCTGTGGCAAGCAAACGGAATCCTGCACCCGCTGTGGAATTCATGGAGTCGCGGGCTGCTTTTAACGCATACAAGGCTTGACGACCCTCTTCTGTGACTTGCGTCTGCTGCGCTTCATCAATGATCAATGTCACTGGTTTTTTTGATGCGGCAGCAAGCATGGTCAGTGCTTTCGACAACGTCTCGCCTTTACCAATGCCGATGTTGTCTAGAGACATTTCTAAACCCCCCACCTTGAATCTGTCCAGGCCAACACCTCCGGCAGCTTTAAGAATGAATCCGTCGTACTGGAGTAACTGGGCTTTGATGGCTGAAACAATGACATCACCAGGGTTCGCTGCCCGGTCTTCCCAAAGATCAGCGTACACAACTTCCGATGCGTATTTTTTCTTTAGAACCGGAATCAGATCTTCCCTGATAAAGGTACTCTTTCCGGTGCGCCTGGGTCCCGTTATAAACAGACCCGAGGCACCTTCTTCAGACATAAGATCGTCTGCCAGTCGTTTTGCGAGTTCCTCGCGGTGAAAAACTTCAGTACGTTGCATGGTGGTAGCTCTCAATTATGAAATTTTAGGAAAAATTAAAAACTACCTGTTTAAATTATGGAAAATTATTCACCCCATTGGGTTGGCCTCTCTTATTGTCACGGCCATTCACCTGACTATTGGCTCCAGCTGCGGTATAGAGTGTCCGTTGCGCAATGCAGGAAGTGTCATACTGAACGACGAGTTTTTGTAGTCGCACCGTAACTACAATTTGTGGTTTCTAAACAGACCTGAGGAAATTTGCCATGGCTAATGCCGATACCTATGTCCGCGCCCGCATCGACACCGCCACCAAGGAGCGCGCCACCGATGCATTGCAGTCAATGGGTCTGACCATTTCTGACGCTATCCGCTTGATGTTGCTGCGCGTCGCCGATGAGCGTCGATTGCCTTTCGAGGTAAAGGTGCCCAATGCCGCCACCCGCAAAGCCATTACTGAGCTTGAGGCGGGCAAGGGCAAGCGTTTCGCCAGCGTTGACGATCTGATGGCAGACCTGCATGCGGACGATTGATCGCGCTTCATCTTTTAAACGCGATTACAAGCGCGAAGTCAAAGGCTAGCACCGCGCCACGCTCGATGGCGATCTCCTGCCTGTTCTTGTGGCGCTGGTGACTGATCAACCACTTGACGTCAAATGCCGTGACCACGACCTGAGCGGCGACTGGGCAGGTTATCGCGAATGCCACGTCAAACCAGACTTGCGAAATTAAAAGGGACGACCGATATCCTTGGAGTGTCTGCGTGATCTTGATGCACTGATTGCGCAACTCGCGGACCAGAGTCAACTTGTGCCCGAACAAAGTTTTCGAAGTGATGGCTGAGTGCAACACTGGTTGGCATCGACCACCATCTTTGCCTCACCATTTTGGGTGATGATGATGGTTTCCGGATTGGTTGCAAAATTCTTGACGATATCTGCGGCGTTGGATTTGAGGTATGAGATTGGCTTGATCTGTTCGGCTAAATATAGTTCGAATTTCGACATCCGCCAAACTGCCAATCCACAGCATGCGGCGCAATAATCACACAGCCTACTGCGCCAGCCGCTTGGCCCGGCTGGCCAGCTCATCGGCCAGGCGCGCCTTGGCTTCGGGGTAGATCAGGGATTCTTCGAGCACGATGTGGTCGTGGCACAGGCTGACGAACACTTCGGCGTTGTGCTTGAGTTCGGCCATGTCCACCCAGTCTTCGCCCTGGGCAATGGCGCGCAGCATGGGGGCGAGTTCCAGCCAGTTTTGCTCGATCCAGCGGTGGTCCTGCTGTAGGGTTTGCACGGCCTGCACCAGTTCGGCGTTGCTGCTGAGCAGCAGGTCGGGGAACACCATTTTTTCTTCTTCCGCATGGTGCGGGCGGGCCACTTCAGAAAAAAAGGCCTCGATGGTTTTGGCTTTTTGACGGGTGTGCGGGCTTTCGCTGCCGGTTTCGAACCGTTCCAGCAAATCGGCCAGTTCAGCCAACTGCTGGTGCATTTGCTGGTGGCAGGTGTCGAGGGCTTTGAATCGGTCAATTTGCTTAATGGTTTTCATGGTGGGTCCTGGGATGGTTTTGTCGATTTTGGCGGCGAGTCACTGCGCATGTTTGAGGCAAATCAAGTTTCATGCCGATTTTTGACCCCTGATTCTTTTTTGATCTGGATCAGCAAAATGGCAATTCACCGATTTGAAGGCTTTATCAGTGCAGCCGTTGAGCGTAGGATGCCCAACTCACCTGCAGCAACATTTTGCAAGCGTTTGCAGGGCAAGGAGACAACTTTGCAAGCTACCAACATCACCAACCCGGCCTATTTCCACAAGGTCGTTGATTGCCAATGGGCCTGCCCGGCCCACACCCCCGTTCCCGAATACATCCGCCTGATTGGTCAGGGGCGCTACAGCGACGCCTACATGATCAACTGGGTGAGCAATGTGTTTCCGGGTGTTTTGGGTCGCACCTGCGACCGCCCGTGCGAGCCAGCCTGTCGGCGTGGTCGCGTCGAGGAAAACAACGGCGCCAAGCCTGAACCGGTGGCTATTTGCCGCCTGAAACGGGTGGCGGCTGACTTCAAGGACGACGTCAAGGCGCGCATGCCCACGGTGTTGCCGCCCAACGGCAAGCGCGTGGCCTGCGTGGGTGCCGGGCCGGCATCGCTCACGGTGGCGCGCGACCTGGTGACGCAAGGCTACGCCGTGACCGTGTTCGAGGGCGAGCGCAAGGCCGGCGGCTTTGTGCGCACCCAAATCCCCAAGTTTCGCCTGCCCGAGTCGGTGCTGGACGAAGAAACCGGCTACATCCTGGACCTGGGTGTTGACTTCAAGCCCGGGCAGCGCATTGAGTCGCTCAAGGCGCTGCTGGGCCAGGGTTATGACGCAGTATTTGTCGGCAGCGGCGCACCGCGCGGCCGCGACCTCGACGCACCTGGGCGCAAAGAGGCGGCGGCGCATATTCACATCGGCATCGACTGGCTGATGTCGGTGTCGTTTGGCCACATCACCACCACCGCCGAGCGCGTGATTGTGTTGGGCGGCGGCAATACCGCCATGGACTGCTGCCGTTCGGCACGGCGCATGGGCGGCAAGGATGTGAAAGTGATCGTGCGTAGCGGCTTCGAAGAAATGAAAGCCTCGCCCTGGGAAAAAGAAGACGCGGCGCACGAGGGCATTCCAATCCTCAACTACCACGTGCCCAAATCGTTCGAGCATGACAACGGCAAGTTGACCGGCATGACGTTCGAGATCGTGCGCGCCGAATACGACGCCAAGGGTCGGCGCAGCCTGATTCCGACCGGCGAGCCCGATGTGTTGGTGCCTTGCGACGAGGTGCTGATTGCCGTTGGCCAGGAAAATTCATTCAACTGGATCGAGCGCGACATTGGCATCGAATTTGACAAATGGGGCCTGCCGGTGCTGACTGATGGCACGTTTCAATCGACTTTGCCTAACGTGTTTTTTGGCGGCGACTCGGCCTACGGCCCCAAGAACATCATCACCGCCGTGGCCCACGGGCATGAGGCGGCGGTGTCGATCGACCGGCTACTGCACGGCGAAGACGTGACACAGCGCCCGGACCCAATGGTTAATTTGATGTCGCAAAAAATGGGTATTCATGAGTGGAGCTACAAAAACGATATCTCCAACGACGTGCGCTTCAAAGTGC
>PFUD01000187.1 GCA_002789915.1 Comamonadaceae bacterium CG_4_9_14_3_um_filter_60_33 | reverse complement strand
TGATCAGGCTTTTCTTGTTTGAAGAAGGCTTGCACGGCGGCCTGGTTGGTAAGGTCAAGCTCGGCGTGGGTTCTTGTGATGAGGGTGGCCGGGGGCATGGATTGCCGCGCTTCGCTCGCGATGACGGTTTCGTCATTGCGAGAAGCGCCAGCGACGTGGCAACCCATGGCTTGGAGCGTGCGCACGATGGCACTGCCCACCATGCCTCGGTGGCCGGCGACGTAGATTTTCATGGCGTGGCGGTGATTGGTGAAGGGTTCATGGATTGCCGCGCTTGGCTTGCACTGCCGCAAGGCTGATCTCTGCCTCGCTCTGTAGCGACTCAATTTCTGCTCTCAAGGCTCCGAACTCGTCCATTTTGCGCTGCAAAAAACGGCCCGTCAGGGCGGCTTTTTCGGCGATGCCGCTGGGCGCGAGCAGGTAGGCATAGGCCAGTTTGCGCTGGCTGCTATGAAAGTTGTGCACTTTGAGTAGGCCTTTGTCAAGCAGCGCCTTGAGGCAGTAGTTGGTCTTGCCCAAGCTCACGCCCAAGGCCTGCGCCAGCTCGCGCTGGGTCATTTGGGGGTTGGACTGCAACAGGCGCAGCACGGTAAAACGCGTGTTTTCGTTCAGGGGAACTTTGTCGGTCATGGGAGGGAAATAGTGCTTCAGACAGGCTACCGCCACGCCGTATCACGCCGTCGGCCGACGCAGGAACAAGGTTTGTTCAATTTTGAACAGCGTAGCACAGCCAAATTACGGGGAGCATTCATCCGCCACGGATGAAGTTGATGGACTGGCTCTCCGTGTTGATTGGCAGCCCAAGTGCCGCGGCTTGAGCCTCAAGCTTTGCGACTGCGCCAAAGAGCATTTCAGCCGCTTGACCTGCCGCCAGCAGGGCTTGCATAAACAAATGTGCATCTGACATGTACTCATGAACCAGTAGGTTGCGCAACTTGCGGGCACCGATAAAGTCTTCGGATTTATCGATCCACTGCATTTTTTCAGCGTAGGCGAGTACATCCAGCATGGATTTTGGAGACTCACCAAGCAATGCCGCAAAGCGTGGAATCAGTTTTTCACCCAGATGGTCTTGTAGTCGGCCAAATCGGCTGACAAAGGCATCCACTTTTTCGGCCAGGTCGTCGCGCTCATGAAGCTGCTGTACCCAGGCGGTGTCGATGGTCTGCGCAAAGAGTGTGCGGTGCGTATAGCGCAGGTGGGCAGCCTCATGGCGGGCAAGTTCCAGCGCCAGTAGTGCGTTTTCAGCGTGCTCTGGCAGGTAGCGCAAGCTCATAAGGGCACGCCCGTGCGTCTGGCAATGTCGAAGATGCGTGCGGGTGGCGTATTGGCATCTTTCAAGATCACGTCAATTTTGCGGTCACCCAGCGCTAAAGTGAGCGAACCCGACAGTTTGCACAGCACTTTGGCCCGGTTTTCCAGAGACTGGTCGGTTTCAAAAAACAGATCAATGTCGCCGCCCCTGCGATCATCTTGCGCCATTGAGCCAAACACAATTACCCGTGCGCTATCACCCAACACGGCCTGGGCAGTGTGACGTATGGCGTTGACTTGATCCTGTGATAGGCGCATGCATTAAAGAATACCGCATTTTTTAAGGGCGCTGCATCACTTTTTAAATTTTCCGCAGGCTGGCCGGGGCCACGGTGATGCGGCTGGGTTTGTGCAGCAATTCGATCAACACCATGGCGCGACGCTCACCGTCGTCGAGTTGGTAAATGGCTTCGAGCCCGGCAAAGGGGCCGTCCTTGATTTGCACGCGCTCGCCGGGGGTGAACAGCGGCACCGCTTGCGTGGGCGCGCTGCTGTGGGCACGCAGCGCGTCGATCAGGTCGTCGCTCACCTTGGCGGGTTCTGTACCAAAAGTGACCAGCCGGCTGACGCCCGGGGTGGAGCGGATGGGGGCCCAGCTTTGGCCCATTTGGCCGCTGTCGAGCTGGATGAACAGGTAGCGCGCAAACAGCGGCTCCGGCACCACGGTGAGTGCGCCACGGCACAGTTTTTGCCGGGCCAGCAGTGGCAAAAAGCAGGTGAAGCCCTGCTGCTGCAGGTTTTGCAGGGCGCGCTGCTCTTGCTGCGGCTTGGTGTGGACGACGTACCAGTGCATGGGCTTTAACCCTGACCTCGTGCCGTAGCTCAGGATTTGCGCGATCCAAACGCGGCGCGCAGGCGCGCTATCTTGGGGGCCGACTCAGGGTCTTGCGCCGCATTGCGCCAGGCCTGGCGCATGAAGACAAACAGCAGCAGCGCAAAGCCGGTGGCCAAGGTGGCCATGATGGCGATCAGGGCTTTTTTGTTGGAAACGGGCTCGGTGGGCAGCGTGGGAGGCGAAAACACCACATCATGCGTTTGCCCTTTGAGTTGCCGCTCAATCGCCGAGATGGATTCAACATAGCCGTTTCGCAACTGCATCAGCGAGGCGCCCGATGCGGCCATATCAAACTGCATGGTTGGCAGCGCAACCTGGGCTGATTCGGCCGTTTGCCGAGCGATGAGCTTGGACACAGATTCGAGAGCATCTTGTGTGATTTTGAGTCTTCGCTCAAGTTCAATTTTGGTTTCAGGTTTGGGATGAGTGCTAAGCAACCAGGCGTCAATCAACGCGCTTGCAAGTTCATTGGCCTTTTTCGGGCTATTGCTGGTGATTTCTAGCTTGGACAGTCCAGGGGTAGTTTTTTTACCCGTTGCTGCACTAATGCGAATATTTTTTTTAGCAAATACTTCCCTGTTCGCTTCCGTCAACGCCAAGTCTGGGGAAAACTTTCGCAAAATATCATCTAGCACCACAGGTGTGCGCAAAATGGCCTGCACTTCTGGGCCCGATTCCCCCAGGGCGAGGTAGGCAACACTGGTGTAGCTCTGCGGCAGCATAAAGGCGATGCCCAGCGCCACCAGCCCCACCAACAGTGGCCCCAGCACCAGCAGCTTGATGTTTTCCGCCACCACCAGCAGCAAATCCAGCAGGCTGACTTCGTCTTCTTGCACTTCAACTTCCATTGTTTTCAAACTCCCGAGTTGCCTGAATTATAAATGCAGGCAAAGTGTGGCGCCTGCCATGGATGACTGAAGTCACCCCCACAAGGGAGTGCATAGCCCCCCTGAAAATGGACAGGAGGGTCAGATTCCAATAATTTTTTGCTGAAACTGAGCCATGACTGTTAACAACTGCCTTGAAGCCTGAGTGGCGGCTTGCAGGCGCTCAAAGCACTCTGCCGGGCTGTCTGGATAGTCGTGCGCAAACTGATTACGCACTTGTCGCAGGGTCAGCCATTCGTCTGCACTGGGTAGCCAGCCGAGTTGCTCCAGACGGGTAAAGCGGTCTATAGCCGACAGGGGTGCAATGTCTTCGCCCAAGGCTTTGAGCACGGCAGGCATCAGACGTGCGCCCATGTCATCTTGTAGCCGGGTGTAGCGGTAAGCAAACTGGTCGAGCAGGCGGCGGTCTGCCTTGCTCATGTGGCTGTAGTCGTCGACGCTGAGCGCACGCAATTACATGTCTTGCACGGCCTCTGACAGTGCTTCAGCGTGGCCCTGGCACACTGCTTGAATGTGTTGCAGAGCCAGTTGCTCGGGGGAATTTTTCATTGAATTTTGATGCCGGTGGTGTGGGCCACTGCCACGATGGGCCGGGCATCAAGTGGCTGTTCTATGACCAAGTCAATTTTGCGCTCGCCCAGCAAACGTTCAAGCAGGGTCAGCATTTTGATCTTTTTGGCAAAGGGCTGATTGGCCGCAGCGGGCGACGGGCGCACCAGCAGGTCAATGTCGCCGCCTTTTTTGGCGTCGTCCACGCGTGAGCCAAAGAGCCACACCGCCGTGCCGTCACCAAAAGTTGCTGTGGCGGCGTAGCGTATGGCCTGGATTTGATCAGTGCTTAGGCGCATGTGGGGTTTGGCGGGTTTGCGTTCGGGTCAATTGTGCTTCACTCCGTTCATTTTGACGGCGCCAGGTCTGCCCCTAAAAATGAATCCCCCGCATCATCTGCTGCAGCGCCACCGCCTCGGCCGACAACTGCTGTCTGGCGGGTTTGTCGCCCGGCCTGGCGCCCTTGGCAGAGGCTGAGTCCGGGAACATCCTGAAGCTGGTGTTCATGGCGATTTGCGCCACACGCGGCACCAGCGCGTGCAGCACCTGGCCAAAAATGCCCAAGCGGGTGGCGATGCGCACCGGCTTGAAGATGCAGGCCTGGGCGACCATGTCGGCGGCCTCCTCGGGACTGAGCGTGGGCACGTTGTTGTACAAGTTGGTGGGCGCGATCATGGGTGTGCGCACCAGCGGCATGTTGATGGTGGTGAAGGTGACGCCCTGGTCGGCAAACTCGCTGCTGGCACAGCGCGTCCAGGCGTCCAGCGCGGCCTTGCTGGCCACATAAGCACTGAAGCGCGGCGCGTTGGTGAGCACGCCGATGGAGCTGATGTTGACCACATGGCCCTTGTGCTTGGCCACCATGCCGGGCAAAAACCCGGTGGTCACGCGCAAGGACCCGAAGTAGTTGAGCTGCATGGTGCGCTCGTAGTCGTGAAAGCGGTCGTAGCTGGATTCGATGGCGCGGCGAATGGAGCGGCCCGCGTTGTTGATCAAAAAGTCGATGCCGCCATGCGCCTGGTTGACCTGCTGGACAAAGTTGGCGCAGGCCTCTTGTTCGGAAATGTCCACTGCGTAGGCGATAAATTCATAGCCTTTGGCTTTGGCCTGGGCACACGCTTGGTCCAATTTAGCTTGGTCGCGCCCGCAGATCAAGGTGATGGCACCGGCCTCGGCAAACTTGTGCGCAGCCGCCAGGCCGATGCCCGAAGAGCCGCCGGTGACCAGCACAACTTTGCCGCCCACGGTGCCGCGCAGGCTGCGGTCGATGTGCAGGTCGGGGTCAAGGTGGCGCTCCCAGTAATCCCACAGGCGCCAGGCGTAATCCCGCAAATTGGGGCATTCAACGCCGGTGCCCTTGAGCGCTGCCAGCGTTTCACGGCAGTCAAAACGCGTCGGGTAGTTGACAAACGTCAGCATGTCTTCGGGCAGGCCCAGGTCGGTCATGATGGCGTTGCGCACGCGACGCACCGGGGCCAGCGCCAGCATGGCTTTGGTAATGTTGCGCGGAATGAAACCAAACAGCGCGGCATTGATGAACAGGTTCATCTTGGGCGCGTGCGCGGCCTTGCTGAAAATGTCGAGCACGTCGCCCACGCGGTAGCCCACCGGGTCCACCAGGTGGTAGCACTTTTTTGCGATGCTTTTTTGATGGCCGATGGTGGCCAGCGCCGCCACCACAAAGTCCACCGGCACAATGTTGATGCGCCCGCCTTCCAGCCCAATCGACGGCAGCCAGGGCGGCAGCAGCTGGCGCATGCGCTGGATCAGCTTGAAGAAGTAGTACGGGCCGTCGATCTTGTCCATTTCGCCGGTGCGGCTGTCGCCCACCACCATCGCCGGGCGATAGACCGTCCAAGGCACTTTGCACTCTGTGCGCACAATTTTTTCACTCTCGTGCTTGGTCATGAAATACGGATGCTCGTAATTCTCGGCCTCATTGAACATGTCTTCGCGGAACACGCCCTCGTACAGTCCGGCGGCGGCAATCGAGCTCACATGGTGAAAGTGCCCGGCGTCGATGGCCTTTGCCAGTTCGATGGTGTTGCGGGTGCCCTCCACGTTGACCACGATCTGGCTGCTCTCGTCGGCACCCAGGTCATAAATGGCCGCCAGGTGGTAAACATGGTCCACCTGACCTTTGAGCAGTTTGATGTCTGCCGCTGATATGCCGAGCTTTTTGCTGGTCAGATCGCCAAAAATGGGGACGACGCGCGCCGCGCTGACACCCCAGAATTCACGCAGCGCCCGGACCTTGCCCTCGCTGTCTTTGCGCACCAAAAAATACACCACCGCGCCTTTGCGCTCGAGCAGTTTTTTAACCAGCCGCTTGCCGATGAACCCGGTTGCCCCTGTGACGAAATAACGCATCGATGTCTCCAAAATAATGGTGCTATTTTTGTCCGAATCTGGCTGGCTTCACTTTAGCGTAAACCCGCGCCTGTCGACATCACGAGCCCTGTGGGGCAGACTTCAGTCTGCCATGGTCGACTGAAGTCGACGCCACAACAGTCGTGGTTTTAGAAAGCTGCCCCTACACATAGGCGCACATCCTCTTTAAAGTCACTGCCACGCACCGATGATCTTGGTGCAGACGTTTTCAACCTTAAACCCACCAGGAGTCCATCATGGTTACCAAACTCAAAAAAGCCAGCCCAGCCGCAAAAGCACCGGTTAAATCCAGCGCCAAATCCAGCGCAAAACCTGGCACCAAATCTACCGGCAAAAAGTCTGCCAAATCAGCAGCAGACAAGTCGTCGGTTTTGTCAGGCTCGGTCAAAGACTCGGCACAGCAAATCTGGCAGGCCGGCCTGGGCGCCTTCAACAAGGCGCAGGTGGAAGGCACCAAGGCGTTTGAAGCACTGGTGAAGGAGGGCGTGAGCTTCCAGCGCAAAACCCAGTCAGCCGCGGAAGAAAAAATCAACGTGGCCACGCACAAAATGACCACCATGGCCACCGACATCACGAGCAAGGCCTCGGGCCAATGGGACAAGCTGGAAAACATTTTTGAAGACCGTGTGGCCAAGGCGCTCAACAAGCTGGGCGTGCCGTCGTCCAAGGACATCGACGCCCTGATAGCCCGCATCAACGCGCTCAACGCCAGCGTGCAAAAGCTCACCCCAGCCAAAACCGCGGCTGTGCGGGCCAAGCCCGCCCGTAAGGCGGCCACAAAGCCAGTAGCCGAAGTGGCAGCCAAACCGGTTGCCAAAAAAGCGGCGCCGCGTAAGACGCCAGCCGCCAAAAAAGCAACGCCATCAGCCCTGGCTGCCCAGGTAAACCCTGAATAAAAAGGGACTTGAAGCGCCCTACACTGCGCCGGTATGACGCGACAACAACCCAACGCACCCAGGATCGCCCTGGCCATGGCCGGTGGCGGTCCGTTGGGTGCCATTTTTGAGATCGGTGCCCTGTGTGCGCTACAGGAGTCGCTTGAGGGGATCGACTTCAACCGGCTGCAGCATTACGTGGGAGTGTCAGCCGGCAGTTTTATTGCGGCAGGACTGGCCAACGGCATCACGCCGCACCAGTTGTTCTCGCTGTTCATCGAAGACCGCAAACGCCAGACCGAAGCCTTTGACCCGGCCTGGCTGTTGCGGCCTGCTTTTTCCGAATTTTTCTCACGCAGCCTTCTGCTGCCGGGTTTGTTGGCGGCTGGCACCCTGCAAGGCACGCTGGGGCGCAAGTCTTTGCTGCGCACGCTGGAATATCTGAGCCCGAGCCTGCCCACCGGGGTGTTCTCCAACGCCCGCATCCACTCGGAACTGGCCAAGCTCTTTGCCAGGCCGGGGCGCAGCAACGATTTCCGCAAGCTCAAGAGCCGCCTGACACTGGTCGCCACGCATCTGGACAGCTGTCAGACGGTGTCGTTTGGCCGCCCGGGCTGGGACCATGTGCCCATTTCCAAAGCGGTGCAAGCCAGCGCCGCGCTGCCCGGGCTGTTTCCGCCGGTGGACATCGACGGCCAGCATTTTGTCGATGGCGCCTTGATCAAAACCATGCACGCCTCGATTGCGCTGGACGAAGGCGTGGACCTGATGCTGTGCATCAACCCGCTGGTGCCGTTTGATGCTTCAGCACGGCAAACCGCCACGGACGCCGCCACCCCCTGGGCCGCGCCCGAGCCAATTCCGCGCATTGCCGATGGTGGCCTGCCCGCCGTGCTAAGCCAGACCTTCCGCTCGCTCATCCACTCGCGCCTGGTGTTGGGGCTCAAAAGCTACGAGCAGGCCTACCCCAATACCGACATCGTGTTGTTCGAGCCCGACCACCGCGACCCCGAGCTGTACCTGGCCAACACCTTCAGCTACAGCCAGCGCCGCCACTTGGCCGAGCACGCCTACCAGCAAACGCGCCAGTTGTTGCGCTCGCGCCAGACCGGTCTGAGCACCAAACTGGGCTACCACGGCATCACCCTCAACCATGCGGTGCTCGACGACAGCAGCCGCCACCTGTGCCCACCCCGGCGCGCGCCCACGCGCATCAGCCACGCCCTGACCAAGCTGCATAACATCATGAACAACCTGAACCAGGTGGTGCAAGCGGCCGAGCCCGCGCAAGGCAATTCGTCATGGTGAAAAAAGCCCCCCGGCGCACGGCAGAGCGCATTCTGGAAGTCACGCTGGCGCTGTTCAACCGCTTTGGCGAGCCCAACGTGTCGACCACGCTGATCTCGGCCGAGCTCAATATCAGCCCCGGCAACCTGTACTACCACTACCCGGCCAAAGACGAGCTCATCAACGCATTGTTCGACCGCTTTGAGCGCCCCTTGAACGAACTGCTAGGCGCAGGCGACGATGTGCGTGACGTGGAAGACGCCTGGTTTTTCATGCACACGCTGTTCGAGCTGATCTGGCAATACCGGTTTTTGTACCGCGACCTGAACGACCTGCTGAGCAAAAACCGGCGCCTGGAAATGCACTTTCAGTCGATCCTGAAAAACAAGACTCGCGCCATTAAGGCGCTGCTCGACGGCATGCGCCGTGGCGGCTCGCTGCAGATTGACTCGCGCGAAATCGACGCCACCGCCACCAACATGGTCGTGGTGCTGACCTACTGGCTCAGTTATGAATACGTGCGCGACCCGCGCAACGCTTTGGAAGAACAAAACGCCCAGGCCGCCCTGCTGCGTGGCGCCCAGCATGTGCTCAACCTGCTGTCACCTTATCTGGAACCAGGCCAGCGCAGCCACTTGCTGAAACTAGCCGATGCCTACAATAGGGAGGTCAAGTAGAAAGACGGAAAACAAGGCGCAAAGCGGCAGGGCACAGGAGATAAAAATGACGAAATGGACAAAATTCCCGTTCGCGGGAGATTACAACTTCGACGTCGAAAGCGTCAAACAGAAGTGGACCAGGTTGCACATGGGCGATCTGGAGCCCTTGCCCCAAGAGCCCCAGTTGCTACAGGCCTGGGCGCATTTTCACAATGGCGAGTTTTACAAGTCGATGACGCTGGGGCTCGACATGGGCCTGGCCGGCCTGAACGTGGCCAACAAGGCAGTTTGCGTGTACGCCACCTACCTAGAGAAGCAGGAGGCAACACGGCAGGCCTTGTTTGCCGAAGTGGCCGAGCGCGCTGAAGCCCAAATCAACGATCAGCCCGACAACATCAATGCCTATTACCTCCACGCCTACGCGCTGGGGCGCTACAGCCAGGGCATCAGCGTGGCCAAGGCGCTGGCGCAAGGCCTGGGCACCAAAATCAAGACCGACCTAGAGCACGTCATCCGCGAGCAACCCAAGCACACTGATGCCCATATTGCGCTGGGCGCCTTTCATGCCGAGGTGATTGACAAGGTGGGTGAACTCATCGGCGCAATGGCCTATGGCGCCCACAAACACATCGGGCTGACGCTGTTTCAGCAGGCGCTCAAGTTCAACATGCAGTCGGCCATTGGCATGGTCGAATACGCCCACGCCATGCTGATGCTCGAAGGCGATACTGTCGTCAGCGAGGCCACCCGCTTGTACAAAATGGCCGCCCACGCTCAACCCATCGACGCCATGGAACGTCTGGACGTCGAACTGGCCAAGACCGAGCTGGAAGACTAAACCGTCATCGCGAGGCGTCCGCCAGGTCGACTGAAGTCGACCCCACAGCCAGCCCAAATGCAGTATTCATGAAAAGGGGCGCCAGCGACGTGGCGATCCATGAATGCCGGACAGTTATTCCCCCCAGGGCAACATCAGCGTCAGCAGTGTCAGTTTGGCAAACTCGGGCTCGAACTGGTCAATGATGGCCTGCGGGTCGGGGCACAACGTGGTGTCGCTGATGAGGCCAAACTGCACGCCGCCGCCATAGCTCAAAATCGACACACCCAAACCCACCGTGCCTGACTGCGGCACCCAAACCAGCGGCTGCTCCAGGGTGGCGCCACAAAATGTGAGCTTGTCACGCGGCCCCGGCACATTGGTCATGACTGCCGTGGTCTTTTTGGAAAACAGGCTTAGCATGGCATCCTGCGCCGGCTTGACCACCATGCCGGCCACCGCCAGCAGGGCAAAAGTCAACAGCGGCTGCATGCTGCCCTTGAGCGTGCACATGCGCCGGCGCACTTCAAACACCCGCTCCAGCGGGTTGTCCATGCCAATCGGCAGCACCACCGGCGCCAGACCAAACTTGTTGCCCAAGTCGTAGCTTGGCGCCACGGGCCGCAGATTGACGGGCACCATGGCGCGAATTTCCTTGCCCGCCACTGAGTCGCCCCGCGCCTTGAGGTACTGCCCAATAGCGCCGGCCACGCACGCCAACAACACGTCGTTGATCGAGCAATGCAGCGCTTTGCTCACCGCGCGCACGTCGTCGAGCGGAATCGGCTGGCACCACGCCACCCGTTTGGCATGCCCCGGCGTGCCTTTGAGCCGAGTGGGCGAATCATCGGGCATCAGCGCCAGCGCGGCGCCGTCACGCAGCATCTGGTAGGCCATTTTGGCCATGTCGGCAGAACCGCTCATGCCCTTGGCGAGTCCCTTTTCGACCAGCTTGTCGAGCCGATTCCTGGGGTCACCCAGGGCGCTAAAAGCGTGTGCGGCACCTTCACCCGCCGCTGTCAGTGCCCGAACCGTGGCGCCCGTCAGCGGTTCGATCAGCGTGTGCGCCATCCAGTCTTCGGCGGCTTCCCAGGCCGAATCCTGTGCCGGTTTGGGTTTGCGTTGCGGCGGCTCGGTGCCACCATCGACCAGCGACTGAATCACGGCGATCAAGGCCAGGCCGTCAGCAATGCAGTGGTGAATGCGCACCAGCAGCGCCGAGCCGCCCTGGTAATGCTCAACCAGCCGGAAATCCCACAACGGGTGGCGCGGGTCCAGGGGCTTGAGCGCCAGTTCGGCCAGGCGCGCCTGTAGTGCCTGCTGTGGATGGACCTTGGCCGAGGGTGGCAGTTTTTCGCGCAGCACATGGCGCTTGATATCAAAGTCGGTGTCTGTGACCCAGCTCGCGCCGGTGGCGTCCTGCACCACCTTTTGGCCAAAGCGCGGGTACTTCAGCAGGCGCTCTTCAATGCGCTGGCAGGCGTCAACGTAGCTGACCGTAGGCTTGAGAATCCACACGCCCACGATCATCATCAAATTGCTCGGGCTGTCCATACGCAACCAGGCCGTGTCCACCTTGCTCATGCGCTCATGCACCGGGTCGGCCGGGGTGGGGAAACTACTGGGACGATGCAGACGTGTGACCATGGCAATGCTTTCGGGAAGGTTCTCTATTTTGCGAGCAAAACGGCCATTAAGATGCATCTTGTTTGGCTTTCCCAATTTCATTTTTAATCCATAGGGATTTTTTCATGTCTGACTTGCAAACCAAATTCGAAGCCGCCGTGGCCAACTCCAAAAACCTGAGCGAGCGCCCCGACAACATGACCCTGCTCAAGCTCTATGCGCTGTACAAGCAAGGCAGCGCGGGCGACAACACCGAGAAGAAACCCGGCTTCACCGACATGGTGGGCCGCGCCAAGTGGGATGCCTGGAGCACCCTCAAAGGCACCCCCAGCGCCGACGCAATGCAGCAGTACATCGACCTGATCGAGTCGCTGAGCTGAACGACGCCCTGTTAGGTGGACTTTAGTCCACCATGGTCGACTAAAGTCGACCCCACAACCATTCAACGAGGCATGGCAAGTCAAGATTCATGCGTCTCTTTTTTGACCGCATGCCCTGTCTTTTTTTTCGCCGGCGCAGCCAGCAGCGCGTCGAGATTTTTCACAATCTCGGCCTCGATCGTGCCCTTGAAGGCACCCAACAAAAAACCCAGCTGAGCGCGCATCTCAAAGTGTGTCTTGGTCACCATCAGGCTGCCCTTGACGCCCGAGCGCACAAAATCGACTTCGTCAACATGCTGGCCTTGCGCGTAACTGCACTGCATGGCGAATTCCTGCTCAGCTTGCTCGGCCCATTGATAGGCGATCTTGCGTGCCTTGGCCAGGCCCAGCGTATGTTCGCGAACGATATTTAATTCAGCCATATTGCATGAGTGTGAGAAATTGGTGTGATTGCGGGCCTGCCGTATCGGCCCGACACCGCACACGGACCTTGTATAGGGGCCTCGTTACTGAAAAAAGCCATCAGCCGCGAGGCCGGTGTGGCCGTGGCGGGTAGCGCGGCAATCCATGACTTTCGGGCGGCATGGACTGCTGCGCTCGCATTGCCAGCCTCAGTTTTACGGGCGAAAAATTTCCTCCAGACTGGCCGCGTCTAGCACCCGGTCAGCCCACAGCTCCAACTGCACCGACGTCGCAGCAGCAATTTGCGCAGTGATCTCGCTGGGCAAGGCACCGAAGCGACGGACTAATTGGCGCTGTAGCAAGAGCCCTCCGCCCTTCTCGATGCCCTTCTCCTCGCCCTTTTGCTGATGCTGCTGGGCCCATGTGTCAAATCGTTCGGCTAGTGTCATTTTCAACTCCTTCAGGTCTTGCACCTTGGGTAGCACCAAGCTGCGTTTGCTTTGCCACCAGGCCGGGCGCCTTGGGGATCAGCGCCGCAATGTCGGTGGCTGCTGTCCATTTGGCATCGCCGTTGTACAGCACGATGGGCAGCACTGGCGGCAGTTTGCGGTCTTTGAGGACGTCGCCGCGGCGGATCAGGTCTTGGTACAGCAGGCCGACGTAGGTCATGATGCGCA
>PFUD01000068.1 GCA_002789915.1 Comamonadaceae bacterium CG_4_9_14_3_um_filter_60_33 | reverse complement strand
GTTTCGAGCGCCTGACCGGCTGGACGGCAGACGAAGTGGTGGGCAAGACCTCGACCGCGATCAACATCTGGCATGACCCTGCCGACCGCATGAAGCTGGTTGAAACCCTGCAACGCGATGGGCGCTGCCTCAATCTGGAGGCCGATTTTGTGCGCAAGGACGGCAGTCTCTGCCACGGCCTGATGTCTGCCGAAATCGTGCGCTTCAAAGAAGATGACTGTATCTTAAGCATCACGCGCGACCTCACCGAAAAAAAGCGCGCCGATGCAAAAATCGCGCAACTGGCCCTGTTTGACCAGCTCACCGGCTTACCCAACCGGGCCCAACTGCAAGCGCGTTTCAATTTCGCGCTGCAACTGGCCCAGCGCGGTGGCGGCGTCATGGCGCTGATGTTCCTCGACCTCGACCACTTCAAGAACATCAACGACACGCTGGGGCACAGCATTGGCGACCAGCTGCTGGTGGAAGTCGCAACACGCCTCAAGGCCGCGCTGCGCGAAGAAGACACCTTGTCACGCCTGGGCGGCGATGAGTTTGTTTTGCTGCTGCCAGACACCAGCCTGGAGGGAACCCGTCAGGTGGCGCTCAAACTGATCGCCAACGTATCCCAAAGTTGCCAAATTGAACATTTCGAGCTGATCAACACCGTCTCGATCGGCATCGCCATGTACCCGCAGGATGGCGAAGATTTTGAGACCCTGTCCAAGAATGCCGACACCGCGATGTACCGCGTCAAGCGCGCGGCACGCAATGATTTTTGTTTTTTCACGCAGGAAATGCAGGCCAATTCCGCGCGTAGCCTGCAACTGGTCAACGCCCTGCGCCATGCCCTGGCGCGCAATGAACTGAGCCTGGCGTACCAGCCACTGGTGGCTATTCCGAACGCTCGCGTGATCGGTGCCGAAGCCTTGTTACGCTGGCACCAGCAAGAGCTGGGGCCAATTTCGCCTGCCGAATTCATCGCTTTGGCAGAAGAAAGTGGTCAGATTCTGGAGATTGGCGAGTGGGTGCTGCGCACCGCTGTGGCGCAGCTCAAGCAATGGCTGCAAAACGGTTTGCCGCCGATGACCATAGCCGTTAACCTGTCAGCCGTGCAGTTTCGCCACCCCAATCTGCTTGAGATGGTCACGCACATTCTGGATGAAGCCGGGGTGCCCCACAGCGCTCTTGAACTGGAACTCACCGAAGCCACCGCCATGGACGACCCAAAGGCTGCCATTGCCATCATGAACCGGCTGCACGAGCGCGGCATCCGCATGTCGATCGACGACTTCGGCACCGGCTATTCCAGCCTGAGTTACCTGAAAAAATTCAAGGTTTCCAAACTCAAGATCGATCAGTCTTTCGTCAGAGACGTCAGCACCGACGCCGACGACAAAGCCATCGTGAAGGCCATCATCAACATGGCCAGAAGCCTGGGCCTGAAAACCATCGCCGAGGGCGTGGAAACCGACAGCCAGATGGATTTCCTGCGGCAGCAAGGCTGCGACGAGGTGCAAGGCTATTTCTTCAGCCAGGCGCTCTCAGCCAATGACTTTGAGGAGTTTTTGCTGAAGCAAAAATGAGGGGACAACGGCAAATGACGACCTCAGTGCAGATGCGCCAGATGCCCCATCCTGACCGACTCTCCGAGTCGCAGGAGCGGTCGCTTTTGATGGCGGAAAAACTCTTTTTTTTCACACCGGCTCGGGCACGCTGGGCAGCCCCGCCAGTGCCATCGCCAGTTCGGCCTCGTCGTAATGCTCGTCGGTCAGTTCACCAGCAAAGTATTTTTGGTACGAGGTCATGTCAAAGTGGCCGTGACCGCAGAGGTTGAACAAAATGGTCTCGGCCTTGCCCTCGGCCTTGCAGCGCAGCGCCTCGACAATGGCGCCCTTGATGGCGTGGTTGGCTTCCGGGGCGGGCACGATGCCCTCGTTTCTGGCGAACAGCACGCCAGCCTCGAAGCACTCGACCTGGTTGTACGACACCGCCTCCAGCAGGCCTAGTTGCTTGACGTGCGACACCAGCGGTGCCATGCCGTGGTAGCGCAAGCCGCCGGCGTGAAAACCGGGCGGCGTGAACTGGCTGCCCAGCGTGTGCATTTTGGTGAGCGGCGTCATGTGGCCGGTGTCGCCAAAGTCGTAGGCGTATTTGCCGCGCGTCAATGACGGGCAGGCGGCTGGCTCCACCGCCACAATGCGCGGCTTGGGGCCACCGCGCAGGCCGTGGCCAATGAAGGGGAAGGCAATGCCGGCAAAGTTGGAGCCGCCACCGGTGCAGCCCACCACTACGTCGGGCCAGGCGTCGGCCATTTCCATCTGTAGCATGGATTCCTGACCAATGATGGTCTGGTGCAGCAGCACATGGTTGAGCACCGAGCCCAGCGCGTATTTGGTGTCGTCGCGCTGCACGGCAAGCTCGACCGCTTCCGAGATGGCAATGCCCAGGCTGCCGGGGTGATCGGGGCGCTTGGCCAGCACCGAGCGGCCATAAGCAGTCTCGGTGGAGGGCGAGGCAAAGCAGCGCGCGCCATAGGTTTCCATGACAGCGCGGCGGTACGGCTTTTGGTCGTAGGACACGCGCACCTGGAACACCTCGACTTCCAGCCCGTAAATCTGCCCGGCGAATGCCAGCGAGGTGCCCCACTGGCCGGCCCCGGTCTCGGTCACCAGGCGCTTGATGCCAGCCTCTTTGTTGTAAAAGGCCTGGGGCACGGCGGTGTTGGGCTTGTGGCTGCCGGCGGGGCTGCCGCCTTCGTATTTGTAAAAAATCTTGGCTGGTGTGCCCAGCGCTTTTTCCAGGCGGTGAGCGCGAAACAGGGGGGCCGGGCGCCACAGTTGAAACACTTCGCGCACCGGTTCGGGGATTTCAATCTCGCGCTCCAGGCTCACCTCTTGCATGATCAGGGCCATCGGGAACAGCGGCGCCAGGTCATCTGGCCCCACCGGCTTCATGGTACCGGGGTGCAACACCGGGGGCAAGGGCTTGGGCAGGTCGGCCTGCAGGTTGTACCAGAACTTGGGCATCTGGTTTTCGTGCAAAAGGTATTTGGTTTGCTGACTCATGAGGGCTCCTGAAAAGTGACAAATAAGGATGGCTTGAAGTATGCGCTCGATACGCTGTGCGCGGCCCGAGACAAACACTCGGATTTACCCTCAAAAGGTCAGCGTTTTAACCCCATCGGCAGTGCCCAACAGGCATATCTGTGCTTTCTGAAATGCGAAGACGCCCACGGTCACCACGCCCGGCCATTGGTTCACTTCGGCCTCAAAAGCCAACGGATCGCTGATCTGCAAGCCGGTGACATCGAGCAGGACTTGGCCGTTGTCGGTCACCAGCGGCGCGTTGTTTTTAAGCCGCAACTGCGCTTGCCCGCCCATGGTGGCAAACTGGCGGATCACACGGTGGGCTGCCATCGGAATCACTTCCACCGGCAGCGGGAATTTGCCCAGCGTTTGCACCAGCTTGGAGTCATCGGCAATACAGACGAACTGGCGCGACTGCGCGGCCACAATTTTCTCCCGCGTGAGTGCCGCACCGCCGCCTTTGATCATGTGGCCCTGGTGGTCGATCTCGTCGGCACCGTCGATGTACACCGCCAGTTCAGCTACGTCGTTGGCATCAAAGACACGAATGCCCAGCGCCCGCAAGCGCTCGGTGCTGGCCACCGAGCTTGACACCGCGCCCTTGATCTGGTCCTTGATGCTCGCCAGCGCGTCAAGGAATTTGTTGACCGTAGAGCCGGTGCCCACGCCCACGATCTCGCCGGGCACCACGTACTTGAGCGCAGCCTGGCCCACCAGGGTTTTAAGTTCGTCTTGGGAAAGTGTTGTCATCGTGGAATCCTTGTGCGTGTCTGTAAGGGTTGATCGGCGAAAATACCTGAAACTTGATGAAATTATCCAATGGCTCTTGTCCCCTACGCGCTCACCCGCCCCTTTTTATTCAGCCTTGATCCCGAAGCCGCTCACGAACTGACACTGCAATCACTGGCGAGCACCCAAGGAAACGCCTTGAAATGGGCCTACGCCAGCGCGCGTGTGAACGATCCGGTGACGCTGGCCGGGCTCACTTTTCCCAACCGCGTCGGCATGGCCGCCGGGCTGGATAAAAACGCCCGTTGTATCGACGGCCTGGGTGCCATGGGTTTTGGCTTTGTCGAGGTCGGCACGGTCACGCCGCTGGCGCAACCGGGCAACCCCAAGCCGCGCATGTTTCGTCTGCCGCAAGCGCAGGCGCTGATCAACCGGCTCGGCTTCAACAACGACGGTCTGGCTGCCTTCATCGACAACGTCAAGCACTCCAGGCTGTACCGGCAGCGCCACTCCAGTTCTCCTGACGCCTCGCCCATGCTGCTGGGCCTGAATATTGGCAAAAACGCCGCCACGCCCATCGAGCGCGCCACAGACGATTACCTGACTTGTCTGGACGGTGTTTATCCGTTTGCCGACTATGTTGCGGTCAATATTTCCAGCCCCAACACCAAAAACTTGCGCAGCTTGCAAAGTGATGAAGCGCTGGATGGCCTGCTGGGCGCCATCTCCGAGCGGCGCGAGGCGCTGGCTCTAAAACACGGCAAGCACACCCCGATCTTCCTCAAAATTGCCCCCGACCTGGATGCAGACCAAATCAAGGTGATCGCCGAAACTCTGAAGCGCTATGGGCTTGATAGCGCGGGTCAGGTCAACAACGCTTGGGGCGTGATAGCGACCAACACCACCTTGAACCGTGAAGCCGTCAAGGGTCTGACGAATGCCGACGAAGCTGGCGGCCTGTCGGGCGCGCCGGTTTTGGCCATGAGTAACCAGGTGATCAGCCAATTGCGCGCTGCCCTGGGGCCACAGTTCCCGATCATCGGCGTCGGCGGCATCATGCGCGCCGAAGACGCCGTGAGCAAAATCAGGGCTGGCGCCGATGTGGTTCAAATCTACACCGGCCTGATCTACCAGGGTCCCGGCTTGGTCAGGCAGTCCGCTGCCCTGATCAAGAAGACCTTTTAATTGGGGTCAGATTCCAATTAATTCTTCGAGCTGGCTAGGTGAAATTAATTGGAATCTGACCCCCATTGTTTGGCAGTACCAAACGCGTTGGCGGCTTCGAGCACCAAGACCTCACGCCCCTGTAGTGCCAACGCGCGCGCCACCGCCAGGCTGATCACCCCGGCCCCAACCACCACACATTCCACTTGATCCATTGGTTTCCTCCAAACCGAGCGGCTAAGCCCGCAAATCAATTGAGCGAAGACGCCCGACGCGCCCTGTCCATCAGTAAAATAAAGGGCGAATACCAGTGACCAGACGGTCACTTTCCCAACTCACCACAGGACTTTGTCATGTCAATTTTTTCCGCTGTCGAAATGGCCCCACGCGACCCTATTCTGGGCTTGAATGAACAATTCAACGCCGACACCAACCCGGCCAAGGTCAATCTGGGCGTGGGCGTGTACTTTGACGACAACGGCAAGTTGCCCTTGTTGGGTTGTGTGCTAGCCGCTGAAAAAGCCATGATGGACGCGCCCAAGCCACACGGCTACCTGCCCATCGACGGCATTGCCGCCTATGACGCAGCTGTTAAGGCGCTGGTTTTTGGTGCCGACAGCGAGCCTGTTACCTCGGGTCGTATCGCCACCATTCAGGCGCTCGGCGGCACCGGCGGCCTCAAGGTGGGTGCCGACTTTTT
>PFUD01000138.1 GCA_002789915.1 Comamonadaceae bacterium CG_4_9_14_3_um_filter_60_33 | reverse complement strand
AACGGCTGTCGGGAATTGGCTGATTGGCAAATTGGTCGCCATCACGCGAATCAGTCCATCGGGTGTCACGCATTTGACCAACAGCAGCCAAACAGACATCATGCGTGCGTTGCTCTAGCGTCAGATATTCAATAGCCCTCCCATCCTGCTGCACAGCGGCCAAGCAAACCTCGGGCGTGCGCAAATGGCTCGGTAAGTCCTTGATATTGCACCATGAGTTTCTAACCTGAGCCAACAATTGGTTAGGCGTGATTTCTTTAGTCATTTCAGTAGTGTCCCAAACGATGTCACATCGGAGTGTCATAAGTCATTAATTTGCTTGATGATTTTTATGATTCGGTCTGGTCTCGATTTGTACGCCGAAAGTCAGATTAGGGAGATGTTGATAGCATTCCATGCTGTACCTCACGCCGATGCACGCGGCGACTACAAATACCACATTAGTCGATATTAAAATCATTAATATCACCTAAAAGTGCCGTTTGATTATGTAAATTGCAAATCATATAGAAATAAGTATTCTTAGGATAATCAGAGATATCCAAAGAACCAAGCGGTATTGCAATTTTATAGTTTGAATTTGGAGAGAAGAAGATTTCTATTTGTTTCAAATAGTCTCTCACTATATCTTCGTTTTCAATTTCAGGCTCTTGGATTAGGTGATCCTCGCGAATGCTCTTGATTGTGTATAAATAAAGCTCGAAGTCGTGAAGATCATCGTCTGCAAGTGTCACCTCGTAGTAGCTACTGGTAATCTGGTGAATTGTATAATTGATATTATTTTGCTTGAACAGAAGCTCAAATATTGGCGCTACAGAATTCCCGACCTTAAGTGAATTACGATGGTTTTTATCGAGCACCCTATTTAATACCCAATAATCAGAGACAAGCGCACGAATGAGAGTTTGTTGAAAGTTCATAGATTTATCTCACAAATTGAAGAGCTGGTAGAAATCATATGGCTGCATAGATATCTCTGAAATAACCTTGACTTGACCATCTTCCTGGATTGCCCTTTGGATCCCAACAACTGGTCCTAACTCTGGTGCCCACCAACGTTTTTGCCTTTTGCGTGATTACGCCGTCAGGATCGAATGTTGATGTTTTCATGTGACGCTGACTGCCGTCACCCATTACAAGGACTGTGCATGATGAGCTACGCACCGTCTGCATTTCTCTTACCAAAACCAAAGTATCAGGTGCAGACAGTAAGGCTGTGCTTTTTTCGGCATCGGCTCTCACGGATTCAATCGCAAATTCGGCTTCATCCACCTTGTCTTTCAACCAATAGACGTTACCTTCAATGTTTGAGAGATTTGAAGGTGGCTGACCGCTGGCCTGAGCATTGTCGGACATGTTGATTTCTTCGTGTGGTGGTTGATAGCGCCACTCTACGCCTCTGAAACTCACGTTACGCCATGATGCTGGGTGCATCCGCCGGACACTCGTGACCAACGGCAACGTATCCCTTATTGATGCTTCCACCAAGGATCGCAGCGGATCATTTGTTTCAAAGTCATTTCCCTTGGTGCAGCAATTCATGAGAATGTCACCGGGCCGCACTACAGACTGAAGTCGTGAACAGAAGTCCTCTCGTCCGCCCCCCGCCCACATTGCTCTAAAAATCAGATCACGGTAAAGGGATGTGTCCGTTCCAAGTGAGCATTGATGCTGTATTGCATTTATCAAAATTAGCCCGAGACCATCAAGATTCCATCCATGCAATGCCTCTGGCAGGTGGTTGCGAATCATGTCTCCGGTGAACCCTTTTGCCGGACCTGGCGTGCCTATGAACTCGTCAACGTGTGGTGACTCCAAAACCATCACGACGCACGGTTGCGCGGCTCTCTCAGACGCAGCGAGTCGCTGTGGAAAGCTTGTACGCCCAATGATTTCGTTCAATGTCCCCAAATACTGATCCGAGCAAGATCGGTTTTCCAATGTGTTGCCGTCCCACCGTATGGTTCTTTTGACAATTTGCTCAAAGTTCAAGTCTTGCATGTGCATCTCCAAAAGGTTGTGCCTTAGATAAAGCCAATTCCATGCCATAGAAAATTTGAACTTAGTTCCTTGCAAATCAAGAACTTAGAGATACCAAAGAAAACAAAAAAGTAAATATTTTTGAATAAATGTAAATACTATTACCTTTTTCATGTGTATTCATTGTTCATCTGCCCGCACTAATTGATAGGCAAATCACCGGACATGCCCAGTCGTTTCATCCAATTCCCAAGTGTTTGATGATTGGAAAAGCCTAACAAGTTCGCCGCGACGGTTTTTCGCTGACCAGATTGGCGCAAGGCCTGCTCGATGAAGCCTCGTGCCAACTCGTCAAGTCGTGCTTGCAGGGCGAAATTCGAGCCAATCACATCTGGTTGACCTGGGGATTGGGTTCGCGTCACTGGAAGCATTGCAGCTCTGATGTCCTGCTCTGTAATCTCAGTCATCGTTGACCATATGGCTGCTCGCAAGAGTGTGTGATAAAGCTCGCGGACATTGCCAGGCCAAGGGTGAGTCAACAGGAAATGCTTGGCACTTTGCCCAATACTTTTGTACTGTGCTTCCGGCTTGCCAGCACTGTCTGCGTTGATGCTCTCCAAAAAATGCTGTGCAAGCAATTCCACATCACCAGTGCGTTCTCGTAGAGGCGGCAACTGAAGTATTCCAACAGCTAGGCGGTGAAACAGATCTTCTCTAAACCGCCCACATGCTACGTCCGCAGCTAAATCTCTGTGTGTAGCCGCCACGATTCTGGTATTGATTTGGACTGGCTTTGACTGCCCCAGTGGGGTTATCTCATGGGCCTGCAATGCGCGAAGCAGTCTGACTTGTGTATCCAATGGAAGATCACCGACTTCGTCCAAGAAAAGCGTGCCGCCGGATGCCTCTAAAAAATGGCCTTTCCGGTCTGCCGTCGCGCCTGTGAAAGCTCCTTTTTTATGGCCGAATAATTCTGAACTCGCCAATTCAGCAGTAAAGGCACCACAGTTGACCGCTATGAATGGCTGAGCCACACGGGAACTTGCGGCATGAATAGCTTCTGCAAACAACTCTTTGCCCGTGCCAGTTTCTCCCAAAATCAGAACAGGAACGTCGTATGCCGCAATACGCCGTGCAAGACTGACTTGATCTGCGACCACCTGGCTTTGATGAATGATCTTGCCAAACTCAGGGCTTGCTGGTTGTACAGCATCAACCAAACGCTTAACCCGTTCGCCGCTGCGGTGCAAATATTCAGGGAGAAAGTCACCTGCTAGGTCAAAAAAGAAATCTACTGATTCGAGTCCCTTTTCTCTGGAGGTTTGAATCAGCTTTGCCGGAAAGCGAGTCTTCGACAGAATAATCCATATCGCCGCCATGGCAGGTGTACCGGGGCTGACGTGAAAAGTGAGATCTACGTCATTGCGCGGCAGACCTGCCTGCTGAAGGTTGGAACTGACTTGGGTGTAAATGTCAGCGTAGTCAATGGGACTGATGAGGTCAACGCTGTACAAATCGACTACAGACTGATCGTAGCCTGAGGTTGTCTCCAACCATGTGCAATACCTTTTGCTTCGGTCAAAGTCATAGTTCGTGAGGAGGTAGATGCGGTCATAACGCTTTTTACCAAGAAGGGCGGTCGCAATCGGGCCAAGGTCTGATCCTCGCTTGGACTCAGAACATTCATGGTCGGTTGCACCGATCCACGCAACAAGCCATGATTGCATTTGCATCGACAAGAATTAATCGACTACATAAATATTCTTGAACCAATTCTCCCATTTGTAATTAGTGCCAGGTTTATTCCAAACATCAGTTCTAACTTTCTTTCCTGAAGTGCACAATTCTTCAGCTAATTCTAGTCGGGTATTGTACCCTCGTTCCCAGTTATTTGCTCTATTGGTCCCGTCGCTCATGTGTAATATGATTGCCCGTTGATTGCTTCGTCCAATGTTTCCCTGCGAAACCCGCTTAATTGTTGCAACATTAGATTCTGTAACGATATCATCATACCTTGGGGTCATCAATGAATCACGCAGCAACTGCGCGATTTTTTCATCCTTAAGTCTATTTTCCGCCTGTGCCTCTTCTTTTTGTTTTTTTTCAATATTGGCACGTGCAGACTCAGCTTCTGCTCTTTCTGACGTAGATCTCACGAGCGATTGCATTTCCTTCTCTCTGACCATTGATTCGTCCAACAATTGCCCGATTCGCAAAGCACCATCTCGAAGAGATTGATTTTCTTGATCATAAAGAATCTTCATCAATGTGGCAGGGGAAACGCCAGCGTTTTCTCGAAATTTTTCATGCATCACAGTCGCGACAAGATTTATGTCGAATGCTGTTCCATCCATCGCAGTATCAACCAGAGGATCGGTGTAACTGTGCTTTGCATCTGGATGCTGTGATACAGGCCAAAAAGTAACAAGATTCGGTCTATCTGAATTACTCTTATACGAAATTAATATAACATCATCAAAGGGATATCCATTGATAAATAATGTCCCTCTATATGCATCATTCCTCTCGTGTGCTTGAACCTCGTTTGTTGGTACACCATCAAACTCAATATCAATATATCCATTTATATTCCTAGGAATAACACCTAAACGCAAAGCCGCTGTATACATTATCTTATGAAATCTTCGATTCTGCTGATCGCTATTTCTTTGTGTCTGATGAATTCTGAAAATCTGTGACATTTTTTCCATCCTTTCAAGGTATTCACCATAACTTCTGCCAGCTTTTGGTGAATAAAAAATTTCTAATCATAATGACTTATTTGATATTGTCTGGTACGTAAGCGCGAACACTTTTCCACCATTCTTTTGGTGAATTTTTAAGCTCGTTTGCAGTTTCAGTTGTTACCAGTTTCCCAACCAATTTTTCTGCATGTGCTTGGTATTCAGCAGAATACGCGAAAGAAAGAAAACGCTTGGGCCTGAATAAAATATTATTTTTTTCATCGGTCAGTATTAAGACTAGACTATCGTCTGTAACTTCCACGCTCTTCAGCAGAAATGGGCCAAAAGTCATTTTTACCCCCGGATGTCAAAAGTTAAGGATTCACTCCATCGAGTGGTCAGCTTCAGTAATTATCACCGCTGTTCCGGTCAACGTCATTGTCTAATGCCTCCAAAAGCAACGTCGCTTCATGAAATATGTCAGTTGAGTTTGGCGCTTAGCATGTAGTGTAGGAAGCAGGGTTCAGTGTCTAGACCAACAACAGGTTTGGAGAAGGCAAATCGGAAAGTCGTCTGACCGCGGACAGCCTTCTGGAGTCAGCTGCGGTCTTAAATCCTATGACTGGTAACGCTGCGTACCTGACGATGCCAAGTCCCCTGAATCTCGTCCGCCTCATTCGAGTTCAGACAACTCACGCCCGGTGGGACAATAGCGGCGCAGCATCACGAACCACACCAGTTCATGAATTTGGGACGTGAGCATTTTCAGCCGTTAGCCCCTGCAAATAAATCACAAATAGATAGCCATCATTTTGTCCATCGAGTCCATTCTTCAAGAGGTTTTTGGCTACCCGAGTTTTCGCGGGCCGCAGCACGACATCATCCGCCATGTGGTGGCCGGTGGCGACGCGCTGGTGCTGATGCCCACCGGCGGCGGCAAAAGCCTGTGTTACCAGATTCCGGCGATTGCGCGTCAACGCGCCGGGCAGGGCATTACCGTGGTGGTGTCGCCGCTGATTGCGCTGATGCACGACCAGGTCGGCGCGCTGCACGAGGCCGGTGTGAGCGCGGCGTTTTTGAATTCCACGCTGAACAGCGAAGAGGCTTATCAAACCGAGCAGCGCCTGCTGCGCGGCGAAATCACGCTGCTGTATGCCGCGCCTGAGCGCGTCACCACGGCGCGTTTTCTGGCGCAGCTCGACGCGCTGCATGAACGCGGCCAACTTAGCCTGTTCGCGATTGATGAAGCGCATTGCGTGAGCCAGTGGGGGCACGACTTTCGGCCCGAATACCGGGCGCTGACGGTGCTGCACGAGCGCTATGCCGGCGTGCCACGCATGGCGCTCACCGCCACCGCCGACGCGCTCACGCGCGCCGACATCGTGGAGCGGCTGCAGCTGGAAGCGGCGGGGCAGTTTGTCAGCAGTTTTGACCGGCCCAACATCCGCTACACCATCGTCGAGAAAAAGGATGCCAGCACCCAGCTCTTGCGCTTTATCGAGCGCGAGCATGCGGGCGAGGCCGGCGTGGTGTATTGCCAGTCGCGCAAACGGGTGGAAGAAATTGCCGACATGCTGGCGCAGGCCGGCATCCATGCCTTGCCCTACCACGCCGGGCTCGATTTCAAGGTGCGCCAGGCCAATCAAAACGAGTTTCTGCGCGGCGAGGGCGTGGTGATGGTGGCCACCATCGCCTTTGGCATGGGCATCGACAAGCCCGACGTGCGCTTTGTCGCGCATCTGGACATGCCGAAAAATATCGAGGGCTACTACCAGGAAACCGGCCGCGCCGGGCGCGACGGCATGGCCGCTGACGCCTGGATGTGCTATGGCCTACAGGATGTGGTCAACCAGCGCCGCATGATTGACGAGAGCCCGGCCGAAGAAGATTTCAAGCAGGTCATGCGCGGCAAGCTCGACGCGCTGCTGGGCCTGGCCGAGGCCACCGATTGCCGCCGCGTGCGCCTGCTGCGCTACTTTGGCGAGGAAAGCACTGATTGCCATAACTGTGACAACTGCCTGCAGCCGCCCGACGTGTGGGACGCCACCGACGCGGCGCGCAAGCTGCTGTCCACCGTTTACCGTCTCCACCAAACCAGCGGTGTCTCGTTCGGGGCCGGCCACACCATGGACATCGTGCGTGGCAAGCTGACCGACAAGGTCACGCAGCGCGGGCACCAAAGCGTGAGCACGTTTGGCCTGGGCGCCGACTACACCGAGGCCCAGTTGCGCGCAGTCATGCGCCAACTCATTGCCATTGGCGCCCTACATGTGCACAACAACGAGGGCTTTAGCACCTTGCACCTGACCGCAGACTCGCGCCCGGTGCTGCGTGGCGAGGTGCCGGTGCGCCTTCGCCAATCCTCCAGCCAGCGCCCCGACAAGCGCAGCCGCAACCGCACGGCACTTGCCCCGGCTGCCGCCAGCCTGGGTCAAGACGCCATGGTGCGTTTCATCAACCTCAAGTCGTGGCGCGCCGAAGTGGCCAAAGCGCACAACCTGCCCGCCTATGTGATTTTTCACGATGCCACGCTGGCGGCCATTGCCGAGCGCTCACCGCAATCGCTGGCTGACTTGCAGCACATCAGCGGCTTGGGAACGCGCAAGCTCGAGGCTTATGGCGAAGCGGTGCTGGCAGTGATCATGGGCGAGAGCCACACGGTGAGCGCCGAATAGCTCGGGTTACCAGCACTGGTTAATTGCCACATCTTTGCTACACTGTTTGCATGTTCATGCATCAAATTCAAATCACAGGTTGCGGCAACCGGGGAGCCTGGCCCTGGCATGCCTGCTCTGCTTGTCTAGCCTTGCCCGTTCTGGCCTGACCCTGCGCAACGTCTTGTCTGCCGGGGTGTCGAACAGGTCTTTGACGGTTCAGCCCCCTCAATAGAAAGATGTCACTGTGATTTCCGAATCTGAATTCAATGCCCTCAGCGCCCAGGGCTTTAACCGCATTCCCATCGTAGCGCAGGCCTTTGCAGACCTGGAAACACCGCTCTCGCTCTACCTCAAGCTGGCTAACAGCGCGCCTTTTAGCTTTTTGCTCGAGTCAGTGGTGGGCGGCGAGCGGTTTGGCCGCTACAGCTTCATTGGCTTGCCCGCGCGCACACTCCTTAGAGCCAGCGGTTTTGGTGATGCAGCCCGCACCGAGGTGGTGACCGACGGTGTGGTGGTAGAAACATCGCAAGCCAACCCGCTCGACTTTATTGCCGACTACCAACAGCGCTTCAAGGTGGCTTTGCAGCTCGGCATGCCGCGCTTTTGCGGTGGCCTGGCGGGCTACTTTGGTTACGACGCGGTGCGCTACATCGAGAAAAAATTGCAGCATTCGTGCCCGCCAGACACGCTCGGCTGCCCTGATATTTTGCTGCTGCAATGCGAGGAGCTGGCCGTCATCGACAACCTGTCGGGCAAGCTGTACTTGATGGTCTATGCCGATCCAAACCAACCCCAGGCCTATGCGCGCGCCACCGAACGGCTGGCGCAGTTGAAGAATCTGCTCGACCAACCGGTGCACGCGCCGCAGGTGCTTGCCAGCGCGGGCCAACCTGCCGTGCGCGACTTTGCCAAGGCCGATTACATCGTGGCGGTAGAACGCGCCAAACAGTTGATCGCCAGTGGCGACTTCATGCAGGTGCAGGTGGGCCAGCGCATCAAAAAGCCCTACACGCAAAGCCCCTTGAGCCTGTACCGCGCGCTGCGCTCGCTCAACCCGAGCCCCTACATGTATTACTACAACTTCAGCGGTGCCACGGCGGACGGCGCCGATTTTCATGTGGTGGGCGCCAGCCCTGAGATTTTGGTGCGCCAGGAGCAGGTGCTGCAAGACGGCGCGCCGGTGCAAAAAATCACCATCCGCCCGCTGGCCGGCACGCGCCCGCGCGGCGCCACGCCAGAGCTTGACAAAGCCGCCGAGGTGGAACTTATCAATGACCCCAAGGAACGCGCCGAGCACGTCATGCTGATCGACCTGGCGCGCAACGACATTGGCCGTATTGCCGAAATTGGCAGCGTCAAGGTGACCGACGCCTTTTGTGTAGAACGCTACAGCCATGTGATGCACATCGTCAGCAACGTCGAGGGCACGCTGTTGCCAGGCATGACCAGCATGGACGTGCTCAAGGCGACCTTTCCCGCTGGCACGCTCACCGGTGCGCCCAAGGTGCACGCCATGGAACTTATCGATCAACTGGAGCCGACCAAGCGCGGCCTGTATGGCGGCGCCTGCGGCTACCTGAGCTACGCCGGCGACATGGACGTGGCCATTGCCATCCGCACCGGCATCATCAAGGACCAAATGCTTTACGTGCAGGCGGCAGCCGGGGTGGTGGCCGACAGCGTGCCCGAGATGGAGTGGCGTGAGACCGAAGCCAAGGCGCGTGCCCTGCTGCGCGCCGCCGAGCTGGTGGAAGAAGGCTTGGTGTGAAGCGTTTAACGCAGCACGCGCAGGTATGGCTGCTGCTGGCGTTTGCGCTGGCAGCGGTGGGGGCGTTGATGGGGCTCGGCCTGGCCGACGAACACCAGCGCATTCAGACCCACGAGCTGGAGCGCCTGAGCACCCAGGCCAAGGCGATCGAGGCCAACCTCACGCGTCAGCTCAGCGCCATTCAACGCAGCCTAATGTCCATTCAAAACGCGTTGCCGCGCTGGCAGAGCAGCACGGCGGGCTGGCAAGAGGGGCAGCAAACCCTGCGCAACATGGAAATTGCCATGCCCTCGGTGCGCACGTTTGCAGTGCTCGATGCGCAGGGCAACGTCACCTTCTCCAACCGCGACGAGCTGCTGGGGCGCAATTTTTACCAGCGCGATTATGTTCAGGTGCCGCTCAAGACCCTTGACCCAAAGCTACTGTATGTCAGCCCGCCTTACCAGTCCGTGCTCAACACTTACCTGATCAGCCTGACGCGCCTGCTACTTGATGATGCGGGGCAGTTTGCTGGTGTTGTGGTGGCCAGCATGGACCCGATCGACCTTGATATTTTGCTCGATTCAGTGCGCTACAGCGACGACATGCAGGCCATTCTGGTGCACGGCGACGGAATGATTTTCCGCAGTGCGCCTGCGCTTGATGCCGCTGCCGAGCAGGCCTTGTTGGCGCCAAATACCTTGCTGGGGCAGCACTTGCGCCAGCACCCGGCGGCAAGTCATATGAACGATGAGCAGGTATTCAACACCGACCAGCGCCTGAGCGTGATGCGCACCATTCTTCCTGCCGCGCTGGTCATGAACAAACCGCTTGAAGTGATCCTGACCCGTGCGCCAGAGCCAATCTTTGCAACCTGGTATGGTGATGTACTGATGCGAGTTGGCGCCTACTTGGCGCTGGTGTTCATCAGCCTGTTTGGCATGTCGCTGTACCAGAGGCAGCGCACCCAAAAAGCTGTTGCGGCCAAACGGCTCAAGCTGGCCACCGAGACCAGCGGCGTGGGCATCTGGGAGTTTGATCTAATCAATAAAAACTACCAGTGGGACCAAACCATGTTCACGCTGTTTGGTGTTGACCCCAAAACAGCCAGCGCCCGTAACGATGACTGGATCAAGTTGCTGACCCCGCCGGAGCTCCAGCGTATGCGCGAAGCGACACGCGCCACCATCCGGGACAACAAGCCTTTCAGCTTGACGTTTCAGCTCACGCGGCCCGACGGCCAGGTGCGCTCCATGCACAACCGGGCGGCGCTGCACACCGATGACCGTGGTGTGCCGCGGCGTCTGATAGGAGCCAGTGAAGACGTGACCCAGCGCATGGCGCAAGAAGCAGAACTGCGCGTGGCGGCCGCAGCGTTTGAGTCGCATGAAAGCACGCTGATCACCAATGCCCAAGTGGAAATTTTGCGGGTCAACACGGCCTTTACCGCGCTCTTTGGCTACACCGCCGAGGAAGCCGTGGGGCGCAACCCGCGGCTAGTCAAGTCAGGCCGCCACGACGCTGATTTTTATGTGGCCATGTGGGCCAAACTGGTATCGCACCACAGTTGGCAGGGCGAGGTGTGGAATGTGCGCAAGGACGGCGAGGAGTTTCCGTGCTGGTTATGCATCACGGCGGTGCGCGATGACGCTGGCCTGGTGACCCACTACGTGGCCACCCACACCGACATCACGCTGCGCAAGGCCACCGAGGACGAGATCAAGCGGCTGGCCTTTTTTGACCCGTTGACCACGCTGCCGAACCGACGTTTACTGACCGACCGACTGCATCAGGCGGTGACCAAGGTCAAGCGCGAGCAAGGCCATTTGGCCCTGATCTTTGTTGACCTTGACAAATTCAAGCCGGTCAACGACCGCCATGGTCACGCCGCCGGCGACCAGTTGCTGCAAGCGGTGGCGCACCGGCTGAGCACCTGTGTGCGCGAATCAGACACCGTGGCGCGTGTCGGGGGCGATGAGTTTGTGGTGCTGTTGACCAGCATCAACCAGCCGCAGGATGCCATGCAGGTAGCTCAAAAAATACACGCCTCGTTGCGTGTGCCCTTTCACTTGCCTATCGGCCAGAGCGTACAAATATCAAGCAGCGCCGGGGTCGCGTTGTACCCCGAACATGGTCTGAACGAAGCCTCGCTGTCGCGCCATGCCGATGTGGCCATGTATGCCGCCAAAGCCGCTGGACGGGATCAATACATGGTCTACCAGCCCACGCTCGACCACGCTGAACCGATGACCATGCCAGAAACCCCCACTGCACAGGCACCTCAACCCAGGCCGCGCCTTGAATGACTTTGCGGAGAAAGCCCCATGAAACTTTTGATGATTGATAACTACGACAGCTTTACCTACAACATCGTCCAATACTTGGGCGAGCTGGGGGCCGAGGTGAGCGTGGCGCGCAACGACGAAATCACGCTAGCCGAAATCGACGCGCGGCTGGCGGCCGGTGAGCTCGACCGACTGGTCATTTCCCCCGGCCCCTGCTCACCGGCTGAAGCGGGAATTTCGGTGGTGGCCATAGCGCACTTTGCCGGCAAAGTGCCGATTCTGGGGGTATGCCTGGGCCATCAGGCAATTGGTGCCGCGTTCGGCGGCAAGATCATCCGGGCGCAGCAGCTAATGCATGGCAAGACCAGCGTCATCACCACCACGCAAGAAGGCGTGTTTGCCGGTTTGCCCGCGCAGTTCACGGTCAACCGCTACCACTCGCTCTCGATTGAGCGCGCTACTTGCCCGGCTTGCCTGAAAGTGACCGCCTGGACTGATGACGGCGAGATCATGGGCATCAAACACACCAGCTTTGACATCGAGGGCGTGCAGTTTCACCCAGAGAGCATCCTCACCGAACATGGCCACGCCATGCTGGCGAACTTTTTAAAACCAAGAAGCGTTTAAACATGTCTGATCACCAACAACGCAGGATTGACCTGCGCAGCGACACCGTCACGCAGCCAACAGCGGCCATGCGCGCGGCCATGATGGCAGCGCCCGTGGGCGACGACGTGTTTGGCGACGACCCCAGCGTCAACGCCTTGCAGGCGCGCATCGCCGACATCACCGGCAAGGAGGCCGCGCTCTTCATGCCCACGGGCACGCAAAGCAACCTGTGCGCCCTCATGAGCCATTGCGCGCGCGGCGACGAATACATCGTCGGCCAACTCGCCCACACCTACCGCTATGAAGGCGGCGGCGCCGCGGTGCTGGGCAGCATCCAGCCGCAGCCGCTGACGCAAGGTGCTGACGGACAGATGCAGCTGGCCGACATCGCGGGTGCCATCAAGCCCGAGGACATCCACTTTGCCCGAACCCGCTTGCTGTGCCTGGAAAACACCTGGAACGGTCACCCGATGCCGCTGAGTTATCTGGCGCAGGCGACTGATTTGGCCCGTAAGCGCGGCCTGGCCACGCACCTGGACGGCGCGCGTTTTTTTAACGCAGCGGTCGCCAC
>PFUD01000046.1 GCA_002789915.1 Comamonadaceae bacterium CG_4_9_14_3_um_filter_60_33 | reverse complement strand
CAACCATAGCAATGCGACAGGTTCTCGGGGTAGTAGTCCTGAAAGGCTTTCATGGGTGTTTCCTGGAAGGTCGGTAAATTCGGTTTTCTGAAAGCCAGTTATGCCCTAAGGCCGTGGCAAAGAGGCTGACTTTTGTCAATTTTCTGAGGTTTAGTGTTCAACGTGCAGCTTGGCATGAATGCGCCGCGTGGTGCGCCACACCGCCCACAGCACCACTGGCACCAGCGCACCGGCGGCCATTTCTGGATTCACCGGTAGCCCGGCCGCCTTGAGCGCCTTGCCGCCATACAGCAGCAAGCTGATGACGTAATAAGAGATGGCGGCAATCGACAAGCCTTCGACGGTGCTTTGCAAGCGCAGTTGTAACTCCTGGCCGCGCGTGAGCTTGGCCAGGAGCTGCTGGTTTTGCACCTCGGTGGCAATGTCGACCCGCGTGCGCAACAGGTCACTGGTGCGCGCCACCCGCTCCGACAAAGAGGCCAGCCGCTGCCCGGTGGCCGCTACTGTGGCCATGGCCGGCGAGAGCCTGCGCTGCATGAACTCGCCAATGGTCTGGGTGCCAGGAATGGCTTTTTCGCGCAGTTCCCTGATGCGTTGGTTGACCAGCCCATAGTAAGCCTGGGTGGCGGCAAAGCGGTAGCTGTTTTCGGCGGTGGCGCGCTCCACACTGGCGGCCAGCGACACCAGGGTGTCGAGCAGTTCCTGGTCAGAGACCGACTTGTTTTCGAGTTGGCCGGTGATGCGCACCAGGTCGCCCTCAGCCTGCGCCAGCATCGCACCCAACGCTTTGGACACCGGCAAACCGCGCAGCGCCATCAGGCGGTAGGTTTCCAGTTCCAGCAGGCGCGCGGCAATGCGGCCGGCGCGGGTCTGGCTGGTGCCCTCCGGGGCAATCACCAGCATGCGCTCGAAGCCGTCGGGCTGCAACCTGAACTGTGTCAACGCCCACGAATGGCCCATCGGGTGGTTGTAGCCGTGGCGGTTGGCCGGCTCTTCGCCCTGCCCGTTCGCCAGGGCGGCATTGCTGCCCAACAGGGACGCCACCAGCGTACGCCCGCCAAACCAGCGCATCGCCTGCGCCATCAGCAAGGTGGCATCGTCCAGCGGCGCGTGGACCATCACCAATTGCACCGCTGCCACGGTGCGCCCCGGAATCTGTGCCAGCCACTGCGCCGGCAGCGCCAGGCTGCCCATCACATCGGGCTCGCAGGACCCGAGCAGCGCTAGTTCGGGCAGCGGCTGCACGATGGAATAGCGGGTAAATTCGGAGTGGCGTTCCCACTTGACCGTAAAGCCATCCAGCCGCAAACGCAAAAAATTGTCCTGCAAACGCTCGGGTGTGAGAGCCGACTGGCCTGGCAGGCGATTCAGATGGGCGCATTCTGTCGCCTGGCTCACACCCTCGTTGAGCACCGCCACATAGACGATCAGCGCCGGCAGGCGCACGCGCGCCGAAGGCCGGGCGTGCACCTCGTTATGCAGGGTGGCACGCTGCGAATCGTCTGGCGGCAAAAATTGAACGAGGGGTGCGGCGTAATCGGTTGTCGGGACGTTTGGCATATGGTCTATTTTTTCTGGTTTCAGGGCGACCGAAGCTCAAAGGCTGCTGACAAACTCTGCCACATCCGGTCGCAAACGCGCGGGTTTGCGTTTGCTGGCGGTGCCAACGTTGATGCAGCACACCGCCTGCTCGCCCTCGGTCAGGGCAAACAACTGGCGCAAGGCCGCCGAGTGCATGGCCTGGCCGCTGGTCAGGCTGCTGCCAAAGCCCATGCTGTGCGCGCTCAGCAGAAAATTTTGAATGGCGGCCCCCACCGACACCATGCGCTCAAGCGGATCGATGTCGGGCTCGCAGGGCCCGAGCCGGGCAATGGCCAACGCCAGAAAAGGCGCGCGAAAGGCCTTCTCGCGCGCCTGCTCGACCTGCTCGGGCGTGGCATCGGCATCGCGCTCGGTCAAGGCCAGGCCGAAGGCATCGGCCAGCGCCACACGCTTGTCTTGCGGCACCAACACAAAACGCCACGGCATCACCACACCATGGTCGGGCGCAGACGCGGCTGCGCGAAACATGTCGTTCACTTGGCTCTCGCCGGGGCCAGGCGCGGCCAGGCGCCTGGGCAAAATATTTTGCCGCGAGGTGATCAAGGTCAAGGCAAAGGCTGCCAAGTCGTTGCCGGTAAAGCAGGATATTTCGGTCATGGTGCGAATGGTACTCGCCCGCGGCATGCTAAATTCAAGGCATGAACTGCCTTACCTCCGCCTGGACCCTGCACGCTGCCGAACTGCGCGGCTGGCTGCGTCACCGAGTCGGCAACGATGCGCTGGCCGACGACCTGCTGCAAGACCTTTTTTTAAAAGCGCTGCGCCAGGGCGAACGCTTTTGTGAATTAACCAACGCCCGTGCCTGGCTATTCGAGGTGGCGCGCAACCTGCTGGCCGACCAATTGCGTGTGGCGCACCATATGGTGGACTTGCCCGAAAACTTGACAGCACAGAGCGATGACGTCGACACGGTCGACACCTTGACTGCCTGCCTGCCTCGGGTGCTGTCCGAACTCAGCCCGCAAGACCGCGAAGCCATCATGCTGTGCGACCTGCAGGGCATGGCGCAAGCCGACTTTGCCCAAGCCAGTGGCTTGAGCTTGAGCGCAGCCAAATCCCGGGTGCAGCGTGCCCGCGTGCGGCTGCGTTCACAAATGAGCCTGGCCTGTCAAGTTCAGGTAGATGCGATCGGCCGAGTGGCCGATTTTGTTCCGCGCCAATAGACAAGCCATTGCCACAGCCACGGTGGCCCCGTGCCGAACTGCGTAAGCAACAAAGATTTTTTTGATTACCTGCGTCTTTTTTACCAATCTGCCGTCTTCGCTGGCATGAACACCCTGACCGCACCCCGCAAATCCTGGCCCACGCGCCAGCCCGTTGCCTTCCTGATCCTGGCCGCCATCGTCTGGCTGGGCTTGTACAACACTTTGATTCCAGCCTCCGAGGCGCTTGTGGCGCTGCTGCCGCTGGAGCGCGACAGCCACATGGGCGGTGCGCTGCAGTTTTTCTTTTACGACACGCCCAAGGTGCTGCTGCTGCTGACAGCGGTGGTGTTTGTCATGGGCATGGTCAACAGCTATTTCACGCCGGAGCGCACGCGTGCCTTGCTGGCTGGTCGCAGCGAGGGTGTCGCCAATGTGATGGCAGCGTCCTTGGGCATCGTGACCCCGTTTTGTTCGTGCTCGGCGGTTCCCCTATTCATTGGTTTTGTGCAGGCAGGCGTACCGCTGGGGGTCACATTTTCTTTCCTGATCTCGGCGCCGATGGTCAACGAAGTGGCCTTGACGCTGCTGTTCGGCATGTTCGGCTGGAAAGTCGCCCTGCTCTATCTGGGCCTGGGCTTGAGCGTGGCCATCGTGGCGGGTTGGATCATTGGCCGCCTGAAGATGGAAGCGCATCTGGAAGACTGGGTGCGCGACATGCCCAAAATGTCGGCAGACTTTGAGGCCACCGGCATGACGCTGGGTGAGCGCATCGAGGGTGGCTTTCACGCGGTGAAAGAAATTGTCGGCAAGGTCTGGCCTTACATCTTGGTCGGCATCGCGCTGGGCGGCTTGATTCACGGCTATGTGCCCGAGGACTTCATGGCCAACTTCATGGGGCGTGATGCCTGGTGGAGCGTGCCGCTGGCTGTGGTCATGGGCGTGCCGATGTACACCAACGCTGCCGGCGTGATCCCGATCGTGCAGGCGCTGTTGGCCAAGGGCGCCGCGCTGGGCACGGTGCTGGCTTTCATGATGAGTGTGATTGCGCTCTCGCTGCCCGAGATGATCATCTTGCGCAAGGTGCTCAAGGTGCGGCTGATTGCCACTTTTGTCGGGGTCGTCTCTGCGGGCATCCTGTTGGTCGGATTTGTTTTTAACGCTGTCCTGTAAACGCGAATCTTTTCAATCTCAATCTCAATCTCAATCTCAACTTCAACTTCAAGGAAAACACCATGGACATCAAAGTTCTCGGCACCGGCTGTGCCAACTGCAAGGCCACCATTGCGCTCATCGACCAGATCGCCCAAGCCAAAGGCGTGACTGTCACACTGACCAAGGTCGAAGAGCTGCGCGATATCATGGGCTACGGTGTGATGAGCACGCCCGGCGTGGTGATCAACGGCAAGGTGGTGCACGCGGGCGGTGTGCCCAGCCGTGACAAGATTGAGCAATGGCTTGCAGCATAAACCCGAAACAGGAATAGCAAATAAATGAATTCGCAAAAGAAATTCCACTTGGTGTTTTCACTGGTGATGGGCGCCATGATGATTTTTCTGATGACACTGGTCATTACCTTCGTCAACGTCGGCCTGAGTGCTGACTTTGTTCAACGCTGGATGAGGGCCTTTGCCATTGCCTACCTTGTGGGCGTGCCGGTGATCTTTTTCCTGGCGCCAGTGGCAGGCAAGCTGACCGGGCGCATACTCGGGGTCAAACCCGCCTGACTCCAAGAACTCCTTACCGACGACGACCATCATGGCCACTTCTCCCGAAAACCATCGTACGCAACACGTAGGCTGGCTGCGCGCGGCGGTGCTGGGCGCCAATGACGGCATTGTTTCCACGGCCAGCCTGATCCTCGGTGTGGCCGCTGCCAGTGTCACCCAAGAGCCGGTGCTGGTGGCGGGAGTGGCGGGGCTGGTGGCTGGCGCCATGTCGATGGCAGCGGGCGAATATGTGTCGGTAAGTTCGCAGTCGGACACCGAGCAGGCCGACATTGCCCGCGAGCGCGTAGAACTGGCCACCGACGGCGCGCGAGAACTTGCCGAGCTGTCAGCGATTTACGTGCAGCGCGGACTGGACCCCAACCTGGCCAGGCAGGTTGCCACGCAGTTGACGGCCCATGATGCACTGGCGGCCCACACCCGCGACGAACTTGGCATTTCTGACGCCAACAGCGCCAACCCGTTGCAGGCGGCGCTGGTCTCGGCGCTTTCATTTGTCGTAGGTGCCGGTTTGCCGTTATTGGCCGCCTGGCTGGTCCCTTTTGACATTTTGACGCCTGTGGTCGCAGCCACCTCGATGTTATTTCTGGTGGTTCTTGGTGGCCTGGCCGCCTACACCGGCGGCGCCAGCATCGCCAAAGGTATTGTGCGCGTGGCGTTCTGGGGCGCACTGGCCATGGCCATCACGTCTGGCGTCGGCATGTTGTTTGGTGTCGCGGTGTAAATCTGTGGGGTCTACAGCCCTGACTGCTCAAACTTTTTAGCACTGCTTTTTGACCCGTCAGCAAAGCGTCTGAAACGGGTACCCACATTGCAGCGTTTCTGCTCGTAGAAATTGGCGATCTACCTACTCCAAAGCGGCCTTTGCCCGCTCAGTCTTGGAGGGCAGTTATGGAACAGCGTTTGAAAGTTCTTGAATTTGTAGTCCTTGAACTCGTAACTGGACCCAATGATGTCCCCCTGCGATTGCGCCGAGCATGTCGAACTTCCCTTGGACTCTGAATAACTGGTCTTGCCAGGCCAACTTTATTTTTACTTGCATTGAACAGACCAACCTCATTTTGCTGGTAGTCGCGGACCACAAATATTTTGCGATTGGCAGTTATGGCAAAGACCGATCTAGGCCAAGCTTTAATCACGGTTGGGACAATGGATAAAATTGATTCCAAAAAGAAGAAAGGACTTAGCCCCTTTCGAAGCTAAGTCCTTGATTCATATGGTCGGTGTGAAAGGATTCGAACCTTCGACCCCTTGCACCCCATGCTACATCTTGTATTTCCAGTGAAGTTCACAGCAATCTGAAAATAAGAATTTTTCACATACAAA
>PFUD01000047.1 GCA_002789915.1 Comamonadaceae bacterium CG_4_9_14_3_um_filter_60_33 | reverse complement strand
CGCGCCAGTTGGCCAAAAAAATCAGCATCACGATGGAGACAAAAATCACCGCGTCGCGCAAGGCTTCGATGATGTTGCTGTTGGAGGTCTCGATCAGCTCCTCTTGCGTGTCGGCCACTTCGAATTCAATCTTGCTGTAGCGCACTTTCATGTCTTTCAGCGCGCGGTTGGCGTCATTGATGGCGCCTTGCACGCTTTCACCCGGCGCGCGCTGGATGGCCATGGCAATGGCTTCTTTGCCGTTGCCATGAAAAGCGCTGTAGCGCTCGGCCTCACTTAAGCTCACCTGCGCGACGTCGCCGAGCATCAGGCCGTTGACCAGCGGTAAGCGGCGCAGGGCTTCCACACTGACGCGCTCGCCATACACCGTGAGCGTGCTGAACGCGCTGGCGCTTTGGCTGATGCCCACCGGGTAGTCGCGCCCGATCTTGGCCAGCGCCTCTTGCAATTGGCCCTGGCTGATGTGATTCTGAATGAGCTTGAGCGGGTCAAACTCGACCCGTATCGCTGGCTCATGGCCGCCAAAAATTTCCACGTTGGCAATGTGCCCTTGCGTTAGCAATGCAGTGCGCAAGTCGTTTTCGGCCATCAGGCGAATCTGGCTCAGACTGACATCACTGTCCGGTTTGGGCGACAAGGCTAGTACCAGCACCGGCTGGGTGAAGCCACCCACGGTGTACACGCCAGACGGCGGTGCCTCGGGCGGCAGCTTGCCGCGGGCGCGCGAGATGGCGTTGTTGACATCCACCGTGGCGGTGTTGAGGTCTTTGCCGTACTCAAACTCGGCCTTGATGATCGAGACCTCATTCTTGTTGGTGCTTTGCACATCACGAATGCCAGCCAGCGCGTACAGCTCTTGCTCGATGGGGCGCGACACCTTTTGCGCCACAGTTTGCGCCGCCGCACCAGGCAGTTGGGTCACCACCACCACTTGCGAGCGTTCCACATCGGGGTACATGTTGCGCGGCAGGTTGATGTAACCCAGCACGCCCATGATGGAGCCGATGAACAAAATCATCGCCAGCAGCAGCGGGCGCGTGTAAAAGTAGCGAAACAACATGATCAGTTGCCTTTCGCGATCTGGAACGGCACGCCCAATTGCAGGCGCGTCAGCACGTCGGCACCACCGCAGGCAATGGTCTGGCCATTCAGGGCTTCATCGGTACTGGCGGCACCTTCAAGGCCGCTGGCTTGCAGGCTGACCTTGAGCGGTTTGGCCGGGCCGTCTTTTGGCAATACAAACACCGTCGCTGTTTGACCGTCGTTGCCCAGCAGGCAGGCATCAGGCAGCAACACGCCATCGGCCTGGTAGGTGATCAGCTCGACGCTGGCGCGGGTGCCAGGAGTGAGACCGGTGGCGCGAGCCTCGTAGCGGCGCATGCCTTGCGGCGTGGCCTCGGGCCAGGATTTCAGGGCAAGCTCTTGCGCATTCCAAAGCAACGCTTGGGGTGCTGCGCCTTCGGGCAAGGTGACCAGCAGGCGTTGTTCGCCCAAGCCAACTAAGCGCATCAGAGGCTTGCCGGGGGTGGCCAGGTCGCCCACCTGCACCGGGCGGGCAGCGACCAGCGCGTCAAACGGTGCGCGAATCGCGGCGTAGCCCAGGTTGATTTGGGCCGCTTGCACGCCTGCTTTGACGGCACTTAATCCCGATTGGTAGGCATTGAGTGCGCCGCGTGTACCCGCCAGCCGTGCTTGCGCACTGGCCTGGCTGGTTTGCTCGGCTTGCAACTGCTCTAAAGATACGCCCTTGATGTCAAACAAGGTTTTGGCGCGGGCGGTGCGATCTGCGGCGGCGCGGGCACCCGCTTCAGAGGCGGCCAGATCGGCTTGCAGGGTGGCTTGCTGTTGCTCGGTGCGCGCCAGCTCGGCTTGTGCGCGTTGCAGGTTGGCCATCGCATCGGCGGTGTCGATTTGCACCAGCAAATCGCCTTTTTTAACGCGGTCGCCTTCGGCAAAGCGCAGCGCGGTGACATAGCCAGTCAGGCGGCTGGCGATGTTGGCTTCTTGCACGGCTTGCACTTCAGCGGCCAGCGGCAGGGTGAGCGTGACCGGGCCGTTGGCCAGGGTCAGTGCTTGCACCGTGACCGGGGTGGCAGCGGGCAATGTTTCTGCCGACAGCCGTGATTTTTGTTTGACCACAGCCAGCACACCGGCAGCGACGAGTATCAGCACCACGACGACGGCGATGACGGTTTTTTTGGATTTGGATGGGGTGTTTGGAGTATTCATGACGATCAGGGGTTCAAGGTGGCAATGTATTGGGCGGGTTCGGTGCCCGCCAGCACCTGGGCTTGCGACCAGGCGTTCAGGCTGCGCCAACGCGCGTCGGCCAGACGGTATTGCGCGTCGAGCAGGTCTCGGCGCTGGCGCAACAGGTTTTCCAGCGTTTGCGAGCCGAGTTCCCATTTCTTTTCTTCCACTGCCACCACCTCGGTGCGGTAGCCCACTTCTTTGGCCAGCGCGTGGGCGTCGGCCTGCGCGCTGTTGTAGAACGAATGCAGGCTTTGCCACTGGCGGCGCGCCGTTTGGCGGGCGGTGGCCACGTCTTCTTCAGCCACCATGGCGCGCACTGCGTCGGCATTGGCGCGCTTGAAGCTGCTCACGTCCAGCGGCATGTTCAGCCGCAGGGCAATGGCGTGGGTGGTCATGTCGCTGCCGCCGCCATGGTTGCTGAACACATCCGCCCCCAGGCTCAAAGCGGGAAGGAGGTTGCGGCTGGTTTCGCGGCTACTGGCTTGCAGGCTGAGAAGCCGCGCTTGGGCGATGCGCACCGCCAGCGTTTGGTCGGGTTCCACGTCTTGCCAGGCGGGTGCAGTCAGCACTTGCGTGCCCACCTCTGGGTCTTGGCCGCTGGCGTCGAGCAAATCGGCCCGGGTGTCGCTGAGCTGGCCTTGCAGCCGGGCTTCTTCGGCCAATAGCCTGGCCAGGTCGCTTTCGGCCAGCGTCAGATCAACGCCGGCTGTGCGCCCCAAGTCCACTTCTTGCCGAATGCGCCCCACAGACGCTTCTACGCGCTGCCGTTGGATGGTGAGTGCCTGCGCTTGCAGTTGCAAGGCTTGTTTGCGGCCCAGCGCGCTGGCGGCCTGGTTCAGGCGCAACAGTTGTTCCTGGCGTGCCAGCAGTGCCAGTGCTTCGCGGTTGCCTTGGGCTTTTTCGCGCGAGGCGGCAATCACGCCAAACAGGTCGATCGGCAGGCTGTAGCTGATGCCCACGCGGCTGATGTTGTCGTCCAACAGGGCAGGTGTGGGCTGGCCCGGGTAGAAGTAGCCCACCACGCGCTTGCCCTCGTAGTTGGTTTGGTCAAGCAGCAGGTTGCCACGGCCAAAGTAGCGCGCTGCAGCGGCTGATTCGTCAAGCTCGGCGGCTTGCAGTTGCGCCTGGCGGGAGCGCACTGCCGGGTGCGTGAGCGCGGCTTGTAGCACATCGCCCACCGGGTTGGCATGCAGGGACAGCGGCAGGCACAGCGCCATGGCCAGCCCTGCAAGCTTTGAAAATGCCTGACCAAGCATGTTGTGCGAATTCATCTGCTGTTCCTGTTCTGCGTTCACGCGGCCAGCCATTGTTCGATGTTGTCAATGACCGCAATGGTGGCTTTGCAGTTGGCACAACCGGTGCCGAGAACTTTGATGTCCATGGTGTTTTCCTTGAAGTAGAGATGGATTTGCTGGTGAAGACGGCATATCCGTCGAAAAGACGCAGCTTGATACCAAAAAAGCCGACGCTTTGGCAGTTGCTCGGCGTGGGTGGAATGCGCGCATTTATTTAATTACACCGGTACGACGACGGTATTTCACTTTGACTGGAGCACTATGCAAAGCACCATTACTGCCAGAGGACAAACCGTTGTGCCTGCTGCAATACGAAGCCAGTTCCACCTCGGCCCGACTGATCGACTGGAATGGATATTGGACAGCGGCAGCGGCCGTGTTGTGCCTGTCAGGGCCAATCCGATAGAAGCACTCAAAGGACACGGAAAAGGCGGCGCAACCGCTAGCTTGCTTGCCGAGCGGAAACTAGCAAAAGCCGTTTCATTGCACCGCGCAGTCTCAAAACTTGTAAAAATCCCGATTGAGGTAGGCAGTGATGTCGTCCACATCCTGCGGCGTGAGCGCCGGGGCGTAGTAATCGCCCCACTTGGCTACATCTTTGCGCAAGGCGTCGAGCGATTTGATTTTGCGGGTTGGCGAGGCATAGAGCTCGGTGCCGTGGCAATCCAGACAAACCTCATGCGTCTGCATGCCGCGCACCGGATCGCCTTTGGGCTCCTGCGCGCAGGCAGCCAATAGCAAGACAGCGACCAAGATTAAGGTTGAATGCGTGTGCTTGCTCATTGTGAGGCACCCCCCTGGAAACCTTGTCCAGCCCGCTGCCGCAGCGGCACATTGCATTGGCCTGCGCGTCCTGCGGCGCGCGCCCGCTCTTGCATGCTGCGCTGATGGTCAGCACGCAAGGCATCCTGCGCTTGCGGTGTGGCAGCGGCCTGCATGCTGGCGCGATAGGCCTCACGCTCGGCGTGTGTCATTTGGTCGGCACAGTAGATCAATTCACGTTGAACCGGCTTGTTGCCGGTCATCTGGGTTTGTGCCATTGTGGGAAGTGCCGCTGCCAGAGTGATAGCAGGCAGCCAATGCCAGGAAGCAAATTTCATGAGGGTGCTCCTTTCAGTCCAAAAGATATTGGTCGCTTGCGGCCATGCCTGTTGACCCGGCGCCGGTCAAGCCTGATGCAAGGCCACGCTCAGTTGATCGACCAGCGCGGCCCAGTCGGCATCCTGCATGCAGGCCTCACGCAGGAAACCTGCCTGCGCGGTTGTCCAAAACGGCGCGTCATGCAATTTGGCACCCGCTGGCAGCGGCGCGTTGGCGGCAATAAAGCGCTCGATGCTGGCGGCATCATCGGCCAGCCCCAACTGCGCGAACAACTCATGAAAGCGGTGGATGGCGGCTTCCATAGCTCACCTCACAGCATTTCCAGCGCCAGGGCAATGCCCTGACCGCCACCAATGCACAGCGTCTCAATGCCGCGCTTTAACCCGTCGCGCTGCATCGAGTGCATCAGCCGTGTGGCCAACACCGCACCGCTGGCGCCAATCGGGTGGCCGTGGGCAATGGCGCCGCCCTCGACGTTGACGATGTCTTCGGCAAAGCCCAGTTCACGCAGGCACGCCAGCGTGATGGCGGCAAAGGCCTCGTTGATCTCGACACGCTGCACGTCAGCCACCGCCCAACCCGCGCGCGCCAAAGCCTGGCGCACAGCGGGCACGGGCCCCAGGCCGAACATGCCCGGCTCGACCGCGCCAATGCCGTAGGCCACCAGTTGTGCCATGGGTTTGAGGCCGTGGCTTTCGGCCCACTGCCGATCGGCCACGATCATGGCCCCCGCGCCTGAGTTCAAGCCCGGCGCACTGCCGGCGGTGATGGTGCCGTCTGGCCGGAAGGCGGGTTTGAGTTTGGCCAGCGATTCCGCCGTGGTCTCAGGCCGGTTGTGTTCGTCCTTGTTGAACAGCGTCGGGCCTTTGCGCCCGGCAATTTCTACCGTGGCGATCTCGGCGTCAAATTTGCCCGCCGCTTGCGCTGCTGCAAAGCGCTGCTGCGAGCGCAGCGCCCAGCGGTCCTGGTCAGCGCGTGAGATGTTTTTGAGCGTTACCAGGTCTTCCGTGTGCCAGCCCGAATGCTTGCCGCTGAAGGCATCGTTGAGCCCGTCCATGAGCATGCTGTCGAACATCGTCACATCGCCCATGCGCGCGCCCCAGCGGGCTTGCGGCAGCAGGTAGGGCGCGCGGTCCATGTTTTCCATGCCACCGCCAATGGCGCAGTCGATCATGCCTGACCAGATTTCCAGCGCGGCACTGACCACGCCTTGCGCGCCCGAGCCGCAGACGCGGTTGACGGTCATGGCCGGCACGTTGATTGGCAATCCGGCAGCAATACCTGCCTGGCGCGCCGGGTTCATCTTGTTGCCCGCTTGAATCACGTTGCCCATCACCAGCGTCTGGATTTCCTCAGCCGCCAATCCTGAGCGCTTGAGCGTCTCGCGGATCACGGTGGCGCCCAGGTCGGTGGCTGGCACGTCTTTCAGGCTGCCGTTGTAGGTGCCAATGGCGGTACGCACCGGGTTGCAGAGCACGACTTGTTTTGCAGACATTTTGATTACTCCTTAAAAAAATCAAACACCAAAAGAATCCATGTGAACGTGGGTCTTGTCAACGCCCAGCGCATCCAGCGCATGCGCCAATTCGCGCAGCATCACCGGTGGCCCAGCGGCATAAACATCGCGCTGGCCGGGCAGGGCGGCGTCACTGGCCATCGCGCCAAGCACATTACCTTCCAAAAATTGAATGGCGGGTGACACCTCGGCCGGGCTTTGCAGCTTGTCAGCGGCCAAAATAATGCGTAAGCCGGGTGCGCGTGCGACCAGGGCTTTTAAGGCATCCAGCGCATAAAAGTCGGCCACCTGGCGCATGCCCCAGATCAACACCATGTCACGCTGCGGGGCAAAGTTGGCCTGCTGCTCCAGCAAGGCCAGCACCGGTGCCAGCCCGGTGCCACCTGCAACAAACAGCAGCGGCATATCTGCCGGGGAGCGCATGGTGAACTCGACCAGCGGCCCACGCGCTTGGCATGTGTCGCCCACTTTCATAGCGTCAAATGCCCATTGCGTGAAGCGACCGCCCTCAACTTTGCGAATGTGCAGCGTGACGCTGCCGTCGCCATGCGGCGCATTAGCTATCGAGTACGAGCGCGACAAGTGCGACGACTCCGGTTGCCACAGCTCAATGTATTGCCCAGGTGCAAATTCGCAGAAGCACTCGCCAGGGGTCACCGGCGCCAGCGTCACGCGCAGCACATCGCCCACGGATTTGTCGATGCTTTTGACGATCAGCGAGATGATGCGGTCCGGGTGCGGCACTTTGACGGTAGAAGCCAGAATGTCGTGGCGTGCTTGCAAGTCGTCTTCAACCGAATGGCGCACGTCGGTCAGGCCTTCGAGCGCCAGCACCAACGCAATAGGCGGAAACACCAGCGCGTGCGCGGGACAGGTGTTGGCACAGGTGGTGCAGCCCACCATGCAGTTGAGCGGGTCCACCACCACGGGTTTTTTGCGCTCAAAGTCAAAGCGGTACACCAGCCGGCTGCAACCTGTCACACAGGTGCCGCAGCCAATGCAGACGTCTTCAAGCACGCTGGGGTTCCAGTGAATGCTTTCGCGCGGCACGCCGTGCCAGGGTTTGGTGAATTGCGGGTTCGGCATGATGACATCTCCTTAATTAGAAAAAATTTGACCTTAACGTCGGCGCAAGCTGCCGCTCAAATCTGTGCCAGGGGCCACGGTGTTGAACACGGTGCCATACTTTTTCACGTTTTCATGCAGCAAACCCAGGCGCTGGTCTGACTCCTCGGTATCGACAATGATCTCGTAGCGGATCGATTCCATTTTTGGCGGTACATCCTGGCGAACACCGTCCACGATGACCTCCACCCCGCTCAATCCCCTTGATCATGCAGGCCGACAACGCGGCCAGAAGCAACTCGGCGGGATTGAAAGCCTGGGGCTTACCTGCCAGGTCGGTGTCGAGCGCAATTTGGGCCTGCTTGCACAGCGATGTGCTGCCTTGGGCATCAACGCGCCGTGAGGCGACATGAAAGCGCATTTTGGTGTTATTCGTCTTCATAGGTGTTGTCATTTCTCAAGGGTTGTGTGTCGTTTGCCAAGCACAGGGTAGCCCTTTTGCATCCACAGCAGGATGCCCCCGCGCATCGGATGCACGTTGGTCAAACCCTGCGCCTGCAAAAATTCGGCAGCTTGTTGGCTTTGGTCGCCGTTAAAACAGACGGTGACCAGTTCACGGTTTTTGGGCAGCTCTTGCCAGCGCTGCGCCAACTCGCTCAAGGACAGATTGATGACTTCAGGCGCGTCAAAAGCCAGCGCCGCCACGTCGGCTGGCTCACGCACATCGACCAGCAAGGCGCCTTGTTCGAATTGGGCGCGAACCTGGGTGGTGCAAAATGATGATTCGGGTGTGCTCATACTTGTGGAGACGCGGTACCGGGCAGAAAGATGCAGCCCAATTGGTATCAGTTTCAGCAGCGATCGACCGTGCAGTAAAAAATTTGGTTTGAACATCATGCGTCTTTCACGCCGATTGACCGTCATCACCCATGACACTTTCGTCAACCTCGTTTTTTACAGGAGCTAATCACCATGACCCACAAAGTGATTGAAACCGTCCACATCGTTCGTCTGGCGATGGCGACCAAGATCATTGGCGATGCCGAGCCGGTGTTTGATGCGTTGGCAAAGGTGGTTGCAAAGTAGTTTGCCAGCAGGCCTGTAGGCAGTGGCCACCCAGAGTCGCCTAAATAAGCGGAAAATCCAGTCCCTGTGTCACCCACCAGGCGCCGGCCAGCAACATGACACTGGCAAACGCGCGTCGTCCGGGCAGCCAGGCATCCCAGCGCGAAAAGCGCGCAATCATCGCGCTCGCCGCAGACGGCATGGCACCGGCCAGCAGCAGCAAGGCACTGTGGCCGATGCCGTAAGCCAGCAACAGCGCAGCACCCCACAACATCGACGCGCCCAAGGCCGCACCTGAACCAGCAATAGCCAGCGCCGCACCCAGCGCCGGTGTGGCGCACGGGCTCATCACCGCGCCAATCAAGGCGCCCAGCACCAGTGAACCCCACAGGCCAGAGCGCGCCAAATGCTGCTGCAAGGCGCTCGGCATGCCAATGTTGCAGGAACTGCCCGCACGCCATAGCCAAACCGCCAGCGCCATCACCACCACGCCCACCACCACCAGCCAGGGGCCGGGCAGGGTGCCCATCATCAAACCCAAGCGTGCTGCCGCCAGGCCCATCAGCAGCAGCGCGATGTTCATGCCGACCACAAAGACCAGCGACAGCGTCCAGGCGCGGCGCGGGCTGTTGGCCTGGCCGCCGACAAACCCCACCGCCACCGGCACAGCCGCCAGCACGCGGCAGCTCACGCAGTTGTTGGCGCCAAATTCAATGATGGTCGGTTTGCCAGCTTGCAGCAGCGTTTGGACGGCATCAGGCGCGGCTTCACCCGCTTGGCCCTGCGTGTTGGATGGCGACGGTGGGTTTTGCGCCTGATAAACCCAGCTGCCCAGCGCGATGGCGGCCACAGCTGCCAGCAGGGTTGCAGCGCTGGTAGGATTGCGCCACCAGGGCGTCGGTTTGTTGGTTGACATCTGCACGGGAGGCAAGGATTTTTGTGGCATGGTCGTGGCTCGGTAGGTTCACTTTCAGGACTGCCAAAAAAATCAGCACCTGCTTGAGCATGCAGCGGTCAAGCAAGTAGCTGCTTTGAGGCAGACTACTAAGGAGACGGCAAACGGGCTCAAAGGACGCAGGCAATGCGTCTTTTTTAAGCTGTCCGCTCGTACCAGCCCTTGCTGCGGTTGACGACATTGACCACCAGCAGCATCACCGGCACTTCGATCAGCACGCCCACCACGGTGGCCAGCGCAGCCCCGGAGTTGAAGCCAAACAGGCTGATGGCGGCGGCCACCGCCAGTTCAAAGAAGTTGCTGGCGCCAATCAGCGCGGACGGGCAGGCGATGTTGTGCTTTTCGCCTACCGCGCGATTCAGCAGATAAGCCAGGCCCGAATTGAAAAACACCTGAATCAGGATTGGCACCGCCAGCAGGGCGATGATGAGAGGCTGCTTGATGATGGCCTCGCCCTGGAACGCGAACAGCAGCACCAGTGTGGCCAGCAGCGCGGTAATCGACCAGGGGCCAATTTTTTCCATGGCGACATCAAAGGCAGCCTGACCATTTTTCAGCAAGGCTTTGCGCAGCAGTTGGGCCACGATGACCGGGATCACAATGTACAGGCCCACCGAGATCAGCAGCGTGTCCCAAGGCACGGTGATGGCTGATAAGCCGAGCAAAAACGCTACCAGCGGCGCGTAGGCCACGATCATGATGCCGTCGTTCAGCGCCACTTGCGACAGGGTAAACAACGGGTCGCCATTGGTCAGACGGCTCCAGACAAATACCATGGCGGTGCAGGGCGCGGCGGCGAGCAAAATCAGTCCGGCGATATAGCTGTCAATCTGGTCCGGCGGCAGCCAGGGAGCAAACAACTGGCGAAGGAACAGCCAGCCCAAAAAAGCCATGCTGAAGGGTTTGACCAGCCAGTTGACAAACAGCGTGACGCCGATCCCTTTCATGTGTTGGCCGACCTCGCGCATCGCCGAAAAGTCAACTTTCAGCAGCATCGGGATGATCATGATCCAGATCAGCACGCCCACCGGCAGGTTGACGTGCGCGACCTCCATGCGGCCAATGGCCTGGAACAGCCCGGGAAACACCTGACCCAACCCGATGCCGACCAGGATGCATAAAAATACCCAGACCGTCAGATAGCGCTCGAACACGCTCATCGGTGCGCCAGCGGCGCGTTTTCCCGTCACTTCACATTGGGCACTCATGAGTTCTCCTTGCTCAGGTCGCGCGCTGTGCTTTGCAGCCTGGTCTTTTCCAGCTTGGCTGCGGGCACGTTCACCAGCAGTTCCAGTCGGCGCTTCATGGCCATCATGGTTTGGCGGAAAGCTTCGAGCTTGTGGGCGTCATCAGCATCGCCTGCAGACGGGTCGGCATAGCCCCAGTGCGCCGTGGCGGGCTGGCCGGGCCAGTAGGGGCAGACCTCGCCGGCGGCGTTGTCGCAAACGGTAATCACCAGGTCCATTTTCGGCACATTGCTGGTGCCGAATTCGTCCCACGATTTACTGTGCAGGCCTTCGACCGAAATGCCGGCGTTGTGCAGCACCTTCAGGCCCAGCGGGTTGGGTTGCTGGTTGGCGAGCGGGCTGCTGCCAGCCGAGAAGCCCTTGAAACGGCCGCGCCCGATGTGATTCAGGATCGCCTCAGCCAGAATGCTGCGGGCCGAGTTGTGGGTGCATAAAAACAGCACGTTCAAGGTTTTTTCAGACATGTTGGGCGTCTTTCGTGGCGTGGGTCGTATTTGGGGTAGGGGAAGTGGCGGGCGTGGCTTTGCCGGCGGCGAGCTGCAACAGGCGCGTCACGCCGACGGGCTCCTCGGTGAGCATTGGCACCAGCGCAGTGCGCGGCGCGTGCTGTTGGGCCACGCGCTCAATTTCGCGCCACTCGTTGGCGGCGCGCTGGCGCAGCAAGGGGGCGCTCAGCGGCGCGTTCAGGCCAGCTGCTGCCACGCTGTTGTTGATGACCCAGGCCCAGGGGGTGATACCGGCGCGCTGCAAGTCAGCCTGCAGGTTAGCCGCCTCCAGCACCGGCGTAGTTTCGGCCAGCGTGACGATCAGTACCTTGGTTTGCTTGGGATTTTGCAACTGCATCATCGGCGTGGTGAAGTGGGCGCCCGCGCCCATTTGGCGGGCGATGTCGCGGTGGTAGGCGCCGGTGGCGTCGAGCAGCAGCAGCGTGTGGCCGGTGGGGGCGGTGTCCATCACCACAAACTTTTTGCCAGCCTCGCGGATCACGCGCGAGAACGCCTGGAACACGGCAATTTCTTCGGTGCAGGGTGAGCGCAGGTCTTCTTCCAGCACGGCGCGCCCTGCCGCATCGAGCTTGGCTCCCTTGGTGGCCAAGACCTGGGCACGGTAGGCTTTAGTGACTTCATGCGGGTCGATGCGGCTCACCGTCAAATTGGCCAGCGTGCCGTTGAGCGTTTCCATCAGATGCGCGGCCGGGTCGGAGGTGGTCAGGTGCACCTCATGGCCACGCGCGGCCAGTTCCGCCGCCACGGCAGCAGCCAGCGTGGTTTTGCCAACGCCGCCTTTGCCCATCAGCATCACCAGGCCATGACCCTCAACGGCGATGTCATTGACCAGGCTGGCCAGGCTTGGCGCGTTGATTTTGAGCGCTTGGTCTGTCGTGGCGAGCGCAGCGCGGCCATCCATGTCGCTGTGCGCTTTGCGATCACGCGCGTTTGCTTCAGTCGGCGTGCTCAGCAACTGTTTCAGGGCGGCCAAGCCAAACAAATTGAACGCCTTGAGTTCGATCTGGTCGGTGGGCAAGCCGTGCAGGGCTTCTGGCAAGCTCGCCAGCACTGCCTGCTCGCGCTTGCAAATGGCCTGCGCCAGCGGGTCTTGCGCTGCTTCGGATTGCGGAAACACGCCATTGATCACCAGATACTGTCGCGTCAGCCCGATGCCGGCCAGTTCGCCATGGGTGCGCGCGGCTTCGGTCAAGGTGGCGGCTTGCGCCCGGGCCACCAGCACCAGACGGGTTTTGAGCGGGTCGGCCAGGGCATCGACTGCAGCCTTGTACTGGGTGCGCTGCTTCTCCAGCCCGGCCAGCGGCCCCAGGCACGAGGCATCGCCCTTGCCGTCTTCCAGAAAGCCGCTCCAGGCGCCGGGCAACTGCAGCATGCGGATGGTGTGGCCGGTGGGCGCAGTGTCGAACACGATGTGGTCGAAGTCTTGCGTCAGCGTGCCGTCGATGAGCAGCGCTGTGAACTCGTCAAAGGCGGCAATCTCGGTGGTGCAGGCGCCTGAGAGTTGTTCTTCAATGCCCTTGACCACCGATTCCGGCAACACGCCGCGCACCGGCCCGACGATGCGGTCGCGGTAGCCTTTAGCGGCGGCTTGCGGGTCGATCTCGAGCGCGCTCAAGTTCGGCACATCAGGCACGGCGGTGATCTGGTTGCCAATGGTGATGCCAAACACCTGACCGACGTTGGAAGCGGGGTCGGTGCTGACCAGCAGCACACGCTTGCCCTGTTCAGCCAATTGGATGGACGTGGCGCAGGCGATGGAGGTTTTGCCGACGCCGCCCTTGCCGGTAAAGAACAAAAAGCGCGGCGGCAATTGCAGGAATTTCATCCGCAGCACTTGGCCTCGCCGCAGCACGAACTATTGTCAGTCGCCGGGGTCGTTCCAACTGCCGGTGCGCTCTCGCCAAACCAGCGTGCGAGGTCGTCACGGCTGGGGTAGCGCCCGGCAAATGCCACTTCACCATCAACCAGCGTGACCGGCAGGACCGACTCGCCCGAGCGTTCCAGCAAGCCCTTGACGGCGGCGTTGTCGGCAAACGCCATGGGTTGCTGCGCCAGGTTGAATCGCTCGATGACCAGCCCCTGCTGTTTGGCCCAGTCCGCATCGGCCGAGAAATCGACCAGCTTCTGGTCCACATCGGTGCCGCACACGCCGCTGCTGCAGCACAGGGCGGGATCGAAAATTTGTACTTTTTTCATGAGGCTTGTCTTTCAGGTGAAAAATGATGTCAGGCGCAAAGCGGCTCAAGGCAGGCCTCAAAGCATTGCTCGGGGTGGCCGCCGCAGCACTCTGCCGTCAAATAAATAATCAGCTGCTGCATCAGCGTGAGGTTGGCGCGGTAGCGCTGGTAGCGTCCTTCTTGCACCACTGACAGCAGTTGCGCGTGTGTCAAGGTTTTCAGGTGAAA
>PFUD01000042.1 GCA_002789915.1 Comamonadaceae bacterium CG_4_9_14_3_um_filter_60_33 | reverse complement strand
CCGCTGGCAGCCGACAAATCCGTAGCTGCAGCGAGTTCTGCCATCAGGGCAGCTTTGCGTCAAGGGGTGTTCGCCACTCGCTTACGAGGCAATGGCATGAATGAGGTGCACATCCACAAAGCGGGCGAGCCAGAAGTCATCCAATCGAGCGATGGTAGGTTGACCCTGTCGGTCCCCATCCAGTTCAAACGCCGCGCTGGGCGCAAGCAGGTGACGCTGCCCAACGGCGAGCCAGGCAAACCACGCCCTTGGGATACGGCCGCCACGGCGTTGCAAATAGCCCTGACCAGGGGCTACAAGTGGCTGGCAATGCTGGAGTCAGGTGAGGTCAGCACCATGACCGAAATTGCCAAGCGGGAAGGAATCGACAACAGCTACGTCAGCCGGATGGTCAATCTGACCACGCTGGCGCCGGACATCATTGACGCCATCTTGCGTGACGAGCTGCCAGACAAACTCACGCTGTTCGATCTTGCAGTCGATCCACCGGCCTTATGGGAAGAGCAGAGAAAGCGGATGGGGATCGCAGTCGTTGGCAGCTCGGGCGACATCAAACCTTAATGGTGCCGAAATGAATAAACTGGTCGGCACATTGCTCAAAAGCCGCCAGCAATTGCCTGGTTTCTGGTGAGCTCAAGAAATCGTGAGCACCCGGGTCACCGACGATATAGATCAAAAGATGGCCATGTTGAGCGCCACCGTTGCAGTAGAACAAGTACCTGTCGCTGGTCTTTCTCGCCGGTGGTCTTCTGCGCCAGGCTCGATTCCAATTTGCGAGTTGCTCGGCATCATGCAGGGGGATCATGTGCACGTGGCGCAAAACCGACGTATTTAAACCCAAAGCGTCTTTGCCAAAAAAGTAGCTGCTGTATTCGTCACCAACCTTCCATTCTGAGAAACGGCTGATCAGAACGTTGGGGTCAAGGCGCTCGGCGACCAGTTGATCTTCTAACGCCTGCGTGATCCGAACCCGCACAGATATGGCGGGTCAAGCTTTGTCGGCTGCGCCCAGAAACAGCTTCTTGGCAAACGCAACTGAAAAACGATCACTGGTTGATACCGCTGTAAAAAAAGACTTGTCATCTTTAGACAGCGAGGGGACTTCGCGCAGAGTCAGAACAGATCTTCTCATTGAGCGTTTTGCCTTGGGTTTTACCTTCACATTAGCAGTGATCAAAGTTTGATTCATCGTCATGTCCTTAGTTGGACGTTAACACACAGGCGGGTTTTCTTCAATGTCAACGACTGACAAACACGTGATTTTGGTGATGTTTTGTTTCCTTTGCCTACCAATGCCGAAAATCAACTGCTTGATCAGTCCGCACGTAACCCATTGATTTTTATGGGTGTGCAAAGTGACCCTCGCGGACTTCGGGTCGTTTTGGGTGCTCTCCGTCGCGGAGACTATTGGCCATGAGAGAGCAAAAGTGACCGATTTCTGGGCGCCCGGACGAACGACGAAGTCCGCAAGAACCCTCAAAAAACCCAATGAATACGCAGGGTTAGGCAAAAAAAAATCCAACCGCAGACGCGGTTGGATACTTTATTTGGTGGAGCTGGCGGGATTTGAACCCGCGTCCGCAAACCTTCTTCGAGCAGTTCTACATGTGTAGCCGTCTGATTTAAATCTCGCTTTTCACATCGCGCAGTGGCACGCTATGCAAATCGCCAGCAACCTATTTTCTCGAGCCACCCTAAGTTACCCAAGGCGGCCCCAGCCGAATAAGATTACCCCACAGCCTGGACAGCCCAACCTTGCGATTTGACTACCCTTGCCCAGCCGATCGGCTGACTGTTGTGAGGCTCACGTGCAATTAAGCAGCGAGTGCGAAACGTTCGTCGTTTGCAGTTAGTTTTTTTGAATCTGTTTTACGAGCCCATTCAGCTCGACATGCCCTGCCGCGCGTCCGAATCCACGTCGAAACCAGTGCAGCCCCTAAGCCCCGTATTTTAGGCCACGCTGGAAAATTGCAATAGCGGCAGCAATTCATTCACACAATGAATTGTGGCATTTGCGCCCCACCGGCTGGTATCGGTCTGCGCGCCAAGGTAGCCATAGGTAACCGCCACAGTGGCCATGCCGGCCGCCAGGCCGGCCACAATGTCGCGTTCGTCGTCGCCCACATAGACGCAGCGGCAGGCATCCACGCCCATGCGACGGACGGCTTCCAGCAAGGGCGCCGGGTGAGGTTTGGCATACGGTGTGGTGTCACCGCTGACGATGGCGCCGGCAGATTCGAACATGGCCATGGCGCGCGTCAGTGGCAGGGTAAAGCGCTCGGCCTTGTTGGTGACCACGCCCCACTTGACGCCTTGAGTGACGAAACTCTGCAGCAACTCAGGCACGCCGTCGAAGATTTTTGTGCGCTGCGTCAGGCTGCGCTCATAAATGCAGAAAAACTCTTCGCGCAAGGTGTCGTAATCAGCATGCTCGGGCGTCATGCCAAAGGCCACGCCCAGCAGGCCGCGGGCACCGGCACCGGCCATGGGTCGGTACTGCGCCAGCGGCAGGGAAGGCAGTCCACGCTTCAAGCGCATGGCATCGGCGGCGACGGCCAGGTCGGGGGCGCTGTCAATCAGCGTGCCGTCCAGGTCAAACAGCACGGCTTGCACATTGGAAAAGCGCACGCGCTGGGTTGTCACGCTGGCAGGCTCGCCGGCTTTTGCGTAGCCAGCAGGTAATTGACGCTGGTGTTGCTGTTGAGCCAGTAACGTTGCGTGAGCGGGTTGAACGACAGGCCACGCGTTTCCACCACATCAAGCCCGGCACGGCGACAGTAGCCCGCCAGTTCGCTGGGGCGGATGAATTTGGCAAATTCGTGGGTGCCGCGTGGCAGCATGCCCAGCACATATTCAGCCCCGATGATGGCTTGCACAAAGGACATCGGGTTACGGTTTAGGGTAGAAAAAAACACCCAGCCACCTGGCTTGACCAACGTCGCGCAGGATTGAACAACCGAGGCCGGGTCGGGCACGTGTTCAAGCATTTCCATGCAGGTCACCACATCAAAGGTGGCGGGCTGCTCGGCGGCCATGGCCTCGGCGCTGATCTCGCGGTACTGCACGTTGTCGGTTTGCGCATCCATGGCGTGCAATTGGGCGATGCGCAGTACTTTGGTGGACAGGTCAATACCGGTGGCCACCGCACCCGAGCGCGCCAGCGAGTCGGTCAGGATACCGCCGCCACAGCCCACGTCGAGCACGGTTTTGCCCTGGATCGGGCACAGGCCATTGACCCAGGCCAGGCGCAGCGGGTTAATCTGGTGCAAAGGGCGAAACTCGCCCTCTGCGTCCCACCAGCGGTGGGCCAGGTCAGAAAATTTGGCCAGTTCGGCGGGGTCAGCGTTGATAGTTGAGTTCATGACCAGATTATCCGAAATTTATAAAAACAAAACCCACCGCAAGGGTGGGTTTTGTGCGCACTGGACGAATCCAGCGGGTGGGTTTAAGCCTTCTTGGCGTAGGCGCTGCACCAGCCCTTGGAGGCCACTTGCTTTCCGGCGAACAGCGGGCAGGCACCAGCAACATCACCAGCCTTGCCTTGGTACAGGGCGCAGTTGGCACATGCCATGCCGGGTTTATGCTTGGCGTTTTTGGTAGTGGCTGCGTCGGCCACGTAAGCCAAAGCTTTGGCGTTGGCATCGGTCTCAGCCACCATGGCTGGGGCTGCAGCCATGGCCGCACCAGAGGCCAAAGCGCTGGCACCCAGAACCGATTGCATCATGAATACGCGACGTGTTGTCATAGTGAAATTTCCTTAGGAGTTGAAAAAAAAATCAGCAGCCTGACCTGCATGGCTGTAAGTTTAACGCCTGAACCTGAACAAGCAATGAACGAATACCCTTTATAGCAGGGTTCATTGGCCAGGTTTACCATGTCTTTACTGTGGCAACTTACGGGTGGGTTACGCCTTGATTTCACTGGCGCTGATCTGGTGTTGCTGCAGTGTGCCCGGCGAAGTCGGCTTTCAGGCTGGCCATCGCCTCTTGGCTGAGTCGGTTGCCATACTGGGCGACGACGCGGCCGGCGCACTGGTTGGCCAGCCAGGCGGCTTGGGCGTGGCTGTAGCCGTGCGTGACCGCATACAAAAAAGCACCGGCAAACATATCGCCGGCGCCGTTGGTGTCAATGGCCTTGACCTTTGCCGCAGGCACTTCGGTGATGTGGCCGCCTTCAAGAACCAGACAGCCCTTGGCGCTGCGCGTCAGGCACACGGTTCGCGCCTGCCGAGCCATCTGTAGACAGATTTGCGCCAGGTCGGCGGTGGCGCACCACACCTGGGCTTCTTCTTCGTTGCAGAACAAGAAGTCGAGGTCGGTACCAACCATGGCATCGAGGCCGGGGCGGCAGAAGTTGATCATGCTCATGTCGCTGAGCGTGGTGGCCAGCTTGACGCCCGCGCGGGACGCGATCGCCCTGCCCTGCAAGGCGGCGGCCAGCCCGCTGGGCGATGCTGCCAGGTAGCCTTCCATGTAGTAAACGCGGGCCTTGACGATGTCATGCGCGTGCAGCGCGCTGGCGTCGATGTCGGCGGTGGCGCCCAGAAACGTGCTCATGCTGCGCTCAGCGTCGGGTGTCACCATCACCATGCAACTGCCGGTCTGACCCACGGGCGGTTTGGTGTGCGTGAGGTTGGTGGCGACACCGTGCGCGAGCAGGTCTTTGGTGTAAAAGTCGCCCAGTTCGTCATCGGCCACGCGGCACGAGTAAAACCCGCGTCCACCCAACTGCGCCAGCGCTACCACGGTGTTGCCGGCCGAACCGCCACCAGTGCGGTGCGACTTGACGCTGTGTACATGGTTCAAAAGCTCGGCACGGCGCGCACCGTCAATGAGCGTCATGTGGCGTTTTTCAACTCCGGCCGCCCGCAACTGGGCGTCAGAGACTTCGTATTCGGTATCGACCAGCGCGTTGCCAATGGCGTAGAGGTGGTACGTCATGCTTATTGCTCCACAAAAGCGCGTTCAACGACAAAGTCGCCCTGCTTGGTGGTGTTGCCCTCCAGGAACCCGCGTTTTTCCAGAATCACTTTGAGGTCCTTGAGCAGCGCCGGGCTGCCGCACATCATGGCCCGGTCGGTGGCGGGGTCGAACTTGGGCAAGCCCAAGTCCGCCTGCAATTTGCCGGACTCAATCAAATCAGTGATGCGGCCCTGGTTTTTGAACGGTTCGCGCGTGACGGTGGGGTAATACAGCATTTGCGCGCTCACCATGTCACCCAGAAACTCATGGTCGGGCAGTTCCAGTGTGAGGTAGTCGTGGTAGGCCAGCTCGGCCACTTCGCGCACGCCGTGCACCAAAATGACTTTCTCAAACTTCTCGTAGGTTTCAGGGTCGCGCACGATGCTCAAAAACGGGGCCAGGCCGGTGCCCGTGCCAAACAGGTACAGGTTTTTGCCGGGCAAGAGGTAATCAATCAACAGCGTGCCGGTGGGTTTTTTTCCGACCACAATTTTGTCACCCACCTTGATGTGCTGTAGCTTGGAGGTGAGTGGGCCGTCTTGCACCTTGATGCTCAAAAACTCCAGGTGGTCTTCATAGTTGGCGCTCACGATGCTGTAGGCGCGCAACAGCGGTTTGCCGTCCACACGCAGGCCGATCATGGTGAAGTGGCCGTTGGAGAAGCGCAGCGTTTCGTCGCGCGTGGTGGTAAAGCTGAAAAGTCGGTCGGTCCAGTGGTGGACGCTCAAGACGGTTTCATTCAAAAAAGCACTCATGGGATGATGTTTCAGTTAGAGCTAAAAAAGATGGGAGGCAATCGCGGCGAGAGCGCCGCTCCTACAGAAGATCAGCCCTTTGGGGGCGGGTGGTTTTGTTGGTGGCATTCATCAAAGCTTGGGCTCCACCCAGCCCCGCACGCTGGCCAAAGCCGCCGCCAGCTTGGCGGGTTCGGTGCCGCCGGCCATGGCCATGTCGGGTTTGCCGCCGCCCTTGCCGCCCACCTGGCCAGCAATGAAGTTGACCAGTTCGCCGGCCTTGACCTTGGCTGTGGTGTCGGCGGTCACGCCCACGGCAATCTGCACTTTGGCAGCATCGACCACGCCGAGTACGATGACGGCAGTTTTGAGCTTGTCCTTGAGCTTGTCCATGGTGTCGCGCAGGGCCTTGACGTCGGCACCGTCAAGGCGCGCCACCAGCAGCTTGACGCCCTTGATGTCTTGCGCCTGACTGAGCAGCTCGTCGCCCTGCGCGCTGGCCAGCTTGCCCTTAAGGGCAGCCAGTTCCTTGTCGAGCGCTTTGACGTGGTCCAACACCGACACCAGGCGCTCATTGACTTCAGCCACTGGCGCTTTGAGCGCGCTGGCGGTCTGGCCGACGGTATCCTCCAGTTGCTGCAAATACAGCAGCGCGTTGGTCCCAGTAACCGCTTCGATGCGGCGAATGCCCGACGCTACGCCGCCCTCAGTCACCACCTTGAACAGGCCAATGTCACCGGTGCGCGCCACATGCGTGCCGCCGCACAGTTCGCGGCTGCTGCCAATGTCGAGCACGCGCACCGATTCACCATATTTTTCACCAAACAGCATCATGGCGCCGGTCTTTTGCGCCGATTCAATGTCCATCACTTGCGCCCGGGTGGCGGCGTTGGCCAGAATTTCAGCGTTGACGCGGGCTTCGATTTCACGGATTTCCGAGTCTGTGACCGGTGCATTGTGGGCAAAGTCGAAACGCGTGCGCTCAGCATTGACCAAACTGCCTTTTTGCTGCACGTGGCCGCCCAGCACTTCACGCAGTGCCTTGTGCATCAGGTGCGTGACCGAGTGGTTGCGCTGCGTGGCCAGGCGCAGCGACGTGTTGACGTGCGCCGTGACCGCATCACCCACTTTGAGCGCGCCGGTTTTTAGTGTGCCGTGGTGGCCAAACACATCGGCCTTGACCTTTTGCGTGTCGGCAACGTCGAACAGGGCAGCATCGCTGAAGATGGCCCCAGCGTCGCCGACCTGACCGCCGCTCTCGCCATAAAACGGCGTCGTGGCCAGCACGAGCACGCCGTTTTGACCTGCCTTGATTTCTGTCGCGCTGGTGCCGTCCACATAAATCGCCACCACCTCGGTGGCAGCCGTCAGTTTCTCGTAGCCGACAAACGCATTGCCGGTGCCGTTATAGTCCAGCGCCTTGTCCATTTTGAACTTGCCAGCGGCACGCCCCTGTGCCTTTTGCTTTTCCATGGCGGCATGAAAACCCGCCTCATCAACTGTCAAGCCACGCTCGCGGCAGACATCCGCCGACAAGTCCAGCGGGAAACCAAAGGTGTCATGCAGCTTGAAGGCTACGTCGCCGGGCAAGACCTTGATGCCATCGGCCAGCGCTTCATCCAGAATTTGCATACCCACTTCGAGGGTCTCGTAAAAGCGTTCTTCTTCCACCCGCAGCACGTCCATGATGCGCTCCGCCTGCGCCGCCAGGCTGGGGTAGGCAGCGCCCATGACAGCCACCAGGTCGGGCACCAGCTTGTGGAAAAACGGGCTTTTCTGGCCCAGCTTGTAACCGTGGCGAATGGCGCGGCGGATGATGCGGCGCTGCACATAACCGCGGCCTTCGTTGCCCGGCAACACGCCGTCGCTGACCAGAAAAGCGGTGGCGCGAATGTGATCGGCTATCACCTTGAGCGAGTTGTTGCCCAGGTCAGCACAACGAGTTTCGCGGGCCGCCGCCTTGATCAGCGCATCGAACAGGTCGATATCGTAGTTGCTGTGCACATGCTGCAGGATGGCAGCCAGGCGCTCCAGGCCCATGCCAGTGTCGACGCAGGGCGCGGGCAGCGGTGTCACGGAGCCGTCCTCGGCCATGTTGAACTGCATGAACACATGGTTCCAGATTTCGATGAAACGGTCGCCGTCTTCGTCCGGGCTTCCCGGGGGGCCACCCGGAATGTGGTCGCCGTGGTCGTAAAAAATTTCAGAGCACGGGCCACAGGGGCCGGTGTCGGCCATCATCCAGAAGTTGTCACTTTTGTAGCGCGCGCCCTTGTTGTCACCAATGCGGATCACGCGCTCAGGCGGCAGACCGATCATCTTGGTCCAGATATCATAGGCCTCGTCGTCTTCTTCATAGACGGTGGCCAGCAGGCGCTCTGGTGGCAGCTTGAAGACTTTTGTCAGTAGCTCCCAACCCCATTCAATCGATTCGCGCTTGAAATAGTCGCCAAAACTCCAGTTGCCCAGCATCTCGAAAAAGGTATGGTGGCGCGCGGTGTAGCCGACGTTTTCCAGGTCGTTGTGCTTGCCGCCGGCGCGCAGACAGGCTTGCACGCTGGCCGCACGCACGTAACTGCGCTTGTCAGACCCCAAAAACACGTCCTTGAACTGCACCATGCCCGAGTTGGTGAACATCAGCGTGGGGTCGTTGCCCGGCACCAGCGGGCTGCTGGCGACCACGGTGTGACCTTTGGAGGCGAAAAAGTCGAGGAAGGTCTTGCGAATGTCGGCAACAGTGACCAAAGCAGCAGTTGAATTCATGGAGGTAAGAGACCTGGAATGTCAAAGCTGCTAATTTTAGGTGATGACAAGCCTACGCCCTCAGCCAGCCGTAGCCCGAATGAAGCGCAGCGCAATCCGGGGGTATCCAGGTATTGAATCGCCCAAAGTGTCCCCCTGCCCTGCCCCCAAAGTGTCCCTTGTCCAAACCACGGATCACACTAAAATTTTGTATTGCAAGTCAGAGCCGCACACCCATCACCCCACAGGAACCCCATGACAAACGCCACAAAAACCAACGCCGCCTTGATGGCCCGCCGCCGTGCCGCCATTCCCCGTGGCGTTGGCCAAAGCCACGAAGTATTCATTGCACGCGGCGACAACGCCGAGGTGTGGGACGTCGAGGGCAAGCGCTACATCGACTTCGCCGGCGGCATTGCGGTACTCAACACCGGCCACTGCCGCCCGGAGATCAAGGAAGCCGTCAAGGCACAGATCGATCTTTACACCCACACCTGTTTTCAGGTGCTGGCGTATGAGCCCTATGTCGAACTGGCCGAACGCTTCAACGCGCTGGCACCAGGCGACTTTGCCAAGAAAACGCTTTTTTTAAGCACCGGTGCCGAGGCGGTTGAAAACGCCATCAAGATCGCTCGCGCCCACACCAAGCGCGCCGGGGTGATTGCGTTCACCAGCGGCTACCACGGCCGCACGCTGCTCACATTGGCTTTGACCGGCAAAGTGGCACCTTACAAACTGGGTTTTGGGCCATTCCCGGGTGAAATTTTTCATGCCCAGTTTCCTGATGCAGCGCATGGGGTCAACGTTGACGATGCCATTCGCTCGGTAGAAAGTATTTTCAAAAACGACATCGAAGCCAGCCATGTGGCGGCCATCATTGTGGAGCCGGTGCAAGGCGAAGGTGGTTTCAACGTGGCGCCGTTCGACTTTTTGCAGCGCCTGCGCGCGCTCTGTGACCAGCACGGCATTGTGATGATTGCCGACGAGATTCAAACTGGCGCCGGCCGAACCGGCACCTGGTTTGCCATCGAGCAAAGCGGCGTGGCCCCCGACTTGATCACCATGGCCAAGTCGATGGCGGGCGGCTACCCCATTTCTGGCGTGGTGGGTCGTGCCGAGATCATGGACGCTCCCGCTGCTGGCGGCCTGGGTGGCACCTACGCTGGCAGCCCTGTTGCCTGCGCTGCCGCGCTGGCTGTGCTGGATGTGTTTGAAAAAGAAAACCTGCTTGAGCGCAGCCGCCAGCTCGGTGCGCGCATGATGCACAGTCTGAAAGCCATGGCGGGCAAGCACAAATGCGTCACCGACGTGCGCGGTTTGGGCGCCATGGTCGCTATTGAACTCTGCAAAGACGGCGACCCGAACCAACCCAGTGCCGACATGGCCAAGGCGCTGGCGGCTGAGGCCACCCGGCGCGGTCTGATTTTGCTGACCTGCGGTACCTACGGCAATGTGGTGCGCATCCTGGTGCCGCTCACGGCCAGCGATGCCATCGTCGATGAAGGGCTGGCCATCATGGAATCCTGTTTGGCGGCTGTGCAATCAATGTGAAGCAAGGATCAAGCACAGCCATTCAATCTCCCTTCACCTTTCCCTTCACCAAAGGCCCGCATCATGACCACTTCCCCCCTCTCCCTGCTCAAAGACCCCAGCCTGCTCAAGACTGATGCCCTCATCAACGGCCAATGGGTGAGCGCCACCGCAGGGGCCAGCACATCACCCAGCCGCTTTGCCGTGACCGACCCGGCTACTGGCGCGCACCTTGCCGATGTCGCCAACTTGGGCCCGGCCGACGCCGAGCAAGCCATTGCAGCGGCCAACGCCGCCTGGCCGGCATGGCGTAGTAAAAGCGCCAAAGAGCGCAGCATCATCTTGCGAAAATGGTACGACCTGCTGATGGCGAATCAAGACGATCTGGGCCGCATCATGACCGCTGAAGAGGGCAAGCCGCTGCCCGAAGCCAAGGGCGAAATCGCCTACGGCGCCAGCTTCGTCGAGTGGTTTGCCGAAGAAGCCAAGCGCGTCAATGGCGAAACCCTGCCCCAGTTCGACAACAACCGCCGCCTATTGGTGTTGCGCCAGCCCATCGGCGTATGCGCGGCCATTACGCCCTGGAACTTTCCCATGGCCATGATCACGCGCAAGGTGGCCCCTGCACTGGCGGCCGGTTGCCCGGTAGTGATCAAGCCCGCCGAACTCACGCCCCTGAGCGCGCTCGCAGTGGCCGAGCTCGCCATTCGCGCTGGTATTCCGGCGGGCGTGCTCAACGTGATCACGGCCGACGCCGACAACAGCATCGCCATCGGCAAGGTGTTCTGCGCCAGCGACGTGGTGCGCCACATCAGTTTCACCGGCAGCACCGAGGTGGGCCGCATCCTGATGGCGCAGTCGGCTCCCAGCATCAAAAAACTCGCGCTGGAATTGGGTGGCAACGCGCCCTTCATCGTGTTCGACGATGCCGACATCGACAGCGCCGTCGAAGGCGCTTTTGCCAGCAAATACCGCAACGCCGGCCAGACCTGCGTCTGCTCCAACCGCTTTTACGTGCAGGCCGGGGTCTATGAGGAGTTCGTCACCAAATTTGCCGCCAAGGTCAAAACCGCCAAGGTCGGCAACGGCTTTGACGAGGGCGTCAACCAGGGTCCGTTGATCGAGGAAGCCGCGCTTGAAAAAGTGCAGCGCCACGTCGCCGATGCGGTGGCTAAAGGCGGCCGGGTGCTGGCGGGTGGCAAGCGCCTGCCGGGCCAGTTTTTCGAGCCCACGGTGATCGCCGACGCCAGCGCCGATATGCTGTGCGCCAGGGAGGAAACCTTCGGCCCGTTTGCGCCGGTGTTCAAGTTTGACACCGAGCAGCAAGCCATCGATGCCGCCAACGCCACCGAATTCGGCCTGGCCAGCTACTTCTACAGCCGCGACGTGGGTCGCATCTGGCGCGTCAGCGAAGCGCTGGAGTACGGCATGGTAGGCGTCAACGTGGGTATTTTGGCAACCGAGCACGTGCCCTTTGGCGGTGTCAAGCAGTCCGGCCTGGGCCGCGAAGGTTC
>PFUD01000086.1 GCA_002789915.1 Comamonadaceae bacterium CG_4_9_14_3_um_filter_60_33 | reverse complement strand
CACCTCAACCGTTGCTGGTGTGTAGTCTTCGCCGGGCTTGCCATTGGGGTAGGCAAACAGACCCACGCGTTCGCCCAGCAATTGCTCCAGAAAGTGCTTGCTTCCCTGAATTTCCTGCTTGGCTTGCTCATCGGTAAGCCGGGCAAGAATAGGATGTGAAACGGTATGAGCACCAATTTGCATGCCGGCGCGGTGCAGCGCGAGAACCTGCGCGGATGTCATCATCAAATTGTTGGGTGGCTCGACTTGCACGGCTTGCGCAATTTGTTCCGCCAGTTGAGCCCGTTGGGGCACCGCAAGGTACTTGATTTGTCGAATGACAGCGTCGATGGCCGTGCGTTTTTGCGCAACGTTAGCCGTTGGATGCCGACCCAGCCCGAGATCGCTCAAGTCCAGTGTGGCCAATGGGCACGCCCGCACCGATTCAATAACCGTGTCGTTCCACATTCGCCCGCCATCAAGATAGCCGGTGGCAATGAAGAAGGTGGCGGTCAGACCGTGACGCTTCAGTATGGGCAAGGCAACCGAGTAATTGTCCAGATACCCGTCGTCAAAAGTGATGGCGGCCGCGCAGGCTGGCAGCGAGGCATCTTTCAGCCTGCGCACGGCGCTATCGAGCGGCAACACATTGAACCATTGCTTGATCCAACCCATCAGCTTGTCAAACTGCAGCGCATCAACTTCAGATGGAAAAATTGGATCGGGTTGCGGCAAAACACGGTGAAAAATAAAGATGGTCAGGCGACTTTTGCCACCCGCCGGCGACACCAGGGAAAGAAGTGCTTTGATTGGGCTCATGTGCGCAAACCCAATGCTGACCGCCAAGGCGAGGCGACGACAGGCTCGGTAAGCCACGCTTTGCTGTCGAGCCACCGGCAGCCCAACACGACCAATATCAAGATGTTGTAAGGCAAGTCAAAATAGGCCAGACTGAGGAACGCGCCCCCTACCGCATACCCCACCAGACTCACCTGGCACATGGCGCCAAGGTCAGAAAGCCATTGGGTTTGCGGCTGCTGGCGGCCCTGCACGCGCAAGCGCCCGGCAGAGCGCCAGACCAATATCCACAACAATAAATAGAGAAACAAGCCGACAAAGCCATGCTCACCCAAGACGGAAAAATAAATACTGTGGGCGACAGCAAAATGGTTTGGGTTTGGTGCGTAGCGGGCAAACACTTCAGGCGTGTAAATTGAAAAACCGCCACCAAAAAAATTGCTGCCAGCCAGGTTCCAGGTCATATGCCAAGCATTGATGCGCCCCATGGCTGAGCCGTCTTGCTCGTAGTTTTGAATGGTTGCCATTCGGTCGTGCCAGGTTTCGGGCATGAAAGCAAGCAATGCGACTGCAAACACGACAAAGACAACCGCAGGGACCAACTTGGATTTACCCCGCCACCATAGCAGTAAACCCATCCCCGAAATAGCCAGGAAGGCACCGCGGGATTGCGACCCGATGGCAGCGACAGCACACAAGACCATGACCAGCGTCAAGCTGTGTTTAAGCCAAACCGCTGTGACATTCATCTGCAAAAACCGGATCAGGGGAATGGTGACCACAAGCGCCAAGGCAAGCTCGTTGTTGCCTTCGATGTAGGTGGTGGGAGGACCCCAAACAATGTAATTACCGCCTGTAGCCAGGGTAAAAAGGCCACCTTTGAAACCGTAGAAGCCGATAGAGCCCACAACCACCCACGCCAGTGCCATGATGTGATGCCGGGTGTGGAGTATGAGCAAGGCAACCACTATCATGAAGTCAATTTTCATGATCTTTTTCCACTGCGGGTAACTGTCCGCCGGATCAAAAGCAAAGAGCGTGGTGATGCACATCCAACCTACAAACAGGATCAAGACAACGGTTTCTGGCGTCACCGGAAAGCTGCGACGTTCCCGGCCCTCACGGCTAAATAGCAGGCCGGCGAGGACGACGGCAACTGCCGTCGCTGCCAAGGGCAGAGTCCTCACAAAATAACCTAACTGGTGCGGGTTCATGATGCTCAGCCACGTCCAGACGAGAACGCCGATCCAGGGCCGACTGAACGAGCGTGCCAGAAAATAAGCAAGAACTGCTATGAGCAGCGTGTCACGCACAGGCGTTCTCCTTACTGCGCGCACATATGAGGTTCAGCATGGTGTGGTTGTACCTTTGGCTAAGTCAGCCACGTGACTGATGATGTAACGGTACTTGCCTGATTTCTCGGGTTTTATTTCATCCACAAATTCAATCTGTATGTTGACTTGCTCACCCAGGCGGCGCCTGAAACTGGCCACTATTTCGCTGCTGCGCGAGTGATCAAAAGAACTCCCCACAACAAGGAAAACTCTGGTGAGTTGCAGGCTTTCCTGCACGATCTTGAAAGCCTCGATGCCCTGCATGTCTCGAATCAAATAAGTGAGTGCCGCACCCTGCATGATGGTGCCGTTGGACGCCACAACAAAGTCGTTGGAGCGGCCTTGAATCTCGCGCAACAGGGGTAGCCCGCGGCCACAGGTGCATTGCTGATCATCCAGCACGGCGATATCTCCGGTGCGGTAGCGAATAAAGGGGAAATCTTGCGTTGCCAGATGAGTCACCACAATTTCGCCGGGCGTTCCCACCGGGACGGCGTGGCCATCTGCATCAATCAGTTCAACAATGATGTCTTCTGCCGTGATATGCATGCCACCAGACGGGCATTCGTGGGCAATGAAACCCGCATCGCGGCTGCCGTAACCATTGGCGACGGGGCAGCCGAATACGCGGCTGATGGTGGCGCGCTGATCTTCATACAATTTTTCGGCCGTGACAAAGGCGACCTTGATGCCAAGCTTGTTCATAGGCACCCCTCTCTTTTCGGCATGCCGTGCCAAAAGCGACAGCGCCGACGGGTAGCCAAAAAGCATTTTTGGACTTTTGCTGCGGATGGTGGCAAGAAATTGGTCGAGCTTTTGCTCTGACATTTCGAAAGCCGGAAGCAGTTGTGTGCGGATCAGGCGGTCACGAATTTGCCGAACGCGGTCTTGCACGTGCAATTCAATGGGCGAACCCCAAAGAACAATTTCGGGGTCGCCAATGTCCACCCCCCACCAGCGGGTGGCGCGCCACTTGGCTGCCACATCATGGCTGACGCGCTTGGAGCCGATGAAAAAAACCAGTGGCTCACCCGATGAACCACCTGTATTGAAACGCGACAGCCCATTGGCCTGGGCGTGTTTGAGTGCCTCGGTGTTGGCGCGAATGACCAACTTGGTCAAAAACGGCAGGCGTTGCAGGTCGGCAAGGCTGTTGATGCTGGCTGGGTCAAACCCGGATTGCTCAAACAGATTGCGGTAATACGGCACATGCTGACCGGCATCGACCAGCAGCGCGCGCAGGCGATCCACCTGTAGGGCCTGAAGCCGTTCGGCAGGCCACCATTGGGTGTCTTCCATCTCACGAAGAACGGCCACTGTTGCGTGGTGCTTCAAGCGCTCATGCAGAGGAAAAAGCACGCCAGATACGAATCGGGTGTAAACGGAAGTGCCTTTCATCGCGTCACGCCAGTGGGTAGTTGGGAATAGACCTTGAGCAGCGCGTCCACCATGCGTTCGACGCCATAGGCCTGCTCGCAGGTTCGGTAGGCCGATTCGCCCATTTGCTGACGTGCTTGGGGGTTCGCGCTAAGACGGTCAAGCGCATCAGCCAAAGCGGGCGCATCTTCTGGCGGTATGAGGTAGCCTTGGTCTCCGTCGTGTACCACTTCAGGCATGGCGCCAACCGCCGTGACCACCACAGGCAAGCGGGCGGCCATGGCTTCGAGAAGCGCCATGGGCAGACCCTCAGCCAGCGACGGCAACACGAACCCGTCAGCAGACTGCAAAAGTTTGGTCTTTGCATCACCAACCACGGGCCCCAGAAGTCGCAACCGACCGGCGAGTCCCAGGCGTTTGATTTCGCCGCGCGTCCATTCAGTGAAACCGGACTCTTCTTCACCACCGGCCAGATCGACCACCCAATCGTTTTTGGCCAACGCGGCAGCGGCAAGTAGCACATGAACGCCTTTGCGTCGGCCGAGATTTCCGAGAAAAAGAAATTGTGGTGTTGCGCCAGCGGCTTTCACCAGGCGAGCGCCAACAGAAGGCACACCGTTCGCCACCACATGCAGACGCGCACCGGGCAAGCGGCTGTTCAGGCGAATGCGCCAATCGTCCGAGAGCACAACAACCGCTCGGGCTTGACGCGCCAGCCAGCGCGCCACCGTGCGCTGCACAAGGCCCAGCCCATCCAGAAAAGTGTCGAAGCGCGCGCCATGAATATGCAACACGGTCGGCGCGCCGCGCAGCCGTGCGATGGTCAAAAAGATGCCGTCGAGGAAGTAGGTGAAGCCGCTGCAGGTGTGAATGTGGACCAGTGGGCGCGGCTGCCGGCTTAACAAACACCAAAAATCCTGGATAACTTGAAGACGTGTGCGCGCACCCTGCCACACGGTGCGACCTTCTGGCGTGGTCTTGCCGGTCTGAAACAACTGCAAATCGACTTTCTGCGCCAGTGACGATGCGCTCAACGCGCCGATCACTGAAGCCATGCCGCCGACAGCAGGCGGCAACGGGCCCGCCATGATGACAACAAGGCGGCTCAGCGCAGCACCCCGCGGGTGTCGATCACCACCTTGTCCCGGATGGTGTCAAGGTCGATCTCCTTGAACTCGGTGTGGTCCACCAGCAGCAGCAGGATGTCGGCTTCTTTGAGTACTTGCTTGAGGTCAACCAGCGGAAAGCTGACTTTGCCAGGCTGCACATTGGGGTCGCAGACCAGAATTTTGCCAACGTTTTGGGCCAGCAGGTCTTTGACGATGTCGAGCGAGGGGGATTCGCGCATGTCGTCAATATTGGCCTTGAAGGTGATGCCCAGGCAACCAATAACGGGCTCTTTGAAGCGCGCGGCCTTGGCCTTGACCTTGTCGATGACCCAATGGGGTTTGGCGTCGTTGACCTCGCGGGCGGTTTTGATCAGGCGCGCCTGCGCGGGTGCGCTTGACACGATGAACCAAGGGTCAACCGCAATACAGTGGCCGCCCACGCCGGGGCCGGGCTGCAAAATGTTGACGCGCGGATGCCGGTTGGCCAGGGCGATGGTTTCCCACACGTTAATGCCCAGGTGATCGCAGATGACCGACAGCTCGTTGGCGAAGGCGATGTTGACGTCGCGGAACGAGTTTTCGACCAGTTTGGAGAGTTCGGCGGTTTTGCTGTCGGTGAGCAAAATGGCACCGTTGCAAAAGCTTTTGTAAAGTTCTTGGGCCTGTTCGTTCGCGGCCTTGGTCATGCCACCGACGATGCGGTCGTTGTCCACCAGTTCGCGCAGGATGTGGCCAGGCAGCACGCGCTCGGGGCAGTGCGCCGCGTGGATTTTGCCGTCAAGCTCGGGGCGCATTTCAACGATGATCTTGTAAATGAGTTCGGTGGTGCCGACCGGCGAGGTCGATTCGAGAATGACCAGGTTGCCCGGGCGCAAAACCGGCACGATGGCGCGGGTGGCAGACTCCACATAGCTCAGGTCGGGCGCCTTGGGGTTGCCATCGACTTCCATGAACGGCGTGGGCACGGCGATGATGAAGGTGTCGCCCTCTTCGGGCGTCATGGACGCCTTCAGGTTGCCGCTGTTGACAGCAGAGCGCACCAGAATGTCGAGGTCGGGCTCGATGATGTGGATGCGCCCGGAGTTGATGGTGTCCACCGCGTTTTGATTCACATCCACACCCAGCACCTGGTGCCCTTTGGTGGCCAGCATGGAGGCGGTGGGCAGGCCGATGTAGCCCAGGCCCATGACGATGATTTTTTGACTGAGACGTGCCATTTTTAATTCCCTTGGATGGATAAAACAGTTTGAACAATGCGCCCGACCGCCTGGCCGTCGCCGTAAGGGTTGTGGGCTTGCGACATGCGCAAATAATCAACCGGATTTTGCAACAGGTTCATGGCTTCTTTGACGATGGCTGCGCGCGACGTGCCCACCAGCTTGACGGTGCCGGCGGCCACGGCCTCGGGGCGCTCGGTGGTGTCGCGCATAACCAACACTGGTTTGCCCAGCGAGGGTGCTTCTTCTTGCACGCCGCCGCTGTCGGTGATGATGAGGTGGGCGCGGTTCATGAGGTAAACAAAGGGCAGGTAGTCCACTGGGTCGATCAGATGCACGTTAGCCAGGTGGCGTGACGCCAGGATGTCAGCCACGGGTTTGCGCACGTTGGGGTTGAGGTGCACCGGGTACAAAATTTCGACGTCTGGCGCGCTGGCGGCGATGTCGGCCAGGGCGTTGCAAATGTGCTCAAAGCCCTCACCAAAGTTTTCACGGCGGTGGCCGGTGACCAAAATGAGTTTTTTGCTGGCATCGAGAAACTTGAACTGTTCATCAAACCCGGCGTTGATCTCGGGCTGGGTTTGCAGCCGTTGGGTGACGGCCAGCAAGGCGTCGATGACGGTGTTGCCAGTGACAAAAATGGTGGCCGGGTCAACGCCTTCGCGCAGCAGGTTGGCGCGCGCGGCTTCGGTGGGGGCAAAGTGCAGGTCGGCAATGGCGCCGGTGAGCCGGCGGTTGATTTCCTCGGGGAACGGCGCACGCTTGTTGCCGGTCCGCAGGCCTGCTTCCACATGGCCCACCGGCACGCCTCCATAGTAAGCGGCCAGGCTGGCGGCCAGCGTGGTGGTCGTGTCGCCGTGCACCAGCACCAGGTCGGGCTTTTCCGCGGCCAGCACGGGCTTGAGGCCGGCCAGGATGTTGCAGGTGATGTCGAACAGGTCTTGCCCGGGTTTCATGATGTTGAGGTCGTGCTCAGGGCTGATGTCAAAAAGCTTGAGGACCTGGTCGAGCATCTCGCGGTGCTGCGCGGTGACGCACACTACGGTTTGAATCTGTGGCGCGGCCGCCTGAAAGCCCTTGACCACCGGCGCCATTTTGATGGCCTCGGGACGGGTGCCGAAAACGATGAGGATTTTTTTGGGGTTAATTTTGTTGTTGGACATGATGTTGGAATTTCTCAAGGTACCAGGCGCGCAGGCCGTCGTCTTCAAAGGCATAGTCGCCACGGCCAGCGCGCCAGATCAGTTCTTTTTCCCGTAGGGCATCCAGCGCGCTTTGAACGGCAGAATTGTTCAAGGGCTTGCCCAGCGCAAGCTGATAGGCCTCAAATGACGCTTCAGAAAAAGGCTCATAGCCCGGCGAGAGTCTGGCGATGGCATCAAGCACGGCCCGCTGGGGTGGCGGCAGCGCGTTATAGGTGGATTCAAACTCCCGCCATGACCGATCTTGCAGTTGCCGTGCGTTGCGCGCAATGAGTTCGTCAAGCGCTGGCGCACCCCCCAACTCGGCCACGCTCTCGCCCACCAATCGTTTGAGCATTTCAGGCCTGCGCCCCACCAACTCAAATGCACGCTCCAGCGTGTCTACAGAAAACTCCCTGCCATCGGCAAATTGGGGTTTCAGCCATTGCGCATAAGCCTCTACAAACCCCCGATCCAACAACGGAAACCGGGTGATGCCTGCGCCAAAAAATGGCTCGTTTTTGCGCAGCACCAAGTGCGCCAACTTGTCACGGTTCGAGCCGGTCAGAACTAGATGCAGCCCACGCACCCGGGTACCTTGGTTAAGCCGGTCGCGGGCGGCCTTGATGGCAAACATGGCGTTGGTGCCATCTTTGGTTGACAGCGCATGTTGTGCTTCGTCCACCAGTAAGGCAAGACACTTGCCGCTTTGTTGTTGCAGTGTTTCTAGGGCATCTGCCAACGTGGCTCCGCCGGGCTGACCGATTTTTGACAGGTCGAGCGACAAGCTACCCAGCACGCTGACTTTGTCAAGGCCAACTTTTTTGGCCGCCTTGAGGACCGGGCCATCGTAGCGATTGAGCGCATTGCGCACCACAGAAACAATCAGCTCAGCCGGGTCCTGGGCGCGATCAGACCAGAGGTCAACATACAGCGGCTCCCAGCCGCGCTGCATCATGGCGGGTATCAGGTCTTCACGTAAAAAAGTGGATTTGCCAGTGCGCCGCGGCGCTGCCAGAAAAAGCCCCGAGGTCGCGTCAAGCAAGCCACGCCCCTCAAGCGCGTCGCAATAGCTTTGTGCCAGCGACTCGCGTCGATAGGAAAACGGTTCGGTCATGGGTGTCATGGGTGTCATGGGTACGAATTATGAATCAATTATTTAACGTTATGTAATATTACTACTATCTGAATAATATGACCATAATGTACTGAACCGCCCATGTGCAAGCTCGTCAGGTTTGATGCCGTAATTTATCGTTTCTTGCTGGGAGTGAGACGTTCATAAGGCGCCACGTAATTGGCCACGCTGTTTTTCCAGTTGCGGACGTTCTCCACAAACTCGCGGCCGTTGGCTTTGAGCACGGGCCACAGGGCGGGGTTGTTGAGCAGGCCCAGCAGCGCCTGCGCCAGGGCGTCGGCACTGCCGGCCTTGAACAGCACGCCGGTCTTGTTGTGCTCGATGAGCTCTTTGTGGCCGCCCACATCGGACGCCACAAACAACTGGCCCTGGGCCATGGCCTCCAGCGGTTTGAGCGGGGTCACCAACTCGGTCAGGCGCATGGGGTGGCGCGGGTAGGCCAGCACGTCGATGAGGTCGTAATACCGGTTCACATCCTGGTGCGGCACGCGGCCGGTAAACACCACTTTGTCGGCTACGCCGAGCGCTTGGGCTTGCTGGCGCAAGTTGGTCTCTTGCACACCGCCGCCCACCAGCAGCACTTTGACATCCGGGCGGGCCTTGAGCAGGGTTGGCAGCGCTGCCAGCAACAAATCAAGCCCTTCGTAGGCATAAAACGAGCCGATAAAGCCGATCACGGTGCAGCCGGTGAGGTTGTGCTTGGCAAGCAAAGCCGGGTCTGGCGGGCTGCCCAGGCTGAAGGCGTTCAGGTTCACCGCGTTGGGAATGACGGTGACTTTGGCACTGGGCACGCCACGGGCCACGATGTCGGCGCGCAGCCCTTCACAAATGGTGA